>NZ_JBCJKS010000003.1:0-198380 GCF_039822565.1 Corynebacterium sp. SA-MJD20WY100 | reverse complement strand
GCCTCCACGAAGCAGCGGCTGATGGCCATGGGCGAAAATCCCGTCTGCCCGTGGCCGGGCTGTTCGAAGGGCGCGCACGATTGCCAGGTGCACCATCTTGAAGCTTGGCGCGATGGCGGGGAGACGAGCCCGGAGAATCTCACGATTGCGTGCCAGTATCACAATTCGGTCAACGAGGTGGATGGTCGCGGGTTTTTAAGAAGGCGCGGGACGATTTACTGGGTACCGCCCAAGGGCTGGTATCACCCGCCGGGCACGCCGGTCGCGCCGGAGCTGGAAGGCCCGCTGCCGGCGTGGGTGGAAGAAGAAAAGCAACTCCTCGAGGAGGAATTTATGAACGCGCGGTAGAACCAGCCGAACGCTTGGCGAAGGTGATGATGGAGACCACCACGAGGCCAAGGAGGAGACCGAACACGAGCGAGATGCCGGTGTCGATGAGCCATTGCAGGGCTCCGTTTGAGGCGATCGCTGTCGCGCGCTCGATGAGGTTGTGGAGCTCGTGCGCGCCGAATTCGTGGAGACCGTTGATGACGATGTGGCCGCCGACCCAGAGCATGGCGAAGGTGCCGATGACGGAGATGATGTTGAGGACGATGGGCATGCCCTTGACGAGGGCCGTGCCCAGCGCAGACTTGCCGTTGTGGCGCTTGAGCAGGCCGATGCCCATGTCGTCCATCTTCACGAGGAGGCCGACGACGCCGTAGACGCCGAGCGTGATGACGATGGCGACGGCGATGAGCGTGCCCAGGCGCAACCAGAACGTCTCCTCCATGACGGCGTTGAGGGAGATGATCATGATTTCCGCGGACAGAATGAGGTCCGTGGTGATGGCAGAGGAGACGAGACGGTCCTCGGCCTCCTTGGGAGACTCGCTCGTGGGAGTTGCATCCTCGTGGTGTTCATCGTGCTTGAAGAAGTGGATGACCTTCTCCGCGCCCTCGAAGCACAAGTAGGTGCCGCCGGCCATGAGGATGGGAGTAAGCGCCCACGGCGCGATCCAGGACAGGATGAGCGCGATGGGCAGGATGACGACTAGCTTATTGCGCAGCGAGCCCTTCGTGATGCGCCAGATCATGGGCAGCTCGCGCGCGGGCTGGACGCCTTGGACGTACTGCGGGGCGACAGCGGCGTCATCGATGACAACTCCGGCTGCCTTGACGGAGGTCTTTCCAGCGAGTGCCGCAACGTCATCGACGCTCGCCGCGGCGGAGCGGGCGATGAGTGCGATGTCATCGAGAAGGGCGAAGAGTCCACCGGCCATGAAGAAATCCTTTGCGCTAGGGAGGGGATAGACGCGCTAATCTTACTGGTTCGCTAACCTTCCGGCACGAGTTCGACATGCTCCGCCCATGTGAGTGGGTAGCCAATGGCCGTGAGCCAGTCAAGGACGTTGTCGTTGTGACGGGTAATCCCGTCGACGGCGCGCAGGGTGGCCTCGATGGCGAACTCGGCGTCCTCGGCGGAGATGAGCCCCTGTGCGGTGGCCTGCGAAAGCTCGTCGATGTCATCGACGGTGATAGGGGAGCCGGTCGTGGAAAGAAGGTCGATGTAGAGGTCGCGGGTGGTCCAGGCGGCATCGGAAGGCTCAATGCTGGCGACGTCGATGTAGAAGTCCTGGTAAAAGTGGCCGCCCGCCCGCTCATGGAACTTGTTGACGCGCAGACCTAGGTCCGGCAGCAGCCACGACTCGAGGTAGCCGAAGCGCGGGTGGTTGGCGCCGCGGGCCATGTAGAGGCCGAACTCGTGGCGCTCGTACGTGTCGACGGTGCGGTCGATGCCCTTGGGATCGACGTTGATGTGGTCGGCGAGGCGGAAGGTCTCCAGCTTCGGCGCGTGCATTACTTGGCCTCGATGATGGCGGCGGTGGGGGCGAAGGTGCAGTGCGACTCGGCGGTGTTCACGGCGCCGGAGAGCACGGCGATGACGGTGCCGGTGCCGGTCTGCGCGCGGCCGGAGACCGTCGTGGGGCCGTCCGGGTTGATGCCGTGGTTGGTGAGCGGGGTTTCGCCGAACGCGAAATTATCGATGTTGAACCACTGGACCCTCATGGCGCCCTGGTTGGGGGCGGCGGTCTGCGTACCCAGTGCGGTAAAGAGGAAGACCATCTCGCCGGGGCCAGCGCCAGGCGCCGGGATGTCCGTGGGGCCGGGCACAGCGATGGCGGAGCCCATGGCGTCTTGCTGGCCGCCGATGCAGTTCGCGGAGACCGTCGGCCAGTAGAACTGGGTAAAACCGGGGCCGCCTTCGACAAGCTGGACGCCGCCCTCGCCGGTGGAGCCCTCGCCGGTGCTGAACGCCAGCGCAGAGAGCACGGCGTTGCGAAGGTCCTGCGGAACGAAAGGCTGATCCACGAAGGCGTGAATGCGCGCCTGCGTCTGCGGCGTGGGGCGGCCTAGGTCGTCGAGCGGGTTGGAGGACGCGGGCAGGCCGGTGACGGAGGAGAAGTCCGGCGCGGCGGCAGTGGCGGGCACAATGGCCGCGGCGGTGGCGGTCGCAGCGAGCGTCGCGGAGGCAACGCACGCAGCGGCGGCACGGCGCAGGACGGTAACCGAGGAGCTCACGGGTAAAGGGTTTCCTTCTTGGGATAGGAGACAATGCGGTCGGGCACGCTCCGCGCGAAGGCACGAAGATACACCGACGGCGGCGTGGGCTACGCCGCACCGACGGAGACGGCCGGCCAGCCATCCGTGTCGGGCGGAGCGTAGGGCGCGCCGCTGAACAAACATGAAGTTATTGTCAAATGATCAACATGAGCCACAATAGTCACTTGAGTTGCTCGGTCAACTGATAGGGCTGGATTTTGTGGGACTCCTGTGAAATTGTTACCGATCTGTGACTTTTGGCTGGGGTGTGCGACGGTGTTGGGGTGGGGGTGTGTCGTTTCTTGCGAGTGTGTGCTCGCGGTGAGAATGCCCACTCTTGGCCGCTGTGAGGTGGCTGTCGTGGCCCTTAATGCTGCGTCTTTGCCGTGTTGGGGGTAAGATTCTTTCCCGTTCATGATTTTCCCGTGCAGACGGCGGCGGCATTCGGCCCCGCTTGACGGACATGAGCGCCCTTATCCGCAGGCCTTCTGAGGTCGCTGCCCGGGTAAGCGGTGCGGACCTGCCACTGGTGCGGGAAATTTCACCCCCAGATTCTTAAAGGAGAATCCCCCTCGTGACCCAAACCGAGTTCCGCAACGTCGCCATCGTCGCCCACGTTGACCACGGCAAGACCACCCTCGTCAACGGCATGCTGGAGCAGTCCGGCGCTTTCGGTGACCACGGCGAGCACACGGACCGCGTCATGGACTCCAATGACCAGGAGCGCGAGCGCGGCATTACCATTCTGGCCAAGAACACGGCCATCCACCGCAAGGGCCTGGGCAAGGACGGTGGCGACCTCATCATCAACGTCATCGACACCCCGGGTCACGCCGACTTCGGCGGCGAGGTCGAGCGCGGTATCTCCATGGTCGACGGCGTTGTCCTCCTGGTTGACGCGTCCGAGGGTCCGCTGCCGCAGACCCGCTTCGTGCTCACCAAGGCCCTCGAAGCCAAGCTGCCCGTCATCATTTGTGTGAACAAGACGGACCGCCCGGACGCACGTATCGACGAAGTCGTTGCTGAGTCCCAGGACCTGCTGCTCGAAATCGCTGCGGGTCTCGACGACCCGGAGGCTGAGGCCGCTGCTGAAGAGCTGCTCGACCTGCCGGTTCTGTACGCTTCCGGTCGTGCCGGCATTGCGTCTATCGAGAACCCGGGCAACGGCAATGTCCCGGAGGGCGAAGACCTCCAGCCGCTTTTCGACGTTATCTACAACGTCCTGCCGGAGCCGTCTGCTTCCGTCGACGGCCCGCTGCAGGCACACGTCACCAACCTCGACTCTTCTGACTTCCTCGGCCGTATTGCTCTGCTGCGTATCTACTCCGGCAAGATCAAGAAGGGCCAGCAGGTCGCGTGGATTTCCTGGGATGAGGACGGCAACGAGGTTGTTAAGAACGTCAAGGTTGCCGAGCTGTTGCGTACCGTCGGCTTCGAACGCCAGCCGGATACCGAGGCCATCGCGGGCGATATCATCGCTATTTCCGGTATCCCGGAGATCATGATTGGCGACACCATCGCTGATGTCGACAACCCGGTTGCTCTGCCGAAGATCCACATCGATGAGCCGGCCATCTCCATGACCATCGGCGTCAACACCTCGCCGATGGCAGGCCAGGGCGGCGGCGACAAGCTGACCGCTCGTATGGTCAAGGCTCGTCTGGACCAGGAGCTCATCGGTAACGTCTCCATCAAGGTTCTGCCCACCGAGCGTCCGGATGCCTGGGAAGTCCAGGGCCGCGGCGAGATGGCGCTGTCCGTGCTCATCGAGAACATGCGCCGTGAGGGCTTCGAGCTCACCGTGGGTAAGCCGCAGGTCGTTACCCAGGTCATCGATGGCAAAACCATGGAGCCGTACGAGATGCTCACGGTCGACACCCCGTCCGAGCACCAGGGTGCCGTCACCCAGTTGTTGGCCACCCGTAAGGGCCAGATGCAGTCCATGGACGTCCGTGAGGGCGACTGGGTCCGCATGACTTTCCGTGTTCCGGCCCGTGGCCTCATCGGCTTCCGCACCCAGTTCCTCACCGAGACCCGCGGCGCGGGTATCGCCAACTCCATCTCGGACGGCCTGGACGTCTGGGCTGGCGAGATCAAGTCGCGTGCCACCGGCTCGCTCGTCGCTGACCGTTCCGGCCAGATCACGGCGTACGCGCTGCAGCAGCTCGCAGACCGCGGTGATTTCTTCGTGGAGCCGGGCATGGAGGCCTACGAGGGCATGGTCGTGGGCGCCAACAACCGTGATGAGGATATGGACATCAACATCACGAAGGAAAAGAAGCTCACCAACATGCGTTCCGCCACCGCGGATGCCACGGTGACCCTGCAGAAGGCTCGCACCTTGTCCCTCGACGAGGCGCTGGAATTCTGTGGCGGCGACGAGTGCGTCGAGGTTGCCCCGAACGTCCTGCGCGTGCGCAAGGTCGAACTGTCGGCGACCGACCGTAAGCGCGCTGCGTCGCGCGCAAAGCAGATGAACAAGTAAGATTCTGCTTCACACGGCGCCGCCGCGCCCGCCTGCTCTCACGCAGGAGGGCGCGGCGGCGTTCGTCTGTGCGTTGCACGGCGCTACAGTAGGCTCAACAGAATTACCGTAGAGAAAGCGGAGAAAGTACGAGGCATGGTGCGATTCCTCCAGCCCCTCCTGCGCGGCGCGACTGCGCTCGTGTGTGTTGGCGCGTTGAGTGCGTGTGCTGCCAACCCCGGCCCGCCGCCGGTTGTCGATGACGAGGAAGCCGCGACGGTCACGGGGACTCCCACGACCACGCGCGCGGCGACGGACGTGCCGGAGCGCACCACGGTCTCCATCGGCGTTGATCCGCTGGTAGGCGGTCTCAATCCGCATCTCACCGCGAATAATCAGGAGCTCGTCCAGCAGCTCACGGACCTCGTGCTGCCGTCCGCGTTCCGCAACGGCGTCATGGATACAGACCTGCTCGATAGCGCCGAGGAAGTCGAGGCCCCGCGGGGTGTTGCGCAGCGCGTGCGGTACAAGATTTCCTCCGCCGCGCAGTGGTCAGACGGCACGCCCATTTCCGCGGCAGACTTCAGCTACCTGTGGCACGGCATGGTGACCACCGCCGGCGTCCAGGACCCGGCGGGCTACCGAGCCATTTCGACGATTGCCTCGAGCGACGGCGGGCGCGTCGTCACCGTCGATTTCCGCGAACGCGTCGCGAACTGGCAGGGGCTCTTTCACGGGCTCGTGCCGTCCCACCTGTTCGGTGACGTCGCCTTCGATACGGTCCTGCAAGACGATATTCCGGCCTCGGCGGGCCGCTACCTCGTCGCGACCGTGGACCGCGCCCGTGGGGTCATTACGCTCAACCGCAACGATCGTTACTGGGGCAAAGACCCTGCGCGCACTGACGTCATCATGTTGCGCTCGGTCCGCGATGCGGAGCAGGCCATCAATATGCTGCGCTCCGGCCAGATTGGCTTCGCGGACTTCACGCCGGAGCAGACCACGCTCGAGGCACTCTCGCTCCTGCCGGATGTCGACGCGGAGACGGTCGATACCGCGCGCCAGTTGCGTCTGCACGTCGCGCTGCCCGAGGAAGCCCGCGCGCAGCTCGCGGAGCTCATCGATGCCCGCCAGGTCGCACGGCTGGCCACCGGGCGCACCGCACCGCTCGATGTCCCAGGCCAGGCTGCCGATGCCCCCTCGTCCGAGGCGGCAGAGACCCCCGACGTCGCAGAGCTCGTCGCCTTGGGACGTCCCGTGCGCATCGGCGTCGATCCCTCCGATACGACGGCGGCTACGGCGGCCAATATCCTTGTCGACCAGCTCGCCCTGCACGGCGTGAGTGCGAAGGTGGTTGCGGACCGCATGCGCACATTGGCGGCGGAGTCGTTGCCCTCGGGCAAGGTCGATGCCGTGCTGAGCTGGGATACCGTGGACGAGAATCCACTCCGCGTGGCCAGCTCCTACGTCTGCGCGAGCGATCCGGTCCCGGCGGGGACAACGTCGTCGGCTGCAACAAGCGCGGCTGAGCCAGCCGGGGCGACCTCGCCGGATTCGCCGGAGCCTTCTGCGACAGACACGTCGGCGAAGGATACCGCGGCGGCGGAGAGCACGAGCGAGGAGACCGCGACGTCGCTGGGCGATCTGTGGGACGAGGACGAGACTCCGGAGACCTTCCCGGGCGAGCTGTCTGGCGTCTGCCCGCCGGACGCGGCGGTGACGCGTGCGGCGATTCTGCGCGGGGAGACAAAGCCTGCCGATGCCGCCCGCGCGTTGGCGGAGTGGCAGGCGCGCAGCCACGTGGTTATTCCGTTGCTCGGCGAGTCACGGCTCCTCGCCCTGGGAGAGGGCATCGTGGGGCCGGGGACTACAGTGGACGCATGGCGTGCGGGACTCGCGACGGCACCCGAGTGGACGCCCGAGGACAAGGATCCGGCCGCGACGTCGACGGCTGTCCGCGAGGCAGCGCGAGGCGCCGATCAGGACGCAGGCCAAGACAACGATGCTGAACAGGGCACGAACGAGGAAGAAGGACAAAAAGAATGACGGATTTGACTGGCTTCCGCGTGGTCGCGGTGCATGCGCACCCGGACGATGAGGTCCTCTTTACCGGCGGCACCCTCGCGGACCTGGCGCGCCGTGGCGCGACGGTCACCTTGCTCACGCTCACGCTGGGCGATGAGGGCGAAGTCATCGGCGAGCCGTACCAGGGCGTCGTGGACAACGGCGTGCTGGCGGGCCTGCGCGTGCGCGAGCTCGAAGACGCCGTCGTGGCGTTGGGCATCGAGCACGAGTTTGTCAACGGCGCCGGCTTCTTCCGCGACTCGGGCATGGAAGGCTCACCCGCGCACGAGCATCCGCGTGCGCTCGTCAATCGCGTCGAGGAGGCGGCGGGGCACCTGCGTGGCAGGTTTGCGGAGCTCGACCCGCATATTATCGTGACCTACGGCCCGGACGGTGGCTACGGCCACCCGGACCATATTGCGGTGCATAAGGCGGTGCACACCGCGGCGGGAGACCGTCGCGTGTGGTGGGCTGTCTTCGACCGCGCAGAGAACTACGCGGGCCTCGACACACTCACCGCGCCGGAGGGCTGGCAGAAGCCGGACAGGGACTACCTCGATAACTTCACGAACGAGGCCTCGGAGGCCGAGACGTTCGTGCGCTACTCGCTCGATGACGCGGCGTACGCCGCCAAGCGCGCGGGCATGGCCGCCCACCCGACGCAGATCTGGCTGGCTGATGGAACGGTGTCGCGGACGAACCCGGTGTCGGCCTTCGCGGGCATTGGCGACCCGGCCGTGGCGCCGGTGGCCTTTGGATTGTCGAACCTGCTCGTCATGCCGTTGCTGCGCGCCGAGTTCTATCACCTGGGCCAGGCAGGTATCGCCGCGGTGGCGCCAGCAGAAGGCGCTGCAGGTCTGTTCGCAGGACTCGAGCGATGAATAACGCGCAGGCGGAGCAGCCTTCCCAGCAGGCCCGAGAGCAGGCGCAGCCGGCGATTCGCACGAATTTCGATCGGGGTGAGGCGGTGACGGGCTTGGTGTGGCTGAGCCTCGGTGCAATCTTCTCGCTGCTCCTCGAGGTGGTCTATCTCGGCGCGCGTCTGCCGCTGGGGGAGACCTCCATCCCGTTCCCCGTGACCATCGCCGTGGCATTTGGATTCAACCTTGTACTCACGCGCACGGCTTTGCTTTGGTCGCGCCGCACCCTCGTCGCCGCAGTGCCCCTTATCGTGTGGACGCTGGGCTTTTTGGGCCTGGCGCTAGCAGGGGGCATCGGCAGCCTGCAAGCGTTGCCCGCCACATTATCGACCATCCTGTTATTTGCGGCTGGAGTAGCCGGGGGCGGGTGGCCTTTCTTCCATGGGAAGTGACATACTAGGTAAGTTCACATCCCCCTGACGTAATCTCAATTTTTCGGAAGTGATTTCAAACCCATGACGTACACTATCGCGCAGCCTTGCGTCGACGTGATGGACCGTGCCTGCGTTGAGGAGTGCCCGGTCGACTGCATCTACGAGGGCAAGCGTTCCCTCTACATCCACCCTGATGAGTGCGTGGATTGCGGCGCCTGCGAGCCCGCATGCCCCGTCGAGGCCATCTTCTACGAAGATGATGTGCCGGACGAGTGGCTCGACTACAACGACGCGAACGCGGCGTTCTTCGATTCTCTGGGTTCCCCGGGCGGCGCGGCGGCGCTGGGCCCGCAGGACTTCGATGCTCCGCTCGTGGCTGCACTTCCGCCGCAAAATCAAGACTAATTAGTTGGAGATGGATATCGATGGCACGCACCCCGCTAGGTAATACACTTCCGGATTTCCCTTGGAACTCGCTGGCCGGAGCTAAAGCTCAGGCCCAGGCGCACCCGGACGGAATTGTCGACCTCTCGGTGGGCAACCCCGTCGACCCAGTAGCACCCGGCGTGCAGCTGGCGCTCTCCGCTGCTGCGGAGGCTCCCGGTTATCCCGCCACGGCTGGCACGCCGGAGCTGCGCCAGGCCATCTTTGACGCGCTGTCGCGTCGCTACAACATTGCGGTCGAGTCCCCGGCGGCGACGCTGCCTGTGGTGGGCACGAAGGAAGCCATCGCCTGGCTGCCTACTCTGCTCGGCCTGCGTGGCGAGACCATCGTCATCCCGCCGGTGGCATACCCGACCTACGAGGTGGGCGCGCTCATCGCGGGGGCCACGCCGGTGCGCGAGTCTGACCCGGCGACGTTCGGCTCTGCTGGCTTGGCATTTATCAACTCGCCGTCGAATCCGACGGGCGAGGTGCTCACCATCGAGTATCTGCGTGAGGTTGTCGCGTGGGCACGCGCGAATAACGCGATTGTGGCTTCGGACGAGTGCTACATCGGTCTGGGCTGGGACGATGAGAAGCAGCCGGTCTCCATCCTCGATCCGCGCGTGACGGACGGGGATAACACGGGCCTTATCGCTATGCATTCGCTGTCAAAGTCCGCGAATATGGCGAGCTACCGCGCGGGCTTCTTCGCCGGCGACGCTGCGCTTATCGCGGAGCTGCTCGAGCTGCGCAAGCACGCCGGACTTATCACGCCGGGCCCCATCCAGGCGGCCATGGTCGCAGCGTTGGAGGACGACGACTCAGAGGCGCTGCAGCGCGGTCGCTATGCCGCGCGCCGCGCCAAGCTCGTGCGTGCGCTCACGGACGCGGGCTTCCGCATCGAGCATTCCGAGGCAGGTCTCTACCTGTGGGCTACCCGTGGCGAAAACTGCCGCGACACGGTCGACTGGCTGGCCGAGCGCGGCATCCTTGTCGCACCGGGCGACTTCTACGGCCCGGAGGGCGAGCAGTTCATTCGCATGGGGCTTAATGGCACGGACGAGCGCGTCGACGCGGCGTGCGCGCGCCTTGCGTCCTAACTCTCCGGTCGGCTCCTACCGACCGCCGGCGCGGGAGGGAATCTCGCCGCGCAAGACGGTCCTTGTGGGCCGGGTGCCTGCCGACGTTGCCTATTGGGCGGCATCGGCAGGCGATTCGCCGTTTTCACCGGGGGAGCGACTGCCTGCGGGACGTCTTCTGGAGCGGCCCGTGTCGGCGTGGTACCACCCCGCGGTGCCGCCGGAGCCGCCGATTCCTTTCCACTACGAGGTGCTCTACGCTGACCGCGACCTCATCGTCGTGGATAAGCCGCATTTTCTCCCCACGACGTCGAACGGGCGAATTGTGCGCGAGACGGTGCAAACGCGGCTGCGCGTGGAATGTGGTGAGGACGAGATAGTGCCGCTGCATCGGCTCGACCGGCTCACGTCGGGTGTGGTCGTGTGCTCGCGTAACCCCGCGACGCGTGGGGCCTACCAAGAGCTGTTTGCGCGGCGGAAGGTGCACAAGGAATATCACGCGCTCGTGTCCCCACCGTTGGAGCGCGCGGCGGGCGTCGTGGACCTAGGCATGCGCAAGGAACGGGGCGAGCGCCAGGTGCGCGTGGATCCAGCGGGCACGCTCACGCGGACGTGGCTTGAGGGCCGCGGTGACGAGGTGGTGCTGCGGCCGGAGACGGGGCATACGCACCAGTTGCGCGTGCTGTTGAACTATCTTGGCTCGCCGATTGTGGGGGATGACACGTATCCGGTGGATAAAGGACTGGCGCTTTACGACTTTTCTACGCCGTTGGCGCTGGTTGCGACGTCGCTGTGGTTAAGCGATCCGTTCACCGGCAAGCAGCGTCGCTTTTCAATTTCGCGGGACTGGCGGGGTACCCTAGGACAGTTATAGAAAAATCCACCACTAGGAAGGGCGCCGCCATGAGCACGTCAATTACGGCCGGCCGCTTCGCCTCAAACGTGGGGCAGTTTATTAAATTCGGTCTCGTGGGCGGCTCAGGCACCGTGGTCAACGCGGGCATGTTCGTCGTCGCGAAGAAGCTCTTCGAGGTTGTCTGGGATATTCACTACTACGACCCGCTGCTGGCGATCCCCTTCACGGATTTCAACGTGCGCTGGTACAACATCTTCGCGTTCATTGCCTTCTTTGTCGCGAACTTGTGGAATTACCAGCTCAACCGCAAGTGGACGTTTAGCTCAGTCGATAAGGTGTCGTGGTGGCGCGGGTTCTTCCCGTTCCTGCTCACCGGCATTGGCGCTTACGTGGTCTCGCAGGTCATTATGGTGGCGTTGGTGAACCCCACGTCGCCTATCGCGCTGTCCTCGGAAGTCTTCGATGACTCCTCAGGCCTGCGCAATAAGAGCTACTGGGCCAATATCATCTCGATCATCGTAGCGATGCCCATCAACTTCATCATCAACAAGTTGTGGACCTTCCGCTCAAAGCCCAAGGCCCCACGCGTGGTGGAAGAAAGCCACCCCGCCTAGGCCGCCCCCGTCCCCCGGCGCCGCAGCTCAGACTGCGGCGCCGGGGTTTCTACATGGTGATGTCGGGGGTCCGCGCTAACGTTGGGTCCATGAGACGTTTCTTATTCCTTTCCCTGTCCCTGCTTACCGTCGCGGCGGCGGGCCTGAGTGCGTGCACGTCGCCTGATCCGGAGGTCATCGTGGTGACCTCGACGGCACAGCCGCAGCCTGGGGCTGCGGAATCCTCTGCGGCTGCGGAGACGAGCGCTGCGAACGGTACTGCGTCGGCGGAGAACACTGAGCCCACGGACGACTATGAGGCGTCGAAGGCCGAGTCGGACAGGCTGCGTGCCGAGGCGGAGGAGGCGGGCCTTACGTGGCTGCATCCAGGCGCGTTCGCGGGTGGCATCGGCTCGGGCGAGTATCGCATTCGCTTTGGCATGGGCGATTGCTACATCGCGGACGAGGGCGCCACTGTGCGCTGCATGATTGGCCAAATGGATGCGCCTTTGGTCGACGGCGCTGAAGGGCAAACGCCGGCCGACTTTGTGGAGCGTACCGAGGATGGCACGTTCCGATATGGGTACGCGGGCAGTGATGACGCGATGGCGTCTGAGCTGGGCGGGGACAACTATGAACGCGTGCGCGAAATTAAGGCCGGCACGCAGACCGATGTGGAGGGCGTGCGTGTGACCTTCAAGGGGCCAGGGGAGGAGCCGTATCTCAGTGTCACGGCAGCCGACGGCCACGGCTTTGAGGTGGGCCAGCGCGGGGAGCTGCGCATGAAATAAGGCGTCGCCGGGCGCACAGACACGAGTGCCCTAGACTCCGTGGGGAGTCCAGGGCATGGGGTGCGTCATGGGGGTGAACGCGGGGGAGCTCAGGGCTGAGTCTTAGGCGCGGGGTGCATCGGAAGCATGGGCGGTGTCGGGCAGCGGCAGGCGCGCGGTGGGGGAGATGCCGCGGACCTTGGCATTGATGATGCTGGCAACGGTGAGGATGGCGAACATGGCGGCGGCGCAGACGAGCTGGACGCGCGCGGAGGCATCGGAGAGCATGAGCACGGCAAGTGCGACGAAGATGGCGAGTGCGAACCACGTGAGGTAGGGGAAAGCCCACATGCGGATGGGCAGGGGGTGGATGGCCTCGAGCTGGCGGCGCAGGCGCAGCTGGCTCACCGCGATGAAGACCCACACAATGAGCAGCGAGGCTCCCGCGGCGTTGAGCATGAAGGTGAGCAGCCAGCCGGTGTCGGCGTAGTTGAGGATGACCATGACCACGGAGAGCGCCACGGACAACGCGATGGCGTTGGTGGGCACGCCCTTCGCGTTGGTCTTGGTAAAGAGCTTGGGGGCCTCGCCGCGGGCGGCGAGCGAGTGCATCATGCGCGAGGACGCGTAAATCTGCGCGTTGAAGGCAGACAGTAGCGCCAGGACGATGATGGCCTCCATGAAGCCGGCGGCGCCGGGGATGCCGGCGCGCTCGAGGACCATGGTGAAGGGCGACTCGGCGGCGGACTGCGCGTTGCCCAGGGACGAGTAGGGCAGGAGGAAGGTGATGACGAGGACCGAGCCCAGGTAGAACACGGAGATGCGCAGGATGGTCGAGCGCACGGCGTTGACGAGGGAGCGCTTGGGGTCTTCGGACTCGGCGGAGGCGATGGCGACGACCTCGATGCCGCCAAAAGCAAAAGCCACGGCGAGAAGTGCCGCTGCAACGCCGCCGAGGCCGTTGGGCATGAAGCCGTCCGCGAGGAAGACCTCGGTGCCGATGAAGGTGTGGCCGGGCAGGAGGCCGAAGATGAGGAGCGCGCCGATGATGAGGAAGGCGACGATGACGATGACCTTGATGGCCGCGAACCAATACTCGAATTCGCCGAAGCTACGGACGTGGAGCAGGTTAATGATGCCGAAAATGGCGACGCAGATGGCGGCGGGGATCCAGGGCGTGACGCCGAACCATGCACCGATGAAGCCGGCCGCGCCGGTAATCTCTGCGCCGAGGACGGCGACGGTGGCCAGCCAATAAATCCAGCCCTGCGTGAAGCCGGCCCAGCGGCCGATGCCGTGTTCCGCGTACTCTGAGAACGAGCCGGAGGCGGGGATGACGGTGCCCATTTCGCCGAGCATCTGCATGACGAGGATGGCGAGGAAGCCGGCGATGACATAGGCGACGAGGACGGCGGGGCCTGCGGCGGAGATGCCGACGCCGGTGCCGAGGAAGAGTCCGGCGCCGATGGTCGAGCCAAGCCCCATCATCGTGAGGTGGCGGACCTTGAGACCGTGGCCGAGGGGAGAGGAGGATGTATCAGACACGCTCATCATGCTAGTTCGCCGGTGGGGCGTGGTCCGCATTAGGGGCAGCGGAGCACACTCCGCCGGCGACGGGGAGCGGCGGGCCGCCGGAGTGGGCGGTGCGCCGGTCCGCGGGGCAAGGCGCAGGAAAACGCGGACACCCCGCGCCGCGGGATGCGGTGCGGGGTGGTGGCGAAAGCGAAAGCGCGTTAGTTCTTGTGGAGCGCGTCGTTGAGCTTGACGGCCGAGGCCTTCCACTCGGTGGCCTCGACAGCGCCGGTGACGGAGTTGCGACGCAGGAGGAAGCCGGAGCCGCCGGAGAGCTGGGAGCCCTTGACGGTGTCGCCGTCGGCTACGCCGAGGGCGGTGGCGACGGCGCCGTGAACGGCGATCTTGGTGCCGGCCGTGACGTAGAGGCCGGCCTCGACGACGCAGTCATCGCCGAGGGAGATGCCGATGCCGGAGTTCGCGCCGAGCAAGCAGCGCTCGCCGATGGAGATGACTTCCTTGCCGCCACCGGACAGCGTGCCCATGATGGAGGCGCCGCCGCCCACGTCGGAGCCGTCACCCACGACGACGCCAGCGGAAATGCGACCCTCGACCATGGAGGTGCCCAGCGTGCCGGCGTTGAAGTTGACGAAGCCCTCGTGCATGACGGTGGTGCCCTCAGCGAGGTGGGCGCCCAGGCGCACGCGGTCCGCGTCGCCGATGCGCACGCCGGATGGCACGACGTAGTCGACCATGCGCGGGAATTTGTCGACGGAGAAGACGACCACAGGGCCACGGGAGGCGAGGCGGCCGCGGACCATCTGGAAGTCGGCGACGGCGCAGGGACCGTAATTGGTCCACACGACGTTGGCGAGCAGGCCGAAGATGCCATCCATGTTGAGGCCGTGTGGCTTGACCGCGCGGTGAGAAAGTAGGTGGAGGCGCAGGTACGCGTCGTAGGCGTCCACCGGAGCCTCGTCCAGGTCCTTGATGGTCGTCTCCACGGCGACGCGGGCGACGCCACGCTCCTCATCAGGGCCGACGAGGGAAGCGAATTGCTGCGGGGTCTGCTCCAGGCGGGTGGTGCCGGTCGCGTCCACAGGCTGATCCGTATACACAGCAGGGAACCAAACGTCGAGGACGGTGCCGTCGTGGGTGAGCGTGGCCAGTCCGCGGGCGGATGCTGAGGTCATGAGAAGTCAGAGTACTTTCGTGAGGTAAATGTCTAGTAGGGCAGCGCCGCGCCGCGGCGCACATCGTTTCAGGAGTCTAGCCGACCCTGAAAGGAATCTCAGTTCAGTGATACCTGGCTCACACCTGACCGGGGGCTGCGCCAGAGGGCTCACGGACAAGCTTCTCGCGCTTGCCCACCGGAAGTACCACGGCGAGGACGATGAGGGCGGCGGACAGGACGAGTACGGCGATGACCTGGCCGCGCGCGGACGGGTCGAAGACCATGAGCACGATGAGTGCTGCCATGGCGAGCATGACCAGCCACGGGACGTAGGGAAAGCCCGGCACGCGCAGCGCGGTGATCTCGCCATTGGCCTTGAGCTGCGGGTGGAGCTTGAGGTAGGAGACCGTGATGAAGAGCCAAATGACCAACAAGCAGCCGCCCACAGCGTTGAAGAGGAAGGTAAGCAGTTCCGGCGGGTTCCAGTACTGCAGGCCTACCGAGGCAAAGGCGAAGATCATCGAGAGGATGACGGCGTTGACGGGGGAGCCAGTGCGGGAGGTCTTGAGGAAGAGCTTGTGCGCGTTGCCCTCGTGCGCCATGTCGAAGACGAGGCGGGAGGTGGCGTAGATCTGTGCGTTAAACGAGGACAGAAGGGCGACGACGATGACGACCTCCATGACGCCGACGGCGCCCGGCAGGCCGGCCTGCTCGAGGACGAGCGTGAATGGGGACTGTGCGGCGATGTCCGCGTCGTGGATGCGGTCGAAGGGCAGCAGCAGGGAGATGATAGCCACGGAGCCGACGTAGAAGACGATGATGCGAAAGACGACGGCGCGCACGGCGGTGGACACATTGTGCGCGGGGTCCTCGGACTCGGCGGCGGCGATGGTGACAAGCTCGATGCCGCCGAAGGCGAAGGCGACGGCGAGCAGGCCCGCGGCGAAACCGGGCGCGCCGTTGGGCAGGAAGTTCTCCGTGAAGTTGGACAGGTGGACGGTGTCCGTGTTCGGCCACCAGCCCAGCGCCATGAGCAGGCCGATGGCGATGAACACGATGATAACGCCGACCTTGATGATGGAGAACCAGAACTCGAATTCGCCAAAGCCGCGCACAGCCGCGAAGTTGACGATAGCGAAGAAGGTCACCGCGAGGAGCGCCGGGATCCACGGCGCCCAGCCGGTCCACCCCGCGATGATGGCGGAGGCGCCGGTGATTTCCGAACCCATGACCATGATGAGCATGAACCAGTAGAGCCAGCCCAGCGTGAACCGTGCCCAGTTGCCAAAGGCTTGGCCCGCGTAGGTGGAAAAGGATCCGAGCGAGGGACGTGCGGCGGCCATCTCGCCAAGCATGACCATGACGAGCGCGATGAGCCCGCCCGCGATGGCATAAGAAATAAGGACCGAGGTACCGGAGGCCTGAATGCCTACGCCGACGCCGAGGAAGAGCCCGGCGCCGACGGCAGAACCCAGGCCCATCATGGTGAGGTGGCGTGATTTCAGCCGCTTGCCCGCTGCTGGAGAGGTGCTCATAAGGAAGATTCTTTCGCGCTATAGGCTTCGAGTAGAACGCATTAAAGCCTAACATCGGCGCGCGCGTGGCCTGTCACGGCGGTACGATGGCCACTTGTGACTCTAGATTTGCATGCTGACCCCGTCGAACTCACTGCCGCGCTGGTAGATATTCCCAGCCCCTCGCACCACGAGGAGGCGATCGCGGACGCTGTGGAAGAAGCTTTGCGTATGCTGCGGGCTCCCATTGAGGTAGAGCGCTACGGCAACACGGTGTGTGCCCGCACGAACCGGGGGCTGGCCTCCCGCGTCGTACTCGCCGGCCACATCGACACGGTTCCCATCGCGGATAACGTCCCGCACCACATGGAAGGCTCTGGCGAGGATGCCGTCATGTGGGGCTGCGGCACCGTGGACATGAAGTCCGGCATGGCTGTCTACCTCCATGCCTTCGCCGAGCTTGCCGATGCCCCCTCGCTCGCCCATGACGTGACCCTCATCGCCTACGAGGGTGAGGAAGTCGCCACCGAGTTC
The DNA here is from genome assembly GCF_039822565.1 of Corynebacterium sp. SA-MJD20WY100. Classification (NCBI taxonomy): domain Bacteria; kingdom Bacillati; phylum Actinomycetota; class Actinomycetes; order Mycobacteriales; family Corynebacteriaceae; genus Corynebacterium; species Corynebacterium sp. SA-MJD20WY100. The sequence continues at coordinate 181,518 of NZ_JBCJKS010000003.1, read as the reverse complement.
AATGGCCTGGGCCACCTGCAGCGCGACCATCCCGAATGGCTCGCTGGCGATCTGGCACTGCTGGGCGAGCCCTCCGGCGCGATGATCGAGGCGGGCTGCCAGGGCACCATCCGCCTGCGTGTGACGGCCCACGGCACGCGCGCCCACTCGGCGCGCGCCTGGCTGGGCTCCAACGCCGCCCACACCCTGGCCCCGGTCATGCAGCGCGTGGCCTCCTATGAGCCCCGCACCGTCGCCATCGACGAATGCGAGTACCGCGAGGGACTTAATATCGTCCACCTCGAGGCGGGCGTGGCAACGAATACCCTTCCGGACGAGGCATGGATGTTCGTCAACTTCCGCTTCGCGCCGGACCGGTCGCTCGACGAGGCGATGGCCCATGCGCTCGGCGTCCTCGAACTCGAGGTGGGCGCCAACGGCGGCGAGGCCGGCGCGCCGGGCACCATCACCGTCGAGGTCGATGACGCTGCGGCGGCCGCTCTGCCGGGCCTGGGCCAGCCGGCGGCACAGTCGCTGCTCGCCGCCGTCGACGGCAATTTTAGAGCGAAGTTCGGCTGGACCGACGTCGCGCGCTTCTCCGAGATGGGCACCCCGGCCGTTAATTTCGGTCCGGGCGATCCGGGCTTTGCCCACAAGAAAGACGAGCAAGTTCCCGTCGCACAGATCCGTGAGGTCGCCCGCGCGCTTAAGGCCTACCTCACCACGTCCTAAGACCTTCAACGCTGAGAAAGTACACACACCCACATGGCACCCGAGCTCAACCACGTCACGAAAGACCGCACCCTGCGCGGCCCCATGCTCCTGCGCACCGAGGGGCAGCAGGACTCCACCTTCGACCAACGACTCCTCGAATCCGGGGCAGACCATGACTGGATGCATGCGGACCCGTGGCGCGTGCTGCGCATCCAAGGCGAGTTCGTCGCCGGCTTTGATGCGCTCTACCGCCTGCCCAAGGCCGTGACCGTCTTCGGTTCCGCCCGTTTGCACGAGGGTGACACCTACTACGACCTCGGCGTCGAGGTTGGCCGTCAGCTAGCGGGCGCCGAGTACGCCGTTATCACCGGCGGCGGCCCCGGCATCATGGAGGCCGCCAACCGCGGCGCGCATGAGGCGGGCGGCACCTCGGTGGGCCTGGGCATCGAGCTCCCGCACGAGCAGGGGCTCAACGCCTACGTCGACTTGGGACTCAACTTCCGCTACTTCTTTGCGCGCAAGACGATGTTCCTCAAGTACTCCCAGGCCTTCATCTGCTTGCCCGGCGGCTTTGGCACCATGGACGAGTTCTTTGAGGTCCTCTGCATGGTGCAGACCGGCAAGGTGACGAACTATCCGATAGTCCTCATGGGCTCCGAGTACTGGTCCGGCCTCGTGGATTGGATCCGCCAGACCCTCGTCATCGACGGCTATATCAATCCGGAAGACCCCGATCTCTTCCTCATCACCGATGATCCGGAGGAGGCCGTGGCCCACATCGTTAAATGCCACGCGGTCATTGCCGACCAGCGCATCCGCAACGCGCGCTAGTCGTCCCCACTGGGGCTTCCGGCGGCTTCTCGTGGATTCTCCCGTGGCTATTGCGTAGCGCACACTGAAAGTAAGGTAGCTTAAACAGCATGTTTTCGTGGATCCTGCTCATCCTTATTCTCGCCATCCTTGTCGTCCTGGGCATCTGGGCGACGGGTAAGTTCGGTGCGAATGGTGCAGTGATGGATGGGCCAGAAGGCCCCTCCGATGTGCGCGCGCGCAACCGCGGGGCGGTCAAGCACGGTGACCTGGACGATGTCCGTTTTGATGTCGTGCGCAACGGCTACCGCCAAAGCCAGGTCGACGAGGTCCTCGTAGCCCTCGACCAGCGTCTCCAAGAACTGGAGGAAGAACTCGCCGCTGTCCGCGCGATGTCCACGCCTGCGCCCGGAGTAACCGCTGCCGAGTCTCCGGCCGCCGCTCCGAGCGCACCTGCGCAGCAGGCTGGTCGCCCGGAAGAACGCATGGACGAGAAGCCAGCCGAGTCGCAGAAGAAAGAGGACCGCACCGGAACGATGACAGTGACGCAGACTCCCGACGCTGGTTCTCCGCAGGCAGGAAGCTTCTTCATCGTCGATGGTCCAAGCGAGGACGAGCGCCGGTCCTAGGCTGCCACGCGATCGCCGCTATTTGCAGTGTTTCAGTCCGCTCTGCCCTTGGCCGCGACGTGACGTGGGCTAAACCCGCGGGAAAGTAGCGTAGACTAGGTGGGGTATACCTAATAACTGAGATATAAGGAGCTTCGCTCATGGCAGCAATGAAGCCACGTACCACCGGCGGCCCGATGGAAGCAGTGGAAGAATCTCGCAAGATCGTTATGCGCATCCCGTCTGATGGCGGCGGACGCATCGTCGTTGAGATGACTAAGGAAGAAGCCGCTGAGCTCGGAGCTTTGCTCACGGAGGCTGCCGGATAAGTGCTTGCCGACGTAATCGATCTTCTCGCTGATCCCGTCGACGGTACGCCATTGGCCGGCGCGGACGATTGTGCTCGTCTCGTCGCCGAGTCGGGTCACTCTTATGACGTCGCCAAGCAAGGCTACGTCACACTCGCCCCGGGGGCTGGGCTTAAGCATAAGGGTGATGACGCCGCCATGGTCGAGGCCCGTGAGACGTATCTTTCCCGCGGTCACTTCGCGCCTTTCGTGGAGGCGGTGACCGGCGCCGTACAAGACGTCGTCGACCTCGCACCGGAAGAACACTCGCCGGCGCTCCTCGAGGTCGGCGCAGGCACCGGCTACTATCTCGCGCATACACTGGATTCCTTGGACGGCGCTCGTGGCGTGGGCCTGGATATTTCTACGCACGCGGCCAAGCACTTGGCAAAGGCTCACCCGCGCATTGGCGCCGTGGTCGCAGACGTGTGGGAACGCCTGCCGCTGCGCGATGGCGTCATTGACGCTATCTCCGTTGTCTTCGCGCCGCGCAATCCCGCGGAGTTCCAACGCGTGCTCGCGCCGCATGGCCAAGTTGTCGTTCTTACTCCCGCGGTGGGACATCTCGACGAACTGCGCGCCCCGCTGGGCATTCTCAGCGTGGAAGAAGGCAAAGTTGAGCGCATGTACGAGCAAGCCAAGGGCTACCTCGAACAAGCCGCAGACCCTGTTGATATTTCTTTCCCTCTCGTGCTCGACAAGGCCTCCATCGTCGCACAAGTCGGAATGAGTCCATCTGCGCGCCACATGAGCTCGGAGCAACTGGCTGAGCGTATGGCCGCGTTGCCTGAGTCGATGACAGTGACCGCCCGCGCGCGCCTCGATCGCTTGCGCCCCGTCCGCTAGCTCACCGGTCCGGGTTGTTGCCCCGCGCGCCCCACGCTACGCGCTCGGCGTTGAACGGGACAGACAAACGGCCCCGCAGCATCACGAACTGTGAAGCTGCGGGGCCGTTTCCGTACCGTGGCGGGCGCCAGACCGCGCGATTAGGAGCCGGCGCGCTCGAAGCTGCGCACGACCTCAGCGTCGCCCGTCGTCTCAACGCGGAAGCCGCTGCAGCCGCCATCGAAGTACATGCGCGAGGCCATGGTCACCAAGCCCGAGTCCGCGAAAATCTCCACGGTCGTGCCGTCGACGACGATGGTGAGCGAGTCGTCGACGTTGTCTGGATCCTCGGTGAGCGGAGCCACCGCAGGGATGTCCGTCTTATACGTTTCGTCGAAGGCACGCGACATGGAGCGGTCGACGCGCAGCTCCGTGCCCGCGTGGGTGACCGTCGTCGCTGGCTTGCCGTGGCCGTCGAGGAGCGTGACGGTGACGGCGCTGCCAGCCGGAACCTCGAGCAGGCCCGTCCACATGCGGGCGCGCTTCGAATGCGAGACAGCGTCCGGCAATCCGCGCGGGGGAGTCTGGTACAACACGCCGCCCTGTAGCGTCACGAGGCGCGGCAGCGTGAGCGCGTTGGCCCAACCTTCCTCGGTCCACGAGTGATGAACAGCGGGGTTATCGCTGCGACCGCGACCATTGAGCAAACCGAACAGGCAGGCTTCCCGGTAATTGAAGTCCTCCGAGAACGTGCCCGGTGTGGAATTCGTATTGCGCGGGCGGGTGAAATCGTGGCCGTAGTCGAGACGACGGAAGCCGGAAACAACCTCAAACTCGGTGCCCTGCAGACGGCCCACGAGGTAGCCAGCCACCTCGCCGGATTCCTCGCCCACAGCCTCGACAGTAAAGAACAGAACGTCATAGACGTTGCCGTCGATTTCATCGCGTAGGCGGATGATGCGAGGGGAGACGATCGCGGCCGGGAGATCGTCCTTGGTGCCGGGGAAGGCGGTAGCGTCCTTGAACGTCAGCGGACCTTCGAAGTGCCACGTGTCGCCATCGGCGCTGCGCAGCACGACCGGCGTTGGTGTCTCCGTGGAACCGGACAGCGCCAGCATGAGCCAGCCCTCGTGGCCGTCCTCCCGCTTGTCGTTGGTAGCCCAGTCGGGGACAACGCACGGCGAACGAAAGCGCGAGAATCCATCGGCACTGGTGATGACCTCGCCATGGCGAGCCACGTTGGGGTCGAGCGCCTGAGGATCGTCGGAGACCTCACACGTTTCGTCATAGCCCGTGTACTTAGCGAGGCGAATGGACGAGGCGCCAGCGGTCAACGAGGTGAAATACAGGTTGATATCAGGGCCGACCGCCGCCACGGATCCGGCACGCAGGCCAAACTCGCCGCCTACGGGCGCGAGAGCGTCATCGCACTCGAGCCACTCGAAGGGCGCTTCCTCCGCAAAGACGTGGCCCCATCGGGAAGGCTCGCCAGGAGCCGGACGATATTGGTAGAAGAGGTGCCACGTCGTGCCGTCGAGTAAGGCTCCTGCGGGTGCTTCGAGCACCCCAGACTCCAAAGCGACGTGCAGCTCAGGGCGGTAGGTCATCTAAATCAGGCTCCGGTAAATATCGACTGTTTGGGCGGCGATGGTCGCCCAGCTAAATTTCTCTTCCGCACGCTTGCGGCCGGCCGCACCCCACGCACGCAGCGTGTCGGCGTCGCCCACCAGGCGGTTGACGGCGGCAGCAATGCCCGCCTCGAATTCCGCGGGCACCTGCTCATCGTAGTGGACCAGGGTACCCGTTTCGCCGTCCACGACAACTTCCGGAATTCCGCCCACGTCAGAGGCCACGACGGCAGTTCCGCACGCCATGGCTTCAAGGTTGACAATGCCCAGCGGCTCGTAGATGGAGGGGCACACAAAGATATCAGCGCCCGAGTAAATCTGCTGAATGTCGGTGCGGGAGAGCATCTCGCGGACCCAGTAGACGCCATCGCGCTGAGCCTGGAGGCCCTCCACGAGCGACTTGGTTTCTGCCTCGATCTCTGGAGTGTCCGGAGCGCCGGCACACAGCACGAGCTGCACGTCGGGGTCGAAGTCGGCGGCTGCCTTGAGCAGGTGAGCCACGCCCTTCTGCCGGGTGATACGGCCAACGAAGGCAACGATGGGGCGGTTACGGTCGACCCCCAACTTATCGAGGAATTCGGCCTCGCGCGGCTGCCACAGCTGCGTATCGATGCCATTGAGGACGACATGGACCTTGTCCGGGTCGACATTGGGGTAGACGTCGAGGATGGAGGACTTCATGCCTGCGGACACAGCAATGACGGCGTCCGCATTCTCAATGGCGTTGCGCTCCGACCACGATGAGACGTCGAAACCGCCGCCGAGCTGCTCGCGCTTCCACGGGCGGTGGGGTTCGAGCGAGTGTGCGGTGACCACGTGTGGAATGCCGTAGAGCTTCCCTGCAAGGTGGCCAGCAAGGCCGGTGTACCAGGTGTGTGAGTGGGCGACATCGGCTGCCGATGCCCCGTTGGCCATACGCAGGCCCGTGCTCAGCGTTTTGAGTGCGCCGTTGGCATTAGCTAAGTCCGGATCAACACCGTATGTGTAGACATTGGCTTCGTCACGCGGGGCGCCCATGCAGTGGACGTCAACATCGATAATGTCGCGCATGAAACGAGTCAACTCGGCGACGTGAACGCCAGCACCGCCGTAAATCTCGGGCGGGTATTCCTTGGTAAAAATTCCGGCTCTCATACTCGACCAGAGTAACCACAAAACCGCACCCTCGCCGGGGATTCTTGTGGCCCCGGGGGTGCCTGTGTAAACATCACATGAATTTGCGCATATTTTCAATGACAAAAAGGCTAAGCATGGATAAGTTGGAAGATGTGAAATCCCAGCCTAATGTTCTAGCCATTGTTCTGGCCGGTGGCGAAGGAAAACGCCTCTTCCCCCTCACCGAGGATCGCGCCAAGCCCGCTGTTCCCTTTGGCGGTGCCTACCGTCTTATCGACTTCGTTCTGTCCAACTTGGTCAACGCCGGTTACCTCAAAATTGCCGTGCTGACGCAGTACAAGTCTCACTCGCTCGACCGCCACATCTCCCAGGCGTGGAGCCTGTCAGGTCCTACCCCGCAGTACATCGCTTCGGTCCCGGCGCAGCAGCGTCGCGGTAAGCGCTGGTACAACGGCTCGGCAGACGCCATCGTGCAGTCGCTCAACCTCATTAACGATGAGAAGCCGGATTACGTCATCGTCTTCGGTGCAGACCACGTCTACCGCATGGATCCGTCCCAGATGGTCGAGGAACACATCGCGACCGGTCTGGATTGCTCCGTGGCAGGTATTCGCGTTCCGCGCTCGGAAGCGACGGCCTTTGGCTGCATCGAGGCGGACGGCATGGGAACTATCACGGAATTCGTGGAGAAGCCGGACAACCCGCCGTCCACGCCGGATGATCCGAATATGACTTACGCCTCGATGGGCAACTACGTCTTTACTGCCTCTGCGCTCAAGCAGGCACTTCTGGATGACGAGAAGAACGAGAACTCGGCGCACGACATGGGCGGCGACATCATTCCGTACTTCGTCGAGCGCGGCCAGGCCCACGTTTACGACTTCATGTCGAACGAGGTTCCGGGTGCAACCGAACGCGACCACGGTTACTGGCGAGACGTCGGTACCATCGACTCTTTCTACGAGGCACATATGGATCTCATCTCTGTGCTGCCCATCTTCAACTTGTACAACTCACAGTGGCCCATCCTCTCGACGGATGCGACGAACCTGCCGCCGGCGAAGTTTGTGCAGAACGGTATCGCGCAGGCCTCCATGGTTGCCGCGGGCTGCATCATCTCGGGTGGTACGGTGCGCAACTCGGTGCTCGCGTCCGACGTTCACGTGGCAGACGGCGCGACTGTCGAGGGGTCGGTTCTCATGCCAGGCGTGCGCGTGGGCAAGGGTGCTGTCGTGCGCCACGCCATTATTGACAAGAACGTCGTTATTTCCGATGGCGCCATTATTGGCGTTGACCGTGAGCGTGACGAGAAGAAATACACCGTATCTGCCGGCGGCGTGGTGGTCGTGGGCAAGAACGAGACGGTGTAAAACCGGTATGGAAATACGCCAGGTGATGCACGGGTAACGACCGTGTCACGGTAGTGCTTCAGCGACAAGGCCCGCCCTGTGCGGGCCTTGTTCGATCTCACAGCGATTACGTAACAAAAAGGTTGCTTTCTTATAACACTCTCAGTTACTCTGACTGTAGTTTGCGTATAAAACGCGCACAGAGCAGTCAGCATAGTGGGGAATTATGAAATCCATGCAGTTTGATATCGTCTTCAAATCAGTCGTCGCCTTTGGGACGGCCTTGACCATCGTGGTCGGCGGTTCGGCGGCGGTTCCCCAGGCCTTTGACAAGGGCGCTGTCCATGACACCGCCGCTGCCGCGTCCGCTCCCGGCAGCATGGACCGTACAGCGCGGTAAGCACACAATCGGGTGTAGAGCGTTTCAGTGCCATGTTGCGTGAGCGGTCTTGAGCGCAGGCATAAGCGGCGGAGATAGAAGACAGTCCGGTGCAAACGAGGGGTCGGGGTTGGCTAGGAGGAGAAGGGCCGCGGCATGGATCGTGCGGCTGATGGATCCGGCTTGAGCGAAGTGGAGCGCGCTGCGGAGAAAGCTCGCGCAGAAGCGGCAGTGCGAGCTTGACAATAAGCGGCCGGCAACTCGGCAGTGGTTGAACAGCAAGTGCGGATCTTGACTCTGATAAGTCCTCGGAAGATAACAAGACGCTGATGCTCGCCGGATTCGGTATTCTGGCCTTCGCAGCGCTGGTGCCTACTTTCCTTATTGGCACCGTTTCGGCGTGAGTGGTGAAGCGCCCGCGTGGCTGCTCAACGCTGTGCGCCTCTAGCGTAGGTATGCAAAGACCTCACGGTTCCTTACCGGAATAGTGAGGTCTTTGTGCATTGTGCCGACGGTGACGGCGGGGCGCTTACCGCGACCTGGCTCTTAACGCTTGGTAATCAGAGTGATACCGGATTCGAGCGGCAGACGCGTAATGACAGCGCCCTCCAGTGACCGTGCGAACTCATCGGCTTCGCGCGCAGCAGTCGTGGTGCGATCCGTCCGTGACGTATCGGCCAGTGTTCCGTCGAGCAATGCGCCAGCAAGGACGAGCGTGCCGCCGTGTGTGAGCAGCGGCCACGCGGCCTTCGTTAGAGCCTGCAGGTCCATGGTGGGAACATCAGCGTAAATGACGTGGTAGGACTCGTTGGCAAGACGACCGATGACATCGAGGGGACGCGACGGGAGGAAGCGCACGCGCGAGGTAGGGTGGCCTGCCGTGCGGAACAATTGCTTGGCGTTGGCTTGGTGTTCAGCCTCTGGGTCGATGCACGAAAGGATGCCGCCTTCAGGCAGACCCTCGAGTAGATAGAGACCTGCTACGGAAACCGCCGGAGTGATGGCAATCGCCTGCGGCTTCTCCGCGTGCACGCCACCAGAAGTAAGAGTGGCGAGGAGCTGACCTACAGCAATACCTGGGGCGGGAAGCGAGAATTCCTCCGCATGCGCGTAGGCGGCACGCAGCGCCTCCGAGCGCTCAGTGGTCGTGTCGATGTAGTCGAGCAGGGCATTATATGCAGTAGAAGTCACAGTGCTTATCCTAGCGGCCCAAGCCGGTGCGCGGGGCTGACAGGTCGTGCACAGGAACATTCACAGTGGATTAGCAGCTCGATATCTGGCTTTTGGAGCACAGATATAGCACAATGAAATGCATGAAACGCGCAATGGCAGACCATTATTCGGACCAGCTTCACGGGACCGCTGCCTTTGACGCGGGCGAGGCCAGCATGCCCACGTGGGGGGAACTCGTCGCAGAGCACGCGGATAGCGTGTACCGATTGGCGTACCGCCTTTCCGGTAATCAGCATGATGCGGAAGATCTCACCCAGGAAACGTTTATGCGCGTCTTCCGCTCCTTGGATAAGTACAAGGCCGGAACCTTTGAGGGCTGGTTACACCGCATCACCACCAACCTCTTCCTTGACATGGTGCGTCATCGCAGCAAGATCCGCATGGAGGCGCTGCCGGAGGACTATGACCGCGTCCCGGGCGAAGATATGACCCCGGAGCAGGCTTACACCGTGGCAAACCTCGACCCTGCGCTGCAACGTGCGCTCGATGAGCTGAGTCCGGACTTTCGCGTCGCCGTCGTTCTGTGTGACGTCGTAGGAATGAGCTACGACGAAATCGCAGAAACGCTGGGCGTCAAGATGGGTACGGTTCGTTCACGTATCCACCGCGGGCGCTCGCAGCTGCGCGCCTCACTCGAGGCCGCGGCCGTCAACGATTCTGACGCACGAATTTTGCTCCGTACGCGGTAGCATTCAGCGCGCTAGGCTGGAGACGTACACACGCCCGCCAGCACGAGCGCGGCGGACCCGATTCATTCACCCGATTGGATAAAGGAGGTGGCCATGAAGAACCACGCCGCACCCGTGTCGCTCGGCGGCGCACGCGCAGCGCGCCAGCGCACGGTAGACAAGCTGAAAGCAAAAGCGCGCCGTTACGATTCCATTGGTCACCTCGGTCCAGAAGCCGTCGTTGCATTTGTCGATGGTGAGATGGGCCCGAAGTCGCAACATCGTGTTCGGGTGCACCTCGTGCACTGCCCGGAATGCCGTGGCGAGATTGAGCGCCAACGTGGCGCAGCCGAGTGGGTCCGCCAACGCAGCGAGGATGTGCATATCCCGCAAAGCCTCGTCGCACGGCTCACGAATATTGCGTCATCACCCCAGTGCGCCGGGCCCAATGGGGAAGAGCTCGCGTGTACTCCTAAACAAGACTTTTTGGATAAGCTCGACACGCTGCGTCGCGCAATAAGAAGGTAAAGAACGCGTGTTTTCCAATATCGGGTGGGGCGAAATTTTCGTCATCGCCATTATTGCTGTTTTGGTCATTGGCCCCGAGCGCCTGCCTGGTGTGATTCAGGACGTGCGCGCTGCTATCTATGCTGCGCGCAAGGCTATCAATAGTGCCAAGGCGGAACTCAATGGCGAGATGAGCAGCTTGGGCCAAGAGTTTGACGCTCTGCGTGGTCCCATCAATACAGCTGCGGAGTGGGGCCGCATGGGGCCGCGCGCGGCGATTACTAAGGCACTCTTTGATGGCGATGATTCCGCCTGGGATGACTTCGATCCGCGCAAGCCTGCGCGACACCAGGAGCCCGGACAGCCTGCTGCAGGCACCCAACCGAATCAGGGCGGCGCTCAGGGATACCAGGGACCGGGCGCGGCTCCGGCGCCTCAAAATCCCGCTCAGAATTCGGCCCAGAATCCTGCGCAGTCACCGCAGAACCCGCAGCAGCGTGGCGAGAATGGCGGCGACTACAGCAGCGGTGGTGGCTTCTCTTGGGCGGATATCACCTAGCCGCAGGCGCAGAGAACAACCGCAGGGAACAACCGCAGGGAACAACCACAGGGAACAGCCGCAAAGCACAAGCCCACAGAAGAAAAGGCCCCGCGAACTCGGTACAGTGTTCGCGAGGCCTTATCTCGTGCGCGTCTACTTCACGCCGAGGCTCAAAGACTTGCCAGCGAGCGAGTCCTTGCGGACGACGAGCTTCGAGGCGACATCGGCAAGCGCAGCTCCGGCGGGGGACTCAGGCGCCGCAACGACTACGGGGGTGCCTTCATCGCCATTGGTGCGCAGGGCCGGATCCAGCGGGATCTGACCGAGCAGCGGAACGTCGGTGCCAAGGAGCGTGCTCAGGCGATTGGCGACAGTATGGCCGCCGCCTGCGCCGAAGATCTCCATCGTGGAGCCATCCGGCATGACCATGGCAGACATGTTCTCCACGACTCCGGCGACACGCTGGCCGGTTTGCTGCGCCATCGAGCCGGCACGCTCAGCGACCTCAGCGGCGGCTGCCTGCGGCGTAGTGACGACGAGGAGCTCCGCGTTGGGGATGAGCTGTGCGACCGAAAGCGCGACATCGCCGGTACCCGGCGGCAAGTCGAGGAGAAGAACGTCAAGATCGCCCCAGAAGACATCGCCCAGGAACTGCTGAAGCGCGCGGTGGAGCATAGGGCCGCGCCACACGATGGGGGCATTGCCCTCGATGAACTGGCCGATGGAGATGAACTTAAGGCCGTGCGCGATGGGCGGCAGCAGCATTTCCTCATCGATGACCGTGGGCGGTTCCATATTGCCCAGGAGACCGGGGATGGAGTGGCCGTAAATATCGGCATCGACGATGCCAACCTTGAGGCCGCGGGCGGCGAGTGCGGCGCCCAGATTGGCCGTCATGGACGACTTGCCCACGCCGCCCTTGCCGGAGGCCACGGCGAAGACGCGCGTGGTGGAATTCGGCTTGGCGAAGGGGATTTCAGGCTCGGCCTGGCCGCCGCGCAGCTTTTGCTTGAGGGCACGACGTTGGTCGTCATTCATCGCGTCCATGGTCACGGTCACGGTGCCCACGCCCTCGAGGTCTTCGAGCACCGCGCGGGTGTTCTGTTCGATGGTGTTTTTCATGGGGCAGCCAGCGATGGTGAGGTAGACCTCGACCGCGACATCGTTGCCGTCAATGGCGATGGATTTCACCATGTCCAGCTCGGTAATCGGGCGACCGATTTCGGGGTCCTCGACGCGGGACAGTGCCTCGCGTACGTGGGATTCTTCAATTGCGTTAGTCATATTAGCTACCTATCTTAGTCCCGGATCTTCCCGTGTAAACTAGTCACCCGTACCATCTGGATTCGAGCTGATCTCGCGACAAGGAGCCCCGTTCATGCACACACGTTTTGCCCGCCGACTTGTGGCTCTCACAACGGTGGCAGTGAGTACGGCAGGGGTGAGTGCGTGCGGGAGCCAGGAGCCGTTGCCTGCGGCATCTGCCCTGTCTCAGGCACAAGTGCGCATCGCGGTGGACCCTGATTCCCCCCAGGAGCTCGTACTCGGAGAAATCTATATCCAGACCCTCGGGGAGGAGGGGCGCTCTGCCAGCCTCGTGCATGAACAGACGCCGGATAGCGGCTCCGGCGTGGATGTATTGGAAGAGGGAACGTCGAATTTCCTCGTGGCATGTACCGGCAACGCGCTCGCGGGCTTCGATATGCCCACGGCCAAGCGCCTAGAGAAGGAACGGGAGGAGGCCGGTGACGCGAAGGACCGGGACTTTCTTGCAGAGACGCACATTGCGATGATGAATGCTTTGCCCACAGTGCTGACAACCGTGGATCCTTCGTCCGCACCGGGCTGCAAAGATCATGAAAAGGTAGATCTGCCCCAGAACTTTGTACCCATCTACGCCAAAGACCTGCTTGATCGAGACGAGCGTTTTGCGATTGCCTCGGTGACGAAGTACCTCACCACCGAGGACCTCGACGACCTAGTGGAGGAGGCTGACCGCACAGGCAGCGTGAGCCAGACGGTGGCGCACTGGATTAACACCTCCACGTCGAACCCAGAAGACACAAGCGGTAGTTCGGAGGGTAGCGGCATGAGCGATGGCGGCGCGGGCGGGGATGCCGGCGCCAACGCCGGCGCCGGGTCGGGGTCTGGGGATACCGGCGGCTCGACGCTGAAGTAGCGTGGCGGCTTAGTCGCTGAGACCTGCGGCGCGGCTATGCGCGGGCTCGATGCCGCTAGAGATATCCCGCTCGTCCATGGCGTGGGCGAGCGGATTTGTGCGTCGCGGGGACGTGAAAACACCGACGCCCCGGCGACAGCGGAGGAGCTGTCACCGGGGCGTTGTGCTAGGAGGGAAGAACCTTACTTCGCGAAGGCTTCCTCAAGCAGCTGGTCATGCTCAACGGCGTGGACCTTGGCGTTACCGGTTGCAGTCGAGGACTGAGCGCGGCGGGACACGCGTACCATCTCCGGCATATCCGGGATGAGGCGACGCAGGTGCTCGTTGTAGAACGGCCACGGACCCTGGTTGGCCGGCTCAGCTTGGACGAAGCGAATCTGCTCCGCGTTCGGGTATACAGCGAAGGCCTCGCGCAGACGGTTGAACGGGATCGGGTGGAGCATTTCCACACGCACGAGAGCAACGTCCTCGCGGCCATCCTTGTCGCGCTTCTTAGCAAGGTCGTAGTAGAGCTTACCGGAAACGAGCATGATGGTCTTGACCTTGGAGGTATCCGCAATCTTCTCACCCTGCAGGTCGAAGTACTTCGGGTCGTTGATGACCGAGCGGAACTTCTTGACCTCGGTGAACTCCTCGACGGAGGAAGCCGCCTCCTTGAGACGCAGCATGGCCTTCGGGGAGAAGACAACGAGGGGGCGCTTCATGTCACCGAGCGCCTGGCGGCGCAGGAGATGGAAGTGGTTAGCCGGGGTAGACGGCTGAGCCACGGTCATGGAACCCTCAGCACACAGCTGCAGGTAGCGCTCGATACGGGCGGAGGAGTGGTCCGGGCCCTGGCCCTCGTAGCCGTGCGGCAGGAGGAGGATGAGCGAGCTGAGCAGACCCCACTTGGCCTCGCCGGAGGAGACGTACTCGTCGATGATGGTCTGTGCGCCGTTGGCGAAGTCACCGAACTGTGCCTCCCATGCGACGACGGCGTCGGGGTTGCCCAGGCCGTAGCCGTACTCGAAGCCCATGCCGGCGTATTCGGTCAGCGCGGAGTTGAAGACCTGGAAGGAGCCGCCGTTGCCGCGCTCGTCAGCGAGAGCGTCAAGCGGGTTGAACTCGTCACCAGAGGTCGGGTCGAAGACGACCGCGTGGCGCTGGGTGAAGGTACCGCGGCGGGAATCCTCACCAGCGAGGCGGATGGTCTTACCGGCGTTAGCGAGGGAGCCGAAGGCGATGAGCTCGCCGAAGCCCCAGTCGATGCCGCCTTCGATGGCGGCCTTCGCACGCTGCTCGGCTACCTTGGCCACGCGCTTGTGGTACTGGAAGCCCTCCGGGGTATCGAGGAAGGCCTGGCCCAGTGCCGCGAGCTCGTCGCGGGTGATGGACGTGTCGAGACCGCGGGTGAGCTCCTGGGAGCCGGTGATGCCGGTCTGCTGCTTCGGCTGCGCCTTCTCTGCGGCCTTGACCTCGGTGAAGACGGACTCCATCTGGTCGTGGAAGTCGCGTGCTGCTGCCTCTGCCTCTTCGTCGGAGAGGTCGCCGCGGCCAATGAGCTCCTGGGTGTAGCGCTCACGCACGGAGGTGTGGTCGTCGATGATGTCGTAGAGCATCGGCTGCGTCATGGACGGATCGTCCGCCTCATTGTGGCCGCGCAGGCGGTAGCAGATGAGGTCGATAAAGACGTCCTTGCCCCATACGTGGCGGTACTCAGCGGCCAGCTGGCCCACCCAGTAGACAGCCTCCGGGTCGTCGCCGTTGACGTGGAAGACCGGGCAGTCGAAGCCCTTGGCGAGGTCGGTGGAGTAGTGGGTGGAACGCGCCAGGTCCGGGGTGGTGGTGAAGCCCACCTGGTTGTTGACGACGATGTGGACGGTGCCGCCCACGGTGTAGGGCTGCAGGCGGGAGAGGTTGATGGTCTCCTGGACAATGCCCAGACCGTTGAAGGAGGAATCGCCGTGGAGCATGATCGGCACGACGGGGTGCTCGCCCGGCTTGCCCAGAAGATCTTCCTTCGCGCGGGCCATGCCTTCCATGACGGGGTCGACGGCCTCGAGGTGGGACGGGTTGGCAGCAAGGGTGATCTTGATGTCGCCGTCGCCGAACATTTGGTAGTGCTCGCCCTCGGCGCCGAGGTGGTACTTGACGTCGCCGGAGCCGCCGAGCTGGCCTTCCTTGTACTTGCCGTCGAACTCACCGAAGATGTCGGCCAGCGGCTTGCCCACGATGTTGAACAGGACGTTGAGGCGACCACGGTGCGGCATGCCGATGACAACCTCGTCGAGGTCCTGGCCTGCGGCGGTGTCGATGATGGAGTCCATGAGCGGGATGAGCGACTCGGCGCCCTCCAGCGAGAAGCGCTTCTGGCCCACGTACTTGGTCTGCAGGAAGTTCTCGAAGGCTTCTGCCGCGTTGACCTTCTGCAGGATGTACTTCTGCTCAGCGTTGGTGGGCTTCGGGACGCCAGCCTCGAGGCGGTCGCGCAGCCACTCGCGCTCGTCGCGGTCCATGATGTGGGCGTACTCGGAGCCAACCTTGAGGGTGTAGGCAGCGCGCAGGCGGGAGAGCACCTCGCGCAGCGTCATCTGCTCCTTGCCGCCGAAGCCGCCGACGTTGAAGGTGCGGTCCAAATCCCAGATGCTCAGGCCATGGGTGCGCATGTCCAGGTCGCGGTGATCCGGCCAAGGCAGGCCCGGCTGGCGCCAATTCAGTGGGTTGACGTCTGCGATGAGGTGACCGCGGGAGCGGTAGGCCTCGATGAGCTGCATGACGCGGGTGTTCTTGTCCACGCCGGTGTTCGGCACGTCCTGTGCCCAGCGGAACGGAGCGTAGGGCACGCCCATGGACTTGAAGATTTCATCCCAGAAGGCGTCATCATTGATGAGCTGGCCGATGGTGCGCAGGAACTCGCCGGACTCCGCACCCTGGATGACACGGTGGTCGTAGGTGGAGGTCAGGGTGACGAGGCGGCCTACGCCCAGTTCAGCGAGGCGGTCTGCAGAGGCACCTGCGAACTCGGCCGGGTAATCCATAGAACCGACACCGATAATCGCGCCAGAACCCTTGGTGAGGCGGGCGATGGAGTGGCGGGTACCAATGCCGCCCGGGTTGGTGAGGTTGATGGTCACGCCCGAGAAGTCATCCATGGTCAGCTTGTTCTTGCGGGAACGCGCGACGATGTCCTCGTAGGCGTCGAGGAACTCGGCGAAGGACTTGTGCTCGCAGTCCTTGATGGCCGCAACGACGAGGGCGCGGGATCCGTCCTTCTGCGGAAGGTCGATGGCTAGACCCAAGTTGACGTGCTCGGGCTGAACAACGAAAGGCTTGCCGTCCTTGTTTTCGTAACGCACGTTCATGGCCGGGTGGATCTGTACGGCCTTGACCATGGCGTAGCCGAGGATATGGGTAAAGGAGATCTTGCCGCCGCGGGTACGCTTGAGGTGATCGTTGATGAGCGCGCGGTTTTCCCACATGAGCTTGACCGGCATATCACGCACGGTGGTGGCCGTGGGGATGGTCAGAGACTCATCCATGTTCTTGGCGATGGCCTTGAACATGCCCTTGAGCTGGGTCTCGCCCGGCTCCGGTGCCTCGCCAATGCGCTCGAGCGGGGACTGCGGCTTCTTCGCAGCAGACTTCTCGGGAGCCGGCTTTTCCGGTGCCGGTGCAGCCTTCTTCGTGGAAGCCTGAGCGTCGGCAGCGGCGGCAGACGTGCTGGTCTCGCGCGCGGACTGCTTGACTTCGATGGAAGAACCCTCGGACTGCTTCACGGCAGCCGGAGACTGCGTTACGCTTTGCGGGGTGCCGTTGGCCTTGAAGTACTCGCGCCACTCCTTGTCGACGGAGTTCGGGTCCTTGGAATACTGCTGGAACTGTTCGTCAATCAGCCATGCGTTGGGGCCGAAGATGCTCGAGTTGCTCACGGCAGATGCTCGCCTCATTTCCTTGCTTACATGCTTATTTAAGTTGCGTTTATCGCGGTCGTTTATTCGACGCTGGGACCGACGGCCGGAATCTAGAAGGGCCTGCAGAAGGCCCACCGGTGCCGATAGTCTGCCCACCATGATAAACCCCACACTGTGAAACATTCACAGAGTGGGGGGTCGTTTGGTGACTTTTAGAGTGGGTGCATAATTTCCGCCCACTAACCTGCGCTTATTCGTTACGGTGTGGGGAACGCTCGCCCAAGCGGGGGTGCCGCGTCCACCACCCAGCGCAGGACGAAGTCGGAAAGTAGTACACAGGTCGTGCTCTGGGGCCACGGGGTGGACACGGAGGTGCAGGGTCCTTATAGAGCACGCAGCTGCGTGTGTACGTTGTCCATGACTCTGCGCGCTAGCTTGCGATTGGCGATGCCGCCAGCGACGGCGCCCAGGCCCAACGGCAGCAGCTTGGACAGCCATGCCCATTTGAAGCGGCCGACGACCTTGTTGGTGAATGTCTTGGCCAGGCGACCGGACAGGCCCTGCAGCGTCGGTGCGGAAAAGCGCGTGAGCGCGGCGGCCGAGGCAAGGGAACCGGGACGGGTGGCAGTGGCCGCACCGGGGGCATCGGCAGCCTCGGTGAAGAAGGTGTCAACGATGGCGGTGCCGCGGGAGCCGGAAAGCACCATGAGCACAAGTGCGCGGCGCAGCTCCTTGTCCTCAATGGCTATGCCGCGGAGCTTAGCCGAGGCCAGGATGTACCACGTGGCGGCCTCGAGGAAGACCACGGACTCCGCGGCAATCGCCGCAGTACCCGTCGCGAAACCGATACCCGGAATGGCCGCGGCTCCGCCGGCACCGGCGCCGGTGCCCGTGACAATCTTGAGGAAGTGGTCATCGATAACGCCCTGGCGGGTGTCCATGGAGGCGTTCGGGTTCTTCTCGATTATGCCGTCCACGTATTTCGAGATGGTGCTGGCCTGAATGCCGACCGCTCGGTCGAGCGTGCTCAAGATGATGGCGGAGAACTTGTCACCGTCAGAATTTTCCGTGGCCCATTGCGTGCGAAAGGAATCGTTGAGGGAACGCTCTTCCTCCGTGAGGACGGTGCCCTCGCCGTCGTCGCGCGGCTGCACCTCAGCCTTGTTCGAGGACTTCTTTCCAAAGAGCTTGTCTGAAATCATGGTCGCTTCCTTAAATCATGTTTGTCTTTGGTACGCAGGATCGAGTGTACGGAATTACGCTGGAGGCATGAGCTCGCTCAACCGTCCACCGCGCGCACACCGCCCGGAAAACACGCCCCCGCGGCCCCCTCGTGGCGCCGCGGGTCAGACGCGTGCGGACCATGGGTATGAGCCCACCGTGTCCGAGGCGCGGCGGGCCGCTCGGGAGGCTCATGCGCGCGCACGTCGTGCCCAGTTAAGGGCCGATAATGCGCTGGCGGATGCCTTGACGGTGCACACACAGCAGGGCTGGGTGCGCGGTCTGTATGAGGACGTTTCGGGAGAGACCGTGCGCTCCTGGCGCGGCATTCCGTTTGGCGCGGATACGAGTGGCCCGGGACGCTTTCAGCGATCACGCCCCGCACCGGGGTGGGAAGGCATACGTGACTGTCGCGAATTTGGTCCGGTCGCCCCACAGCCCACGTATTCGTGGACGGACAAGATTGTGGGCTCTGAGAACTGCCTCCATTTGGACGTCGTGCGCCCCGACACGGACGAGACCCTGCCCGTGGTCGTCTATCTCCACGGCGGTTCGTTTATCGTCGGTTCCTCCCATATGCTCATGCTGCGTGGCTTTCAGCTCGCGCAGACCATGAACGTCGTCTACGTCTCCGTGAACTTCCGGCTCGGTGCGTTGGGATACCTCGACATGCGCAGTCTCGGCGCAGCCGAGGGTGCGTGCGCCAACCCGGCCGTGAGCGACCAGCTCCTCGCGCTGAAGTGGGTGCGCGATAACATTGCGAGCTTCGGTGGCGACCCGGACTCCGTCACGCTCATGGGGGAGTCCGCCGGAGGTGCGGCCGTGCTTACGCTCATGGGCACCCCGGCTGCGCGCGGGCTATTTCACCGCGCCATTGCGCAATCGCCGCCCATTTCCATGATCCATTCGCGCACGCAGTCGACCCTGTGGGCCCGCGAGCTGGTAAACAAGCTGTCCCTGCCGCGCCTGGCCACGCTAGGGGACATCCAGAACCAGCACTTCGCGGACATCGTGCGCGCCGGGCAATCCATGATGTGGCGCGCCGGCGAACTTTTTCACCTCAACTCCTGCTACGCGCCCACCGTCGACGGGGATCTGGTGCCGCGGCACCCCATCGCTACGTTTGAGGCGGGCGAGCAAGCCCCCGTGCCTCTGCTCATCGGCACGAATTCGGATGAGGCGAGCTTTGGTAAGTTCCTCTTTCAGCGCGAATTTGCCCGCCAGCGCGCGGCGTTGCGCCTGCTCTCCAGCTTCGACGAGGAGGGCGCGCCTGCCGTCGTCGCCGCCTATAACGGCGCGTCCACGCGCGCGGACTTTGCGCATTTGCTTGCCGATGCCCTCTTTTGGGCGCCGTCCGTGCGTGTCGCCGAGGCACACAGCCTGGTCGCACCGACATGGATGTACCGTTTCGACTTTGCGCCGGTGGCGCTGCGTTGGCTAGGGCTTGGCGCCATGCATTCTCTTGAGCTCTCCAACGTCTTCGGCGACGCGCAGGCCTCGCGCATGTCGACGCTCACGCGTATCGGCTCGACAGAGAGCTTCGATGAACTCACGGTCCTCATGCAGCGCCAGTGGGCCGCCTTCATCCACGGCGGCGAACCGGGCCCGGAGTGGCCACCGTACCGAGTCGCGCACCCGGCCGATGCGGCCCATCGCCTAGTGCCCGCGGGCGAGGAGACACGCGCTCAGCCGGACTTGCGCGAGACTCTTGTCTTCGACGATGCGGTGCATGTCGAGGCGGATCCGTACTCGCAACGCCGCGTGGCCTGGGATAATTACAATATGTGCGAGTGGGGAGTCGGCCGCCCAGAGTTGGCGGCACAACTGGGATTCATCACGGACAGGCTGGAATAAAGGTAAGCTGTGGCGGTGGACGGAAGCCACCACCTCGTGCACGCCATCACGAATCGAAAGGGTCACCATGAGCTTCTTTGAAGATATTGCGACTGCACTGGACGCTGAGGGCATCGAGTCCCGCGTTCACGATGACATCATGTTCGTTCCTATCACCTCTGACCTGGAGATTCAGTTCCAGGAGATTGATCCGCTGCTGCCAGCGGCCAACGTGTACATCGCCGCCGCGGATGTCGACGAAGACGATGAGGAATTTGAAGCCGTCTTGGTCTCCGTCGCCTTCTCCGTAGACGACGCGCTCGACGCTGTGGCGCGCCACATCGCGACCGACCAGGTTGTCACGGTGCTGCGCGATCTGCTCGAGGGCACCGATGAGCGCATTGCGGAACTTGAATTCGCACAAGACGAGTTCAACCCGAATCTCGTTGTCGCCGAGGTCGCCAATGACTCGGAGCTGCGCGTGCTCGTTGAGTCCGTGGACAGCGAGCCCTGCGCCGTCGTGCGCTTCGTGGCTTTCGATTTTGATGAAGAAGAGTTTGAGGAGCTCGAAGACGAGTCCATTCACGAGCTGTGGGAGCTGGGCGACGACTTCGATGATGATCGCCTCGAGCTGCTGAGCAATGGCCTGGGAGAAGGCCCCGTCATTGAGATTCCCGCCGAGACCCTCGAGCTGGGCACGTACACCGACTTTGATCGTCTCTTCGACGTACTGGGACTCGTCTCTGAGCAGGCCCTCGATTGGGAAGCACAGCTCGTGTCCTTCGACGATGACGACTATGACGAGCCTGAGGTCTACGACATCTTCGGCGCCGATGATCTCGACGCGGACGAGCTGGACGGTGACGACGACTTCGACGAGGACGAGGACGATGTGGAGACTGACGACGACGCCGAGGGCACCGACATCACGCGCGACTAGTCTGCGGCGATGGGTTGGATAGCCACCGCTGAAGAAATGTGCCGATTGCCGCGTTAAAGTATCTGCCGTCGCGTTAAACTAATAGTCTGAATGTATGTGTCGCGCCGATTTCACTCGGCGCGGCGGCACGCCATGGCCTAGATGAGAGACGAGGACGACAGGACAGTGGAGTTCCAGACCCAAGCGCGGTGGCGCACCGTCCTCGCTGTTGTGGGCGTCGCGCTCCTAGCCAGCCAGTGGTTTGTCGCATTGTTTCAATGGCCAGGGGACATTCCGCTCCACCGCATCTATGACATTCCGGCAGGGGAGACGATGTATATCCTCGTCGCCATCGCGACCGTACTGTTTCTCATTGGTGGATACGGCAGCGTGCCCGACCGTGTGTTCATCATCGTGCCCATGAGCGTGTTCGCCAACATTGTGGTGGGCATGTCCGTCGATCGCCTGGGATTGCCTTTTTATGGCGACACGCTGGGCACCATCGGCGCAACTATCATCGGCGGACCGATCCTCGGGCTTGCGACCGCCGGGCTTACCGCCGTGCTCTGGGGATACTCGGCACCCATGATCATTCCGCACGTGGTCTCCGCAGCCTTCGTTGCCCTGGCCGTGAGCTATTGCGCGCGCGTCTCCGTGTTCTCCTCACTCGGCAACGTCATGGCACGCGGTGCGCTCATCGGTCTGATCAACGGCATGTTGTCGTCGCTCACCGTCCTCGTTGCGCTGCGCGGCGATTCGACGCCGAACGCGGAATCCTTCGCGAACTTCTTTGTGCTGCTGCGCATGGGTGAGGTGGAAGCCACTATCTTGCAGAACCTCATCTGCGACAGCATTGATAAAACGTTCTGCTTGCTCATCGTGCTCGTCCTGGTGCGTTAACTGCCGCCGCGCCCCATGGCTTTCTTTACCTTTATCGGCAACGAGCCGCGGCTGTCCCGCATTCTTCTCACTGAGAGCGAGCAAGAAGTCAAGGACGCCGGCCGTGCGTTGAATGAGCTCGCACGCGAAACTACCGGCACCGCAGGAATGCCTCACAACGAGGGCCTTCGCGCGCCAGGCGCAGACGAACAAGGCCGCCACAGGGCTTAAGCCGCAGCGCGGCAGCGGTCCCCGTAATGGTTCGCGACCATGGCCGGTGGCTGGCTAGGCCGCAGACGCAAAGCTTTCGAACATGGACAACGGCGACGGCACCGGACGGAAGTCACGGTCCACGAGCCAGACAAAGGTGGCGGCCGAGGACGTCGTGATCTCGTGTACCGCGTCTCCGCCGTAGCTGTCATGCGGCGTGTCGACCGCTGCGAGCGCCGGGCGTGACGCGTCTTCTTCGGCGGGTGCTGGCGCCGGGCTGACCGCAGCGTGCACCCATGCTTCGGCGGCGACGAGTGCGGCGTCGCTATGCAGCGGTCCAGCGGGATCGGTAATGCGCGCGCTGATGAGATACGCGGGCTCGCGGGTGGCGCCATAACCGCGGACGCGAGCCTTGGCCACCGGGCCCACGCGATAGCGCGTGAGCGCGATGGTGAGCGGTGGGGCAGCCCCCACGGCAGGCAGCGCCAGTGTGGGCGGACGCCAGCTGGCGACGGGCCGGGCAAGTGAGCGCGGGTGGCGCAGCACGGTGCGCAGCTTGGACACGGTCTCTGCGGCGGAGAGTTCGATGGCAAGGTGGGTATCAGCAACAGTGTTCATGCTTCGCAGAGTAGGGCTAGGCCCCAACACGCCGGGTCCGGACAGTGCAGAACATCGAAATTGTGTTCGAAACGTGGTGAGTATAGTGGCGCAGCCAAGAGCGATAGACTGAATAGCACGAAGAAAGGGGAAGAAAAAATTTCAGAACACGACAGGGATCTGTCTGCGTTACGCCAGTCCGCCGCGGAATCTTCTGGCATGCCGCACCCGGAGCCGCAGCAGTCGGCAGAGCCGCAGATTGAGGCGAAGATACCGCGTGAGATCTGGATTATGGTCGCTGCGGCGTTCATGATTGCGATCGGCTACGGGCTCATCGCACCCCTGCTGCCGCAGTTCGTGGTGAGCTTCGACGTGTCGATGGCGGCCGCGGGTTTTGTGGTCTCTGCATTCGCCGCGACGCGGCTGCTGTTTGCGCCTGCGTCCGGACGCCTCGTGGATATGCTGGGCTCGCGCCGGATTTACCTCGTGGGCCTTAGCACGGTGGGTGTTGCCACGGGCATGGTTGCTTTGTCGCAAAGCTATTGGCACATCCTCGCGTTGCGCGCCATCGCAGGCATTGGCTCGACGATGTTCACGGTGTCCGCCATGGGACTTATTGTGCGATTGTCGCCGCCCACGATTCGCGGCAAGTGTTCGGCGCTCTACGGCACGGCATTCCTCTTGGGTAACGTGGCCGGACCGCTGGTGGGTGCGTCCTTGTCGTTCCTCGGCTTCCGGTGGCCGTTCTTTATCTACGGCGTCGGCGTCGGCATTGCCGCGCTCATCGTGGCGGTGCTCATGCCTAAGGTTGACCCCCAGGAGGAGCGTGCCCACGAGGCGCCGCACATGACGCTGCGTGACGCATGGTCTGACACGGCGTTTCGCGCCGCGCTGACGTCGAACTTCGCGCACTCGTGGATCAACATGGGTGTGCGCGTCTCCGTGCTTCCGTTGTTTGCGGCGTCCGTCTTTCACAACGGCGCGGCGGCTTCTGGTTTCGCGCTGGCGGCGTTCGCAGCGGGTAATGCGACGGTTCTGCAATTCTCGGGCCGACTGGCAGACAAGTGGGGCCGCAAGCCCCTCATCATAAGTGGTCTGGTGGGCTCCGGGGTCTTCATGGGCACGCTGGGGTTCGCGGACCACGTGGTCTCGCTCATCGTATTCTCCGTGCTGGCTGGCGCGGCCTCGGGCCTTATTAATCCGGCGCAGCAGGCAGCACTCGCGGACGTTATTGGCAACGAGCGGTCTGGCGGCCAGGTGCTCTCCGTATTCCAGATGGCGGGCGACTTTGGTCAAATCTTAGGTCCCATCGTCATTGGCGCACTCGCGGACGAATGGGGATTTATGGCGGCCTTTGGTCTATGTGCGGTCATTGCCGTTGTGGGGCTGAGCGGTTGGTTCTTTGCTCGCGAACCGCTAGAAGGGGTTATCTCGCGCCGTGTGCGCGTGCGGAACGGAAAAAATTGACCAACGGTTGCTTGTGCAATAAAAATTTCCTTAGGCTAGCGCCCGTGAGTTTCAAAGAACGTGTCGACAGTCATCGTGCCGACCTGAATAAGTCGGACCTCGCGATCGTTGATGCGTTGCTGTCCAACCCAGCAGAGGCCGCCTTGTGGCGCGGCGAAGACGTGGCCGCACGTGCCCGCGTCCATCCCTCTGCCGTGACGCGTACCTCGAAGAAACTCGGCTACAAGGGTTTCCTTGAGCTGCGCGCGGATCTGCGCGACATGCACTCTGATTTCCTTGCTAGTAACTTGGAGACGCTCAAGCCGCGGGCAGCGACTATGCGCGATGGTTCCACGCTGGGCACCATGGTGCAGTCTGAGATTGATAACTTCACTCTCATCCCGAAGAACGTGAAGCAGCGTGATATCGACGCTGCCGCGGATTTCATCATGGAAGGCGAGCGCATTTATATCTATGGCCGCAGCGACTCCGCGCTGTTG
This sequence comes from Corynebacterium sp. SA-MJD20WY100, assembly GCF_039822565.1. Taxonomy (NCBI): domain Bacteria; kingdom Bacillati; phylum Actinomycetota; class Actinomycetes; order Mycobacteriales; family Corynebacteriaceae; genus Corynebacterium; species Corynebacterium sp. SA-MJD20WY100. The sequence continues at coordinate 157,140 of NZ_JBCJKS010000003.1, read as the reverse complement.
TCTGAGATGTACTATCGCCGTCTCGGCCGCTTTGGCCTTGCGGTACATGACCTCACCGACCTGACGGCGCATGAGAATGCGGAGGCTGTGCTCACCATGATGGGTAAGGACGTCCTCATCGTCTTCGAGTTCCGCAAAGCTTCCAAGCAGCTGCGCCACCTCCTTGCGCACGCGGAGAAGGTTGGCGCACGCGTCCTGCTCGTGACGGATAATCTGCAGATTCTCTCGCCCATCCCGGATATCGTGCTGGCGTCCCCGCGTGGCGCCCGCGATGGCTGGCTGTCCATGTCCGTGCCGCTCATGATTGCCAACTCGGTCATCGTGACGATTGGTGAGCGCTACGCGGAGCGCGTCAAGGAATATCAGGACCGGCTCGATCGACTCAAGCGCGTCTTCGAGGCCTAAGCGCAGCACGCACCATGCGCGCACACTATAAAAGCAACGCCGCCGCAGTCCCCAGACGGGGAGTGCGGCGGCGTTGTTGAGTGGTGAACGAGAGCGTGACTAACTAGCGAACGGGTAGTCCGTGTAACCGTGTGCGCCACCCACGTAGAAGGTGGTGGGGTCCGGCTCGTTGAGCTCAAGGCCCTCCTCCCAGCGGCGGGAGAGATCCGGGTTAGCCAGAATCATGCGGCCGACGACGACGGCGTCGACGTAGGGGCGCTCGATGAGCGCGGCGGCATCGGAAAGCTGCGTGACGGTGGGGAAGCCCGTGTTGAACAGGACGCGGGTTGTGCCGTTGGCACGGGCTTTCTCCGCCAGGTTCTGGATAAGCTCGTTTTCCTCAAATCCCCAGAGCAAGGACACGTAGGCGATGTTCAGATCCTTGATGCCGTCGAGGTACGCACCGTAGGTGGCGGCGACCTCTGCGTCGTTGTCCTCGGGATCGATGGGACCCTGGGCATTCATCTTGGGGGACAGGCGGATGGCGACGCGGTCGGCGCCGATTTCCTCGACGAGGGCCTGGGTGAGCTCGATGAGCAGGCGGGCGCGGTTCTCCGGAGAACCGCCGTACTCGTCCGTGCGCTGGTTGGAGACGGCGCCCATGAATTCATGGAGCAGGTATCCGTTGGCGCCGTGGATTTCGACGCCATCAATGCCGGCGTCCACCGCGCGGCGGGCGGCGGCACGGAACTGTTCGATGACGCGCGGGATCTCTGAGGTCTCCAAGGCGCGGGGCACCGGGCAATCTTTGCGGGCCTCGAAGTCGCGTACGGCAGTACCGGACGCGATGGCGGATGGCGCCTCCGGCTGTGCGCCCTCGGCGAGCGTCGTGTGGGACAAGCGGCCGGCATGCATCATCTGCATGAAGATTGTGCCGCCCTTGGCGTGGACGGCGTCCGCAACCTTGGCCCAACCGGCCTGCTGCTCCGCGGTCTCGATACCGGCCTGGCCGGGAAAGGCGCGGGTGGACACCGCGGGGAAGGTGCCCTCGGTGACGACGAGTCCGTTGCTGGCACGCTGCGAGTAATACTCCGCGTGGAGCTCGGTAGGAATGCCGGACTCGCCGGCGCGCGAGCGGGTGAGTGCCGCCATGGTGACGCGGTTGGCCAGCTCGTAGCGGCCGAGGGACAGGGGCTTAAACAGATCGCTAGTGGTCATGGTGGCTACAACGGCGCGCATCTATGCTCTATTCCGAGTGTGTTGGTTACGGTTGAATTGGCTACCGCCCGGCGGGCCGCGACGTACGCTCGAAAACATGGAAATGACAAAGAAAGCCATCGTCGTCGCTGTCGCCACGCATACCTCTGTGCTTGCCACCGCCTCGGCGTGGTCATGAGCCGCACCCTCACCGAAGAACTCAAGGATGAGTCGGAGCTGGGGCAGCGCCAAGCGCTTGCCGATGCCGCCGCGCTCGCCGTCACTCTCGGCCTTAATGCTGGCTGGTCCGCGGCCTTCTTCCGCGCGAAGAACCGTCCGCTGGCTACGGGCGTCGCGGCGGCCCTCGCTCTGAGCAGTGCTGACCTCCTGCGTCGTGTGGCCGGACAGAGTACCCCGCGTGCCGTCGCCTTGTCTGCGTATCCCGCGTGGTGCGGTTTCGCGACTGCATTGTCGGGTGCGATCACGCGCCTCAACAAGTAGGCGACTGCCAGCCGCCACGCCTAAGCCTGAACAGACCTTTATATGCAAAGGTATGACATGTCATTGGCGTGGTCAGCCGCAGGGGTGAACGCTCGCCGTTGAAGTCTGCCAGGCGCGCGGGTACACAGGGGCCATGGCTGATTTCGCATTAAACAACCCGAACACAGGTAAGCAAGAAGAGACTTTTCAGCGCATCGCTGATTCTGATCGCGATGGCATCTTAGACCGCTCCACGGCGGCCTTTAAGGAGTGGAGCGCGACGAGCATCGATGAGCGCGCCGCCGTGCTGGCGCGCACCGCCGACCTCTACGAGGAGCGCGCAGACGAGCTTGCCGAGCACATCGGACGTGAGATGGGCAAGCTCACGCGCTGGGGTAAGGCAGAGATTTCTATCGTTGCCGATATTTACCGCTGGTATGCCGAGCATGCCCACGAGCTGCTCGCGGACGAGGAACTCCCGGCCCAGGGTGCCATCCACAGCTACGTACGCAAGGACCCGCTGGGCCCGCTGCTGGGAATCATGCCGTGGAATTTCCCGTACTACCAGGTCGCGCGCTTCGCAGCCCCGAACCTGCTGCTGGGCAACACCATCGTGCTGAAGCACGCCTCGATTTGCCCGCTGTCCTCCCAGGATTGCGAGGATCTGCTCGTCGAGGCGGGCTTGCCCAAGGACGCGTATATCAATATCTACGCCTCGGGCTCCCAGATGGATGACTTCGTGGCGGATAAGCGCATCAAGGGTGTCTCCCTCACCGGCTCCGAGGGCGCTGGCGCTGCCGTGGCAAAGACTGCGGGCGAGAACTACAAGAAGTCCGTGCTCGAGCTGGGCGGCAACGACCCGTTCATCGTCCTCGACGATGCGAAGCTCGAGTGGGTCCTGGACCAGTACTTGCCCATCCGCATGTACAACACCGGCCAGGCGTGCAACGCGCCCAAGCGCCTCATCGTCATGGAAGACTTCTACGACCGCACCGTCGAGTACCTCGAGAAGAAGATCGGTGCGATGAAGGTCGGCTCTTTCGACGACGAGAACGCGGACATCGGACCGCTGTCTTCCATCGACGCGCGCGACGAGATTGTTGAGCGACTCGAGAAGGCTGCGCACAACGGTGACGCCACCATTCGCGTGGGCGGCAAGGCCCTCGGTCGCGACGGTGCCTACATGGAACCGACGCTGCTCACTGACGTCGACCCGAAGGCAGACGTGGGCTGCAACGAGATCTTCGGTCCCGTCGCAATTGTCTACAAGGTCAAGGACGCGGACGAGGCCGTGAAGGTCGCCAACGAGGCCTCCGAGTACGGCCTGTCTGGCTCCGTGTGGGGCGCGGATCTGGAGGCTGCCGCGAAGGTCGCCTCCCAGCTCAAGGATGGCATGACATTCGTCAACGAGGCCTCCGTGACAGCCGCTGGCCTGCCCTTCGGTGGTGTGGGCCGTTCCGGCTACGGCCGAGAGCTCGCACGCTGGGGCGTGGGCGAGTTCGTCAATGAGCACCTGTTCCGCGTCTCCGGACAGGACGACGCTGGACTGTCGCCCGCCCTCTAATCTGGCGCAGCTTTCGTTAGCGTGAACATGGGCTAACACCCCGTATACAAACGGCGTCCACGATGGAATCGTGGGCGCCGTTTCGCGTTGCGGGCGTACGGCGGGAAGGGGAGAGACGCGACCGGAACTAACAACCGGGACGAGCCATTGTGACTCTTCGGGTCGGGAGCGCACCGCGGTGTTTCCGCCCACCAACACGTAACTATTTGTGTATTCAATGGTGTTTATTGCCTGCGTCAAGTAGTGTGGGTGGAGCAATGAGCATTACCGATAACGCCACCGGCGGCGTCAACGAGCCGGAAGAAAATTTCAATCAGTCGGAATCTCAGGAAAACACGCAAGGTGTCGTGGCGGACAATGCCACGGATAACGTCGTGGCAGAAAACGCCACGGACTCGAATGACAACGACACCAGGGCTGCGGCAACTTCTGAGGACACCGGCGCCGAATCTGAGGATTCGGCCAATGACAACTCCCAGGGGTTTGCGCACCTCGGTCTGCCTGAAGAGGTTCAGGAGGCCGTTGCCAAGGTGGGCTACACCACCCCGTCACCCATTCAGGCAGAGACGATCCCGTACCTGATGGAGGGCCGCGACGTCGTAGGCCTCGCACAGACCGGTACGGGCAAGACCGCAGCCTTCGCGCTGCCGGTTCTCTCCCAGATCGATCCGGATGCCCGCCACCCGCAGGCCCTCGTTCTCGCGCCGACGCGTGAGCTTGCCCTGCAGGTTGCAGACTCCTTCCAGTCTTTCGCGGACCACCTCGGCCGCATCGAAATCCTGCCCATCTACGGTGGCCAGGCTTACGGCATTCAGCTCTCGGGCCTGCGCCGTGGCGCACAGGTCATCGTGGGTACCCCGGGCCGCGTCATCGACCACTTGGAGAAGGGCTCGCTGGACATTTCCCAGCTGCGCTTCCTCGTTCTCGATGAGGCAGACGAGATGCTCAACATGGGCTTCCAGGAAGACGTCGAGCGCATCTTAGAGGACACCCCGGACGAAAAGCAGGTCGCCCTCTTCTCCGCGACCATGCCCAACGGCATCCGCCGTCTGTCCAAGCAGTACCTGGATGACCCGGCTGAGGTTACCGTCAAGTCCGAGCGCCGCACGAATGACAACATCACGCAGCGCTACCTGCTCACGGCACACCGCCAGAAGATGGACGCGTTCACGCGCATCCTTGAGGTCATCGAATACGACGGCATGATTGTCTTCTGCCGCACGAAGCACGAGACCGAAGAGGTCGCAGACGCCCTGCGCGACGCCGGCTACAACGCGGCCGCCATTAACGGCGACATCGCGCAGCAGCAGCGTGAGCGCACCGTCGACCAGCTCAAGGATGGCCGCTTGGACATCCTCGTTGCGACAGACGTCGCGGCCCGTGGCTTGGACGTCGACCGCATCACGCACGTCATCAACTACGACATTCCGAATGACACGGAGTCCTACGTCCACCGCATCGGCCGTACCGGTCGTGCCGGCCGCACGGGCGAGGCCATCCTCTTCGTCACCCCGCGTGAGCGTCGCATGCTCCGTTCTATTGAGCGCGTGACCAATGCTCGCCTCGAGGAAATGGATCTGCCCAGCGTTGACGAGGTCAACGCGAAGCGCAAGGAGAAGTTCGCGGCGTCTATCGGCGAGTCCCTCGAGGACAAGCAGATGGAGATCTTCCGCGGCCTCGTGCGCACGTACTCGGAGACCAATAATGTGGCCATGGACGACATTGCCGCCGCACTCGCCGTGCAGTTGCAGGGCGGCCAGGAGTTCCTGCTCAAGGAGCAGCCGAAGTCCAAGCGTGACCGCCGCGACCGTGACCGCTTTGAGCGCGACGACCGTCGCGACCGCGACCGCGGTGGCTTCCGCGGCCGCGGTGACCGTGGTGATCGCGGCCCGCGTCGTCCTGACGGTGACTTTGTTACCTACCGCCTTGATGTGGGCAAGCGCCAGAACGTCCGTCCCGGTGCCATCGTCGGTGCCCTGGCCAATGAGGGTGGCTTGACCTCCAAGGACTTCGGTCGCATCACCATCGCCGTGGGCCACACCCTCGTCGATCTGCCGAAGGACATGGATCCGGCCGTGCTCGACCGTCTTAAGGACACGCGCATTTCTGGCCAGCTCATCAACATCGCGAAGGACACTGGTCGTCCGCCGCGTCGCGACAACGACCGTGGTGGCCGTGACGATCGCCGTGGTGGTTACCGTGGCGGCCGTGACCGTGATGACCGCCGTGGTGGCTGGCGCGACCGTGACGAGCGAGGTGGCCGTGACGATCGCCGCGGTGGTTACCGTGGCGGCCGCGACCGTGATGACCGTCGTGGTGGCCGTGATGATCGCCGCGGTGGCTTCCGCCGTGACCGCGATGATCGCCGTGGTGGCTGGCGCGACTAGCCCCGCACGCACGCATACGTAAAGACCCGGCCAGTGAGCTCGAGAAGAGCTTGCTGGCCGGGTCTTGTGCGTGCGCTGGCAGCGCGGAAAGTGCGGAGCCAGTGGCGTGATGACCTAGGTCTGTGATGCCTCAAGTCAGAACGCGGGCAAATAGGAGGGACTGCGGTGCGTTAGATAAACATGAGGATGGCGATGACGATCCACAGCAGGTTGAAGATGCCGGAGAACATCGCGATCTGGGAGCGGGACTTCTCCAGATCGACCGGTTTATCGGCCGGAGCGGCTGCCTGCACGGTGTCAGCGTCACCACCCAGCGCTGCGACGACGGCCTTCTGCTTGGGAATGACGACGCCGATGAGCAGAGCCCAGGCGATGATGGCGAGAGCGATGGAGGCGTGGAACTGACCCTGCTTGCCGTAGGTCGCCAGATCCGTGAGGAACACGGCGACGCCGAGGACCGGGACGATGGCGGAGAAGAGACCGTAGGTCTTCGTGATGCGGTGCAGGACGTTGAGCGCGCCGGTGTTGCCGCCCTTGGCGGTGGCGATCTGGGCTGGGAACATGGAGGTAGAGACCATGACCGGGCCGACGAGCAGGATGGCAGCGATGACGTGGATTGCGATGGCGAGAGTAGTCATGGGGGTGACCTGTCGGAAAACCTTTCGTTGTGGGCTTCGTGCACGCAGGCAAGCCGCCTGCGGCCATTAGGGAACTAGCCTATAGGCGAACAGGGCCTTTCGCGAACCGGGGGCACGGGGAATTACAACCGGCAGGCGCGACGCACTGCTCTATGGTCCGCGGCCGGCAACGGCAGGGAATAGGCGTAGGCGACGGCGGCCAGCCGCTGCGCGTACCAACACTGGCGGGCCCGCGCCGGCGGCATCCACCGTGAGGGGAGTTGATCGGACTTTTCCTGATTGAGGGCGCGCGAGGTGATGACGAGGTTGAGCGGATCGTTGGCAAACTCCACGCGCCGTGCGTCGTCCCACGCCCAGGCGCCCATGTCCCACGCGGCGGCGAGCGGAAAGACGTGGTCAGCCTCGAGCCGCTCCGTGGAGAAGACGCGCGTGTCGGCATAGAGATCCTCAATGACCGCGGCAGGCTCGCAGCTCGTGGCGCGCGGACGCGACTGCACGGCAAGCGCTGCCTCCCGGGACGTGCAGTGCTCCAGGCCTGTTACGCGCGCCATGCCCCAGCCGTCGCCAAAGGCCTCGCGCTCGTAGCCCACGACGCGGTGGCGCTCGCCCGGGGCGACGGGGACGGCGGCGAGGAGATCGCGTGGGGTGGGCAGGGCGGCATCGGTAGGCCCGGGCGGGGATATCCATGCAGGCGGGCTAAGCCAACGCGGCACGAGAAAGGTGAGGGTGGCGAGAGTGAGAAGAAAAACGTACACGCGCCGGGCAGTCACGCAGTCGCGAAGAAAAGCATTCACGACTTAGTTGGACTGTCCGGCGCGGCGAAAGGTTCCGCGGAGACGGCGCTCGTTAATCGGCGGCGCCTTCGAACTGGAAGTTCTTATCGCGGTTGGCCTTCGCGATGAGCTCCTGTGCAGCGTCGAACTCCGCGGTAGTCTCCGCGCGAGGTGCTGCGGTGGCAAGCGACACGACCCAAGTGACGATCGCGGCGGCGGCGAAGCCGGGGACGATCTCGTAGATGAGGTCGCCCAGGGCGGTCATGCCCCACACGATGGTGACGACGGCACCGGTAATCATGCCTGCGATGGCGCCCGGGGCGTTGAGACGCTTCCAGAACAGGGAGAACAGAACCAGTGGCCCGAAGGCGGCGCCGAAGCCGGCCCAGGCGAAGGAGACGAGGCCCAAGATGGAGTCGTTCGGATTAATCGCGAGCACGGCGGCGAGGACGGCGACGGCGACGACGGCGGTGCGCGAGAGGTTCATCATGACCGTGTCCGAGGGCTTGTCTTTCTTGACGATGGTGAAGAGATCCTCGATGAGCGAGGAGGAGACGACGAGCAGCTGCGAGGACATCGTCGACATAATGGCGGCAAGGACCGCGGTGAGCACGAGGCCGGCGACAAGCGGGTGGAACATGATCTGCGCCATGTCCAAAAAGATGGTCTCGTAATTCTCCTGGTCCGTGATGGCGTGGTCGGTGTTGGTGAAGAAGACCGTACCGCTGAGGGCCACGAAGACGGCGCCGAGGATAGACAGAGCCATCCAGCCGATGCCCACGCGGCGGCCCGTGGCGGCATCGGCAGGCGAGCGCAGCGCCATGAAGCGCACGATGATGTGCGGCTGGCCGAAGTAGCCCAGGCCCCAAGCGAGGTTGCCGATGATGACGGCGGCGGAGACGCCGGAGAACAGCGAGAAATACTGCGGGTTCTCAATAGCGCCGCCCGTGGCGTAGGGGTTCTCCGCGGCGAAGGAGAAGATATCGGCCGGGTTATCCAGCGAGATGATCGCCATGACGGGGACGATAATGAGCGCGGCGAACATGAGCATGCCCTGAACCGCGTCCGTATAGGACACCGCGAGGAAGCCGCCGATGAAGGTGTAGGCCACCGTCACTGCAGCGACGATGAGCATGCCGGTCAAGTAGTCGCCCTGGAACGTCGACTCGAAATAGCGGCCGCCGGAGACCATGCCGGAGGAGACGTAGAAGGTAAAGAAGAAGATGATGACGAGTGCGGCGGCGATGCGCAGCACGCGCGAGTGATCGTGCACGCGGTTTTCAAAGAAGGAGGGCACCGTAATCGAGTTGTTGGCGACCTCCGAGTAGGCACGCAGGCGCGGGGCCACGAGCTTCCAGTTGAACCAGGCGCCGACGGTCAGACCGATGGCCATCCACAGCTCGGAGAAACCTGTGAGGAAGAGCGCGCCGGGCAGGCCCATGAGCAGCCAACCGGACATATCCGAGGCGCCGGCCGAAAGAGCCGCGACGAAGGGGTTGAGACCACGCCCGCCCAGGACGTATTCGTCGTACTGGCTCGTCTGCTTGTATGACCAAAAACCGATCGCAAGCATGACAAAGAGATAAATGATGATGGCGAGTACGTACCAAGTTGAGGTAGTCACTCACGCCTCCTTTGCTTGTAGAGAGTCGTGCACTGCGGGAGTCGTGCTCTGTCAGGGGGCACGCGGTGAGCGTAAGCCGCACACAGAATCGCGCAGGACCCAGCGTGACCTACGAATTAGTCTGTCCCGCACTATGGTATGGAACACACTGGGGGATCGTGGCGTTTTAGTCAAATCATTCAACAAATACGAATTCATGTGCGATAACACTGCAGCTTACAGTGCGGCGTCCAGCGAAAACCCGACAGGCGGCGCGGTGGGGCCAGAATGTTAGAATGGTCGTTATGTCTTCGTACCTTGTGCATGGAATCTGGCTGCCGGTCTCCGGGCTAGGTTTGTGGATTGAGCAGGTCGAAGGGCACAAGATCATCACGCCCGCCGCGGTGCCGGAGGGGACCTTCCCCGCGGTCGTGGATCAGATTCTTGCTAATAAATCTTTCCGCAACCGTGCGCGCATGACGCTGCGCACGCCCAAGGGCAAAGACGTCTCTCTCATGGTTCCCATGGCCATGTTTGGCCCCGACGAGACGGTGAAGATTTTAAGCCAGCTCACCACCGTCACACGGCGCGCGCCGGGCGTGAGCCTGGAGCAGCGCGAAAGCCTCGCCCCGGATTTGCTCTGGCTCGTGCGTGCGTATGAGGGACTCACCAAGTTTGTGCGCGCGGGGCGCGTGACCATGCGCCTGAACTACCAGTCCGGCGAGTGGTTTCCCATGTGGCAGCTCGCCTCCGGGCTGGGCGAGCGCGGGTGGCTCGCGGAGATGGTTGCCGCGGCGCCTGGCATTCTTACCGTCAATAACCGGGCGCTGACCGATGACATGGCGGACGAGCTCACGCACTGGATTACCTACGTCGAGCTCGAGGACCTGCGCACCCAAATCCGGCCGTACCCATGGCACGAGTTCGTCGATGCGCTCCTGCGGACTACGGCGGTCAAGCGCGGCCGCGCGCAGCTCCTGCGCGGGCTGAACGAATGGAAGGATTCCATTACCCAGGTCGACCTCCAGCTTGTGATCATCGTGGAGGAGCCGCCGGCGGAGCAGGAGCTTGCCGATGCCCCCGCTCCCGGCTTTGCCGCTGCCTCCAGCGCCGGAGACGACGAGGAGGAAAGGTTTACCCCGAGCGCGCCGGATACGACGTGGCCGGTGCGCCTTGCCGTGCGCTCGGGCACGGACGCGCCGCAACCCATCCGCACGAGCCAGCTCGACCGCACGAGCGTGGAGCGTTTGCGCGACGTGCGCCGCCGCGCCATCGAGATTGCGCCTCGGCTGGCGCAGGAGAATTCCCGCGAGCCGGACCGCTATGACGACAACGCGGGCGACTGGGACGTCTATCTCAGCACCGAGGATCTCCTTCAATTTGTGGGCACGGACGCCGCGGCGTTGCGCACGGCCGGCATCAACGTGATGTTGCCCAAAGCATGGTCCCAGATGGAGACCACCGCCACACTGGAGACCCGCGAGGCGGACTCCGGGGCGGACGGCGCGACGAAGCGCCACCTCGGCATGGAAAACCTGGTCAAGTATGACTGGCGTCTGTCCGTGGGCGATATTGAGCTCACCGACGACGAGATGGACGAACTCATCGCCTCGAAGTCTGGACTTATCCGCCTGCGCGGCAACTGGGTGATGGCGGATACGGCGTCCATTACGCGGATTAGCGACTACATGTCCAAGCTTGCCAAGCAGTCGCGCGAGCGGATGAAGAAGGAGCTCGAGCGTGACCTCATGCGCGCCGAGCACGCTCGAGACCTGGGCACGCCGGGCTGGGAAGACCAGATCGCGGACGTCCAGCGCCGGCTTGCGGAGTTCAACGAGGCCGCGGACGACGCAGACTTCGGCGAGGTCACCGTCGCGGAACTGCGCCAGCTCGCGCTCGAGGCGATGGCCAAGGACCCGATCGAGTTTACCGGCAGCGGCTGGTTCAACTCCTTGCTTGGCGGCATGGAAACCCCGGCGCCCAAGCGCGTCGACATCCCGGAGACGGTGCACGCGGAGCTGCGCGATTACCAGCGTCGCGGCGTGGATTGGCTCTACTGGATGTCTCAGAACGACATCGGCGCGGTGCTGGCGGACGACATGGGCCTGGGCAAGACCCTCCAGCTGCTCACGCTGCTCGCGGTCGAACACGCCGCGGCCGCGGCTGTGGAGGAAGCGAAGCCTGGCCCTACGCTTGTCATTGCGCCCACCTCCGTCGTAGGTAACTGGGCGCGCGAGGCCGCGAAGTTCGTGCCGAGCTTTAAGGTGCTTGTCCAGCATGGCTCGCAGCGCCTGCGCGATCAGGACTTCGTGGACAAGGCACGCGACTACGACCTCGTCATCACCTCGTACGGCACGGCCTCGCGGGACTTCCTCATGCTTGGCGAAGTGGACTGGGACCGCGTCGTGCTCGACGAGGCGCAAGCCATTAAGAATTCCGGCACGCGGGCCTCGCGGGCTGTGCGCTCGCTGCCGTCGCGGCATCGGATAGCTCTCACGGGCACCCCGGTGGAAAATCGTCTGAGCGAGATGCGTTCCATCCTCGACTTTTGCAACCCGGGCGTCCTGGGCTCGGCGAGCTTCTTCCGCAACCACTTCGCCAAGCCCATCGAACGCGGGGATGACCCCGGCCTGGCTGAGCGGCTGCGCCAGCTCATCGCGCCCTTTATCCTGCGGCGCCTGAAGACTGACCCCACCATCATCGATGACCTGCCGGAGAAGTCCGAGCAGATCGTTACTGTGGAGATGACCTCGGAGCAGGCGGCGCTGTATAAAGCGCTCGTCGACTCCATCCAGCGGCGCTTGGAGGAAGCGAAGGGCATGGCGCGCCGCGGCCTCGTGCTCGCCTCGCTCACACACATTAAGCAGATTTGTAACCACCCGGCGCATTACCTGGGCGATGGAAGCGCCGTGACCATTCGCGGCAAACACCGCTCTGGCAAGGTTCGCGAACTCATGCGCATTGTCGATGAGGCCACGCAGACCGGCGAGCGCATTCTCGTCTTCACGCAGTACAAGGCCTTTGGTGATATCCTGCAGCCGTACCTCACGGAGCAACTCGGCCGCGAGATTCCCTTCCTGCACGGCGGCGTGACGAAGAATAAGCGTGACCAAATGGTGGAGAGTTTCCAGGCGCCCGATGGGCCGCCGGTGATGATTCTTTCGCTCAAGGCGGGCGGCACGGGCCTTAACCTTACGGCGGCGAATATCGTGGTCCACATGGACCGCTGGTGGAACCCCGCCGTGGAAAATCAGGCCACGGACCGCGCCTTCCGCATCGGCCAGGAGCGCAACGTGCAGGTCTACAAGATGATTACGGCGGGCACGCTCGAGGAATCCATCCAGGACATCCTCGACGGCAAGATGCAGCTCGCCGGCGCCATCGTGGGCGAAGGCGAGGGCTGGCTCACCGAGCTCAGCCCCGAGCAGCTTGCTGATCTTATGAGCTATAGGGGAAGGGAGTAAGCCATGGCGGATTCAACCACGGGCGACGCAACGAACGACGGCTCGACGCCCGACAACGTCACCTACGTCAACTTCGGCACGCGCAAGCGCGTGACTACGCAGGACGAGGTCCTCAAGGTCGACCGCGTCAACCACTCCGGATCCTCCATGTCTCCGGCCGCGACGCGCCTCGTGTCCTTCATGAGCAAGGAAGTCGACGCCGGACGCTTGGCGCGCGGGCGTGACTACGCGCATGCGGGCAACGTCGTCGGCCTTGACGTGCGCAATGGTGCCATTCACGGGCGTGTGGCCGGCAGCCAAAACGAGCCCTTTGCCGTGCTCATCCAGCTGCCGTACCGCAGCAACGACGATGTGGGCAAGGTCAGCGAGATCATGGCGCGCACTCCCAATGCCATCCGTGACGCGCGCGACGGCCTGCTGCCCGTCCGCGTCCTCGATATCCTGTTGGGTGAGGACCCCGACGACGTGCGCTTTAGCTGCTCGTGCCCGGATCACGCTCCGTTCTGCAAGCACATCGTGGCGGTGGTCGACCGCCTCGCCGCGCGCATGGACGCCGACCCTTCCGTCGTCTTCGCCATGCGCGGGCTGAGCTTCGCCACGCTGGAACAGTCCATGGTGGCCCAAGCTCAGGAAGCTTCCCGTGACGCGTATTCGCCGAACTCCGGTCTGGACTCCGCGGAGCGCAACCAGCTGTTTTGGAACGGCCGCGGCCTGCCCGATATTCCCGAGCCCAAAATCGCGCCGGCCCTTGAGGACTCCGATATGGATCTGCTCCGCAAGGCCTTGCGCTCTGTCACGCACACCAATCTCGAGTTGTTGCGCGCCGTGAGCGATATCGAAGAACTCTACGATTTTCTGGTGCAGCGCTAAAGACATGGAGCAAGGCTCCTAGCAGGCGCGTTCGATATAACTCGGCGTCATGTCGACCCCCTGTTTTATGGTGGAGCCATGACTCAACGCGTAACTTTTATCCATACCTCGGACTTCCAGTGGGGAATGCAGCGCTGGTTCCTCGAAGGCGAGGCACAAGCCCGCTTTAGCGCCGCCCGTCTTGCCGCCGTTGAGCGCCTGGGCGATCTCGCCACGCGTACCGGCGCGCAGTTTATTGTCGCGGCCGGAGACGTCTTTGAACATAACTCTCTCACACGCCAGACCACCGGCCGCGCCAATGAGGTGCTCGCTGGTCTGCCCGTGCCTGTTTACCTGTTGCCGGGCAACCATGATCCTCTCGTGGCTGACTCGATTTTCCGTACCGCGACGGCGGAGAAAGTCCATGTCTTGGGCGATAGCGTGCCACAGGAGGTGGCCGACGGCGTCGAGCTCGTGGGTGCTCCGTTGCTTACCAAGCATGTCAACCGTGACCTCGTCGCTGAGGCCCTGCAGGGACTCGAGCCCACGGAGAATATCCGGATCGCAGTGGGCCACGGCCAGGTCTCCTCGCGTACCTCCACGCCTTCGCCAGCAGAGATTGATTTAGCGCAGGTCGAGCAGGCCGTTCGCGCCGGCACTATCGATTACCTTGCCTTGGGCGATACGCACTCAACCCAGAACCTCTCGGCGACCGGTGCGGTGTGGTTTTCTGGTTCGCCCGAAGTGACGGATTTCCATGGCCTCGAGACGGATAACGGCGAGCGTGATTCCGGCAATGCTCTCGTGGTCACCATCGAAAAGGACGGCACGGGACCGGCTACGGTGACGGTAGAAAAGCACCACGTGGGGCAGTGGCGCTTTGACGCTGTGTCCGCGGAGCTCGACTCCCTCGAAGACGTGGAGTCTTTCCTGTCGCAGCTGCGTGCCTATGAAAATAAGGACCGCACCGTCATCAAGTACGGTCTCACCGGCACGCTGAGTCTGACCGCACAGCGCGCGCTGGAATCAGGACTTGATGAACTCACTGATATCTTTGCCGCGCTTTATCCGCGCGAGCGCCTTATGGACCTGGTGACCGAGCCCGACCCGAACGAGCTCGACAACCTCGGACTTACCGGCTTCGCCGCGTCGGCTCTGGAAGAACTCGTCGAGGATATGAGCGCCGGCGATCTCGAAGCGCGTGATGCCACCAATCTGCTGTTTCGTCTTACCGCCAAGGGAGCCTAAACCACCATGCGTATTCATTCCATCGAATTGAACAACGTCCGCGGCGTGCGCCACCTGCGTGCCGACAACCTTCCGGATACCGGCGTCATCGTCATTCATGGCGGCAACGAGGCGGGTAAGTCGACCATCCTCGACGCGCTCGGCATCGCACTTTTGGAGCGTGCCGGGTCCACGGCGAAAACTGCGCGCGATAAAACGCTGTCCGATCGCGGCGTCATGTGGCTTAAACCCGTGGACGTGGACGAGGCACCCGAGGTCACCGTGTCCATGAGCATCGGCCCCTATGACTTCAGGCTGTATAAGCGCTTTATCAAAGGCCCGAAGACGGAGCTGGAGATTGCCTCGCCGAAGCGCGAGAGTCTCACCGGTCCGGATGCCCAGGCACGACTCGACGAGATTATCGCTGAACATCTCGACAAGGCCCTGCTAGCGACGCTCTTCCTGCGCCAGGACCAGCTTGATGAGGGCATCGCTGCGGCTGGCGTGCCGTCGCTGACTGCGGCGCTGGAGCGCGAGACTGGCACGGACGCCGAGACCTCATTTGGTGACGACACTGACCTTATGCGCCGCGTCTCGGAAGAATTCCGTCGCTACTTCACGGAGAAGGGCCGTGCCTCCGGTGAGCTGAGCAAGGCGGAGAAAAACCATGAGACCTGCGTCGACGAGACCGCGCAGAAGCAGAAGAAGGTCGATGAACTTGCAGGCTACGTGGACAGCCACGCTCGCGCGAACGACAAACTCGAGCGTGCCCGTGAGGATCTCCCTGAGGCGCGTTCCATTCTGCAAGAGCGTGAGACGTCAGCTGCGAAGGCGACGCAGATGGCTGCCGCCGTGGAACAGCAGCGGCAGGGCGTGGAACGCGCACGTCTCGACTCTGAGCGCGCGGACCAAGACCTCGCGCGCCGGGAAGAGCTGCGCAGCAACCTGGAGGAGTACGAAACTCAGCTGAAGACGGCCGCCGAGGCCGTCGCTGCCGCAGAGACCGCCGCCAGGGAAGAGGAAGAGACCGTCGAGGAGCTCACCGCGGCGCTCACCAAGGCGAAGGCTGTGCGTGATGAAGCACGCACGGTCCGCGATGCTGCCCGTGTCGCTGCTGAATACGCCCAGGACCGTGAACGCCTGGCCCAGCTGCGCGAGCGCGTGAGCGAACTTGATGGCCTCGACGCGGCAGTGAGGGCCGCCCGCGAGGCCGCCGCTGCGCGTGGTCGCGTCATCACGGATGCTGACGTCACGCGTGCTGAAAAGGCCTCCAACGAGGTCGAGCTTGCTGCCTCCTTGCGTGAGCAGGCGGCGGCCAAGCTGATTCTGCGTTCGGCCAAGGACGCGAGCGTCACCGTTGACGGCGAGGAGCGTGCGCTGCCCGCTGATGAGGATGTGACTGTCGCGCTCGATAACGGCACCGTGTTGGATATCGCCGGCATTTCTGCTCGCTTCGATGCAGGCGCCGCAGCGAGCGGAGATGCGCGTGCCCGTGAAGACAAGGCACGTGCCGCACTCGCCGATATTCTGCAGGAGCTCGAGTGCGTAGACGTGGATGAGGTCCGCGCGACCCGTGACGCACACCGCGAAGTGGGGGAGCACCTCTCCCGTGCCGAGGCCGACTTGCGCTCTGCGCTGCGTGGCGAGGAGCTCGGCGACTTGCGTGCACAGCTGGGCGCCCTGGAGGCACAGCTCGAGGTTGCGGCTGCTGGTGCCAAAGGCGCTGCGGAAGAACTCAGCGTCGCCGAGGCAGAAGAAGCCCGCAAGGAAACGCACGATGCATTTGAGGCCGCTGACGCCGAGGTCGACAAGGCCGCGGCTCGCCTTGAACCGCTGCAGCGCCGCCAGGCGCAGGCGGAGCTCATCGCGGTGCGACAGAACGAAAAGGCAGCCCGCGAGAACGTTGAGCGCGCTCAGAAAGCCGTGGCTGCAGCCGCAGAGGCCGGCAGCGTCGAGGACCTGCAGGCGGCGGCGGAGGCCGCGAAGACGGCGCTGAGTGAACTGGAGGAACAGCTGGAGACGGCTGAGCGCGAGCTTGCAGACAACGACCCGACGCTGGCACAGAAGCTGGTGGTGGGCGCACAGACGCGCGTTGAGACTCTGGAGAAGACCATCAGCACCGCCGAGAAGGAGATGCTCAGTATGGAGTCTTATATTTCGGCAGCCGCCGGCGCAGCAGAAGAACTTGAGCTTGCTCTTGCTGCTGAAGAGCTGGCGCAGGAAAAGCTCGCGGCTGTGCAGCGTCGCGCTGCTGCCGCGCGCCGACTCTACGAGGTGCTCCAGGAGCACCAGACGGCCGCACGCCAGCGGTACGCGGCACCGTTTGCTGACCGCCTGGGGCAGCTCGCGCGTTCCCTGTTCGGCGGCGACATCACATTCGACCTGGATGAGGAACTGCGCATTGCCAGCCGCACACGCGGCGGCGTCACGGTCGACCTTGATGCGTTGTCCGGTGGTGCGAAAGAGCAGCTGGGCATTCTCACGCGTCTGGCTATCGCCGACATGGTGGGCGATGACGCGGAGGGTGGGGGAGAGCCGAATGCTGGTGTGCCCGTCATCATTGACGATGCATTGGGCTCCACGGACTCGCAGCGCCTAGAGCTCATGTCCACCATCTTCGCGGATGCCGGGCGTCACAGCCAGGTCATTGTGCTCACGTGTATGCCTGAGCGTTATGAGTGGATCCCCGGTCGCGTCGAGTTCGACATCGAAGAGCTGAAACGTGTTCCTATTGCGGGTCGGTAATTCTTTGACGCCCACCCTGGCATGCACGACTGTCAGGGTGAGCGATGGATGAATAGCACAACGAAACCTTAAATAGTCCTTAATGTACAACTGTTTACGGTGTCACTATTGTGCTCCGCGGCGACTTTATTAATTACGTTGTTCTGATATGTTTTGTGAACTTAGGGTAAAAACTCGTTATGCGAATCCGATAAAGTCGCAGGTAGAAAGCAAAAGAAACTCATGTGTTTGTTTGTTCAAGTGCGTTGAAGTGCTACCCTCGTTGACATGGCTACAGAACCTCGATGGCTTAACGCGGAAGAGCAGGATCTCTGGCGCGATATTCTCGGCACCATTCGTAAAATCAACCGCGGCATGGATGAGGCGCTCATGGCGCGTGGCGATCTCTCTGTGTCGGAGTTCTCTGTTCTCGTTTCGCTGTCTGAGGCTCCCGAGCAGCAGCTGCGTCTGCGCGAACTGTGCGCGGATCTGGACTGGGACCGCTCCCGCACCTCGCACCAAGTCACGCGCATGGAGCGCCGCGGTCTCGTGCAGAAGATGAAGTCCGTGGGGGACGCTCGCGGTGTCGTTGTGCGCATCACCGACTCTGGCCTGGAGCGCCTTGAGGCGGCCGCCCCGGACCATGTTGAGTCCGTGCGCCAGTTGGTCTTTGACCCAATGGACATGGCGGACGTCGAGGTGCTAAAGAAGTACTTCGCCGCAGTGGTGGACCATCCGGTGGACTTCTCTTCCGGCGTTCACGTGCCGGCCCAGAGCGAAGCTTAAATTACAGCCCCACATCGGCACGTAGGGGCGTTCAGTAGCGCCCTGATACCCCGCGGCACCGTTTTAAAAGAATTGGTGGCGCGGGGTCTTCTTTTGTCTGGGTGCCATAGAATGGCGGACATGATGGGTCAAGAATTATTTGAGCACCCCCTGCGCCAGTACGCGGAGTATGGCGTTACAGAGTTGCGCGAGGAGTCGCCGCGGCTCGGGGATCCGGCGTCCTTTGAGGACGATACGGCTACCGAGGAGCAGCTCGACCTCATGGAGGAGGTCTTCGCGCGCCACGTGGGGGACGCCGTGACCTTCGACGAAGAATCTGGGCTGTGGATTGTCGGTCCCGAGGAAGATATTGAGCGCATGTTCGCGGACCGTGAGGCGTTCCTGGACGCGCTGGAAGCGGGCGAAGATCCGGGCGTGTAGGCGCTCGAACTTTTTGCGTACCCCGTAAGGGGGTTGTCAGCGCTAGATAACCGTCTGGTAACGACATATCTCCTTATCGATAGGGAGATATGGGGCACCACCTGCTATTCTGATAAGGGTTATAAAGTGACCAGAACGTTATCGAAGTGCCGCTGCGGCCTTCCTGGTCTCAAAGGATGAACGAAAGGAATGACGACATGAGCACTCGTCTGGAAACCGAAAAGCAAGAAGCTGCCGCCCGCGAAGCTGACAACGGCATCGCGAAGGAATTCCTTTTTACCGTCCCGATGTTCATCCTCTCGGCCATCGTGTGGCTGGCCGCTCTCATGGGTATGCACTACATTGAGATGGGTTCCCTCTTCTAATGAGCATTGAGCTTTAGCGCGTCGGCTCCGGCACTTGCCGGGGCCGTTCGTTGTCTTGGCGCACTGTGCTTTTGTTCCTGAACCACTACATGACACAGCTGCATAGCGAGCAGCGTTGAGTGGCTGCTCGCTGGCCGCGTGATAGTGACGGGGAGCCGAACGTTGAGACATACAAACAAAATCCCGCTGGCCAACATTTCTGCTGTTCAACGGGATTTTTCGTGTGCCCCCGACAGGGATCGAACCTGCGACCTTCGGTACCGGAAACCGATGCTCTAATCCGCTGAGCTACGGAGGCATGTGCTGTGCGCAGCACCGCCGGGCACTGCGCACGCAACGAGGAATAGTTTAACTCACACCCTTCCCGGAACAGGAATTGCCCCGGTGGTGGCGTGGTGGCTGGACTGAGTGGAAGTCCTAGTGCAGGCCCGGTGCCGAGGTAGCGGCGGTATGGCCGGTGCGCAGGTAGTCCACCACGATGTCATCGACGGCCTTGTTGCCGAGTGCAAAGTGGCCATGGCCCGGACCGTTGACGGTGACCTGGTGGGCGCCCATCGCGTCACGGATTTCGCCTTGGTAGCGGTACGGCGTCTGCGGGTCGCGGGTGCCGGAGATCACGAGCGGGCGGGTCGCTAGGTGTGCGCCGCTGAGCTTGACCGGGGTGGCTACCGGGCCACGGCCGCTGCAGGCGGTGCCAGAGCCCCACAGCGCCGGAATAACGTCATTGAAGTCGCCCGTCACGAAGTTGGACCAGACGAGCAGCGGCAGCTGCGTGAGGTCGCCAGGAACGGTGTTTTCGTTGCACATGATGAGCGCCTGCATATTTTGCGCTTGCATGGTCGCGTCCACGAGTTTCTGTTGGTCCTGCTCGCTGAGGCCGTCGATACCTTCCGCGGCCATGTCGCGCTGTCCTGCGAGGTGTTCGGCGAACTTCTCCCACCTCTCGGGGCGCGGGCCGACCTCGCGGGTGATCGTGAAGGTCGGAGACGTTACGGGCACGGAGTTGGGATGCGTCACCTTGTCCGCAAGGAAATTGGCGTTGGCGCGCAGCGCGCCCGTGGCCGTCATGAGATCGGCACCGGGCTGGCCCACGACCTCAAGGCCGGGCGGTAGGTCGCCAATCTTCGCGTTCGGCGGGAGCGTGGTGGGGCGCACGCCGGATTCGCGCTGAATGCGAGCAGACCAGCGCTCGTAGACCGCCAGAGGGGTCGTGCCGAGGTGGAAGCGTGCGTCGTTGGCCGCGATGTAAGCGAAGAGATCGTGGTAAGCGCCCTCATAGCCAGCACGCTGGGCGGGCAGAATGCCGTTCCATGTGAGGCTCGTTCCCATGGCGGAGTCGAGCACGACGCGGTCCGTGTGCTGCGGGAAGAGCGTGGCATACGTCGAGCCCAGGAACGTGCCGTAGCTGAGGCCTGCGATGGAGATGCGGTCCTCGCCCAGGGCCTTGCGCACTTCCTCCCAGTCACGCGCGGTATTTTCCGTGGTGAGCGAGTTCGTGTAGCCTGGCGTACCCTTCTCACAGGCGTCACGCACTAGCTTGCCGTAGGCAAGGAAAACGTCAGCTTCGCTGCCTCCTGCTTCCTCACAGCGCACTGGCGTGGAGCCGGGCAGGCCGCGGGGCTGGACGCCGATGACGTCCCACTCGTCGCGCACGGCCTGTGGCCACGCAATTGCGTCATTGCCAGCCCACCCGTAGGCGTCGCCGCCCGGGCCGCCCGGGTTGGTAAAGAGCGCACCACGGCGTGCAGAAGGATTGGCCGCGGGCACCTTGACGAAGCCGACGGAAATCGTGCCGCGATCTGGGTGACCGTAATACGTGGGGACCGTGACACGGCCACACTGCGCGCGGTCGATAGTGACCTCAGCGGGGCAGTCTTCCCACGCGATGGCTGGCCGATTCTTAGCCTGGGGTTGAGCCTGTGCGGCAGGTTGAGCGACCATGCTCGGGGAAAGCAGCGTCGCGGCTGCCGCCAGAGTGGCGAGCAGGCCGCGGAGAGGACGGGGACTAGTAGACACACAACTCCTTGCAAGACGGACCGTTCCCGCCGCGGGCGTTGTGGTGGCCCGGGAGACGGGACGACAGAGACTATTGGAACTACTTTTTACTGTAACAAAGCTGGCTACATGGCGCGGCTGACCCGTGCCGTGCGGGGCGCCGCGCGACAGCACAACGCCCCGCCGGCGGCATCGGAAAGATGCGCGAGCGGGGCGTTGTGACCCGTGGCGGGTCGCGGAGGCGTTTTACTTCACGAGCAGCACGATGAGGTCACGCGGGCCGTGGACGCCCTCCACGCGGGAGAGCTCGATGTCCGAGGTGGCCGACGGGCCGGAAATCCACGTGGCCGGGTAGTCCGGGTTGATGCGGGAGACCATCTCCGGCACGCCGTAGACAACCTGGTCCGGGCGCACGATGACGAGGTGGCGGTCCGGCACGAGCGAGAGAGCACGGCGGCCGCAGAGCGGGCCTGCCTCGAGCACGATGGTACCGGTCTGGGCGGAGGAGACGTGGGACTCGGTGACGACGGCATCGACGTCGTTGAGTTCACGCGGGTCGGATTCGCGGGAGTCCGGGGTAGCGTGGCCGCCCGCGGCATTGAAGGCCTCGAGCAAGGAAGCGTCCATGCCCTCGGCGTAGCGTACGTCGGAGCAGCCGCGCTGCTGGAGGATCTCTGCGATCTTCTGCGGCAGCTCAGACTCGGCGGCCTCGTGCACGTCCGCCTTGTAGTCTACGAGGCGGTCGATGAGCATCTCATGCAGCTCCTGCGCGTTGAGCGTGCCCTTGGTCTGGTACTCGCGGGGGATCTCTACGTGGTCGGGGAGACCCGCCTGCTTCTGGGCGGTGCGGATGCGCTGCAGGATCTCAGTCTTGGCGTCCATTACTTGTCCTCGCCTTTCTGGTGAGCGTTCGAGAGGGCATTGGTGGGCAGGCCCTCGGCACGCGCCTGGGCGAGTAGGTCCTTGGCGTCCTCGGTATCAAACCACTGACGGAAGGACTTCTTCGGCGGCACCGCGGTGTCGCGGCCCGCGGACCAGCCGGACAGGAACAGCGGCAGGGATTCCATGACGCCGTTGAAGCCGCCGAGCACGCGGCCCAGAGCGACGACGCGGGTAACTTTGTCCCACAGCTGCGGGTGGTTCCAGAGCAGGCCCACGGCGCCGAAGAGCTTGGGCTCGATGGGCGGGGCGGCGTGCTCAACCTTCTGGTGGCGGTTTTCGAGGATGACCTCGGTGAGCGGAATCTTCACCGGACAGACTTCGTCACAACGACCACACAGCGAGCAAGCGTACGGCAGGGAGGCCGACGGATCGTGGTGGTCCTTGATGCCGGTGAGCTGCGGGGTAAGCGAGATGCCGATGGGGCCCGGGTAGACGGAGCCGTAGGCGTGGCCGCCGGCGCGCTCGTAGACCGGGCAGACGTTGAGGCACGCGGAGCAGCGGATGCACTTGAGGGCCTGGTGGCCGATGGGGCTCGACAGGGCGGCGGTACGGCCGTTGTCGAGGAGCACGATGTGGAAGTTTTTCGGGCCGTCGCCTTCCGTCACACCCGCCCACATGGAGGTGTAGGGGTTCATGCGCTCTGCCGTAGACGAACGCGGCAGCAGCTGGAGGAAGACCTCGAGATCCTGGAACTTCGGCACGAGCTTCTCAATACCCATGACGGTGATGAGGGTCTCCGGAAGGGTGAGGCACATGCGGCCGTTGCCCTCGGACTCCACGATGTTGATGGTGCCGGTCTCCGCCACGCCGAAGTTAGCGCCGGAGATGGCGACCTTCGCCTTCATGAACTGCTCGCGCAGGAAGAGCCGGGAGGCCTCGGCCAGCTCGGACGGCTCGGCCTTGAGCTCGTCCGTGGTGTTCGGCATCTTGTTGACGAAGATATCGCGAATCTCGGCGCGGTTGCGGTGGATGGCCGGAACCAGAATGTGCGAGGGCTTGTCGTCGCCCAGCTGGACGATGAGCTCGGCGAGGTCGGTCTCCTGGGCGTGGATGCCCTCGGCCTCGAGGTGCTCGTTAAGACCGATTTCCTGGGTCGCCATGGACTTGATCTTCACGACATCCTGGACGCCCTCGGCGCGGATGAGGGAGGTGATGATCTCGTTGGCTTCCTTGTTATCGCGTGCCCAGTGGACGTGGCCGCCGCGCTTGGTGACCTGCTCCTCGAACTGGAGGAGGAGTTCTGGCATGCGAGCTGCGACGTCTTCCTTGAGGGCGGAGCCAGCGTCGCGCAGCTGCTGCCAGTCCGGGGTCTCATCGACCGCGCGCTGGCGCTTGTTACGAATGGTGGTGGTGGCGTGCTGGAGGTTGCGGCGCTGTGTGGCGTTGTTGAGGCCATCGTGCGCGGCAGGGACAAAGCCGCGGTCACCGCGGAGGTTGCCCACGCCCTCAGGGGAGCGCGGCGGAGTGGTGTCGAGGAACGTGGTCATTAGAGCATCTTCTCCTTGGAGTAAGCGGCCGACTTCGGGGTCCACGGGTGCTCCTTGGTGGACGCCAGAATTTCTGCCATGTGGACGGCACGGATGCCGGAGCGCTGACGGGACAGGGTACCGGCGATGTTCATGAGACAGGAAGAGTCGCCGCCGGTGACGTATTCAGCCTCCGTCTCCTTGATGTGGCGAGCCTTGTCGAAGGACATGGACTGAGAGACCTCAGGGTTCTTCAGCGAGAAGGTACCGCCGAAGCCACAGCACTCCTCCGCGTTCTGCAGCGGGACGAGGTCGATGCCTTCGACCTGCTCGAGCAGCTGATACGGGCGGTCGCCCAGTTTGAGGAAGCGCAGGCCGTGGCAGGAGGAGTGGTACGTCACGCGGTGCGGGAAGAAGGCGCCGACGTTGGTGACACCTGCGATGTCCACGAGGAACTCCGGGAGGTCGTACGTCTTGCCCGCGGCCTTCTTCGCGCCGTCCACGTCCGCGGCGGTGCCGTGGCGGTCGGCGAGCTGCACGTGCTTTTCACGCACAGCGCCCACGCACGATCCGGAGGCGGCGACAACGTAGTCGATGGACGGGTCTGCGAAGGCATCCGCGTAAGAGCGGATCATGCCCAGCGACTCCTTCTGGTAACCGGTGTTGAAGTGCATCTGGCCGCAGCAGGTCTGCTCCTCCGGGAAGACAACCTCGTGGCCGAGGCGCGAGAGGATGAGAGCCGTGGCCTTGTGGGCATCCGGGAACAGGGCGTCGCCGATGCACGTGGAAAACAGTGCAATACGCATGTATGCGCTCCTTTAGGTTCCAGCAGCACTGCCTGTTGCCTCGATGAGGGCTAAAGCCAGCATTTTCCACGGAAACGGACACTGACTGCTGGGTGTACGTGTTATGGGGTTATGTATGAAATAGTACCGCGCATTGTGTGTAAATTCGACGCAAAAATAGGCTCCTAGCTGCGCTTATTCCGCAACATTAGTGTTGCGGAATTCGCTACCTGCGCGGCCGCTGTCAAAAGACGGGCCGGGAAGCCGGATTCCCGAACGGGCGTGAGGATTTAATCACAAGAAAACGGGGGTAATCCAGGAGGGTAATCCATAGTATGGGCGTCTTGTAACCTCCAAGAACGCACAAAGCCCGCCCGCGCTGGCTTAAGGAAATCCAGCGTGGACGGGGCGTGAGGAAAGTGGTTTTAGGGAACCAGGAAGCCGAGCGCGTTCGTCATGAGGAAGACAATGACGCAGACCACCACGAGGAAGAGTGCGGAGTAGCCCACGACGGCCTTGAGGATCTTGGACTCCTGGCCTTCCATCTGGACGGCGGTCGCGGCGATGGCGAGCGACTGCGGGGAGATCATCTTGCCCACGACGCCGCCAGCGGTATTCGAGGCGAGCATGAGGTCCGGGTTTACGCCAATATTGTTGGCGGCGGTGACCTGGAGGTTGGCGAAGAGGGCGTTGGCGGAGGTATCCGAGCCCGTCACGGCGGTACCGACCCAGCCGAGGACAGGGGAGAAGAGGGCGAAGATGCCGCCGGCCGAGGCCACGAATTCGCCAATCGCGATGGTCTGGCCCGAGTAGTTCATGGTGTAGGCGAGTGCTAGGACCAGGATGATGGTGAGGGCCGACCATTTCATGCGGTTGGCCACGTCGCCAAACTTCGTGACGGGGTCCGAAGCCTTGAGCGTGTAGCGGCCGTTCTCGTTAAAGAACATGTAAATGACCGCCACGATGATGCCAGCAATAAGTAGCAGCGAGCCCGGGTTGCCCACGACGTTGAAGCTAAACGCGGTGTCCATGGGCTTGCCGTCCGTGGCGAGCACGGTACCATCGAGCAGCGGCCAGGCGAACTTCACCTTGAGGAAGCCGAAGAGAGCCGGCACGGCGGTGGCCAGGCCGAAGACGGCGGTGACGACGGCATAGGGAAGCAAGGCCATCCAGATGCGGGAGCCGGTGAGATCCGTGGAGGTCTCCTGCGCCGGCAGGCCCATGCGCTCACGCAGGGCGTCGACGTTCTTGGGCTTCCACACGCGCAGGAATGCAAACGCACAGCCCAGCGAGACGATGCAGGCGATGACGTTGGTGAGCTGGTAGGCAAAGAAATTCGCGGCGAGCCACTGCGCGATGGCAAAGGAGACGCCCACGACGCCAGCGGCCGGAGCAGCTTCCTTCACGCCGCGCCAGCCGTCAAGGATGAACAGAATGAAGAACGGCACGGCGGCCGCGATGAGGAAGACGATGGAAGAGATGAGGCCTGCGATGTCCGCGGTCTGTTCGACGGTGCGGCCGCCCACCTCACCGGCGGTGGTGACGGGAATGCCCACGGCGCCGAAGGCCACCGGAGCGGTGTTTGCGATGAGCACGACGGTGGCGGCTTTGAGCGGCTTGACGCCGAGCGCCAGAATCATCGTCGCGGTAATGGCGACCGGAGCACCGAAGCCAGCGAGGGCCTCGAGCAGGCCGCCAAAGCAGAAGGCGATGAGGATGGCTTGGATGCGGATATCGCCGTCGCCGAGAAGGTCGAAGGTCTTGCGCAGATCCTCAAAGCGTCCCGAGGCGACGGTGATCTCGTAGAACCAGATGGCGGTGACGATGACCCAGACGATGGGCAGCAGGCCAAAGAGCCCGCCGCGCACGGCGGAAGAGACGGCCATGCCGAAGGACATGTCGAAGCCGAAGATGGCGATGACAAGCGCCACGAGCAACGCGACGGCGCCAGAGGTGTGCGCGCGGGCCTTAATACCCAGCAGCATGATGAAGAATGCGACGAGCGGCAAGATGGACACCAGCGCGGTGAGCGCCGGCGAGCCAGCTATGGCGTCTGTCGTGATCTGAAAGGTGTTCATACGAACTCGCTTTCCCTAGGCAGAGCAGGACACGGTGGCCCTGCTCGATAGATAAAGAGGATGGGTTGGTCTCTCTTAGCCTAAACCGGGGTGGGCGATGTATTCCACATTTGCCCGATTTATGACATCTGCCTCACGCCAGACGGGGGCATCGGCGTGCAACCTGCTGCGGTCCAGCAGGGACTAATGGTGCCCCGGCCGTGCATGACCTATAGAATTTGTCCCTATGAATCCTGCAGATCTTTCCGTGTTCATTCGCGACACCGCCGCAACCGTCATGGCCGCGCACGATCTGGACGCCTCCGTCCTGCCCGAGTCCGTGACCGTCGAGCGCCCCCGCAACCCGGAACATGGCGACTACGCCACCAACCTCGCCCTTCAGGTCGCTAAGAAGGCCGGCGCCAACCCGCGCGAGCTTGCTACCTGGCTTGCCGATGCCCTCTCGGCCGACGCCGCCATCGACTCCGCCGAGGTCGCCGGTCCCGGCTTCCTCAATATCCGCTTGGCCGCCGCCGCGCAGGGTGCCATCGTCGCCCAGGTCCGCGAGGCTGGCGCTGCGTTCGGCTCCAACGAGGAATACGCGGGCAAGAAGATCAACCTCGAGTTCGTCTCCGCGAACCCTACCGGCCCCATCCACCTGGGCGGCACCCGCTGGGCCGCCGTGGGCGACTCCCTCGGCCGCGTGCTCGAGGCCTCCGGCGCCACCGTGACCCGCGAGTACTACTTCAACGATCATGGCCGCCAGATCGACCGCTTCTCCAACTCCCTCGTTGCCGCCGCAAAGGGTGAGCCGACCCCGGAGGATGGCTACGGCGGAGACTATATCCAGGAGATTGCCGCTAAGGTCATGGAGCAGGTCCCGGACGCTCTGGAGGGCACCGAGGACGAGATCCGTGAGAAGTTCCGCGCTTCCGGTGTGGAGATGATGTTCGCGCACATCAAGGACTCCCTCCACGAGTTCGGCGTCGACTTTGACGTCTACTTCCATGAGAACTCCCTCTTCGAGTCCGGCGCGGTGGAGAAGGCCGTCGCTCACCTCAAGGACAACGGCAAGCTCTACTTCGAGGACGGCGCCTGGTGGCTGAAATCCACCGACTACGGCGACGACAAGGACCGCGTGGTCATCAAATCCGACGGCGACGCCGCCTACATCGCGGGCGATATCGCCTACGTCGCGGATAAGTTTGACCGCGGCCACGACCTCGCCATCTACATGCTCGGCGCGGACCACCACGGCTACATCGCGCGCCTGCGCGCGGCCGCCGCGGCCATGGGCTACGACCCGAACCAGGTCGAGGTCCTCATTGGCCAGATGGTCAACCTGCTGCGCGATGGTGTCGCCGTGAAGATGTCCAAGCGCGCCGGCACCGTCATTACCCTCGATGACTTGGTCGAGGCCATCGGCGTCGACGGCGCTCGCTACTCGCTGGTGCGTTCCTCCGTCGACTCTTCGCTCGATATCGACCTGGGGCTGTGGACCTCGCAGTCCTCGGACAACCCGGTCTACTACGTGCAGTATGGCCACGCTCGTATCTGCTCCATCCTGCGCAAGGCGTCTGAGATCGGCGTGTCCGCAGAGGGCGCGGACCTCGCGCTGCTCACGCACGACAAGGAGGGTGACCTCATCCGTACCCTCGGCGAGTTCCCGGAGGTCGTTAAGGCCGCCGCGAACTTCCGCGAGCCGCACCGCATCGCGCGTTACGCTGAGGAGCTGGCCAGCGTCTTCCACCGTTTCTACGACCAGTGCCAGGTCCTGCCCAAGGCTGGCGAGGAAGCCGAGCCGATCCACTCCGCGCGCCTCGCGCTGGCCGATGCCGCCCGTCAGGTCCTCGCTAACGCCCTCACGATGGTGGGCGTGTCCACTCCGGAGAAGATGTAAGTGAGCACGTCCGACTTCAACACGCTGCCGGCGCACGTGTGGCCGCGCAACGCCCGCCGCGAAGAAGACGGCGTCGTCACCATTGCCGGCGTCCCGCTGCCGGAGCTCGCCGAGCAGTTCGGCACGCCGCTCTACGTCTTCGACGAAGACGACTTCCGTGCGCGCTGCCGTGAGATGGCGGACGCCTTCGGCGGCCCGGACCACATCCACTACGCGTCCAAGGCGTTTATCACCAAGCGTGTGGTCAATTGGGTCAACGAGGAAGGCCTGTGCCTTGACGTTGCTTCGCTCAACGAGTGCAAGATCGCGCTCGCCGCGAACTTCCCGCCGTCGCGCATGACCGCGCACGGCAATAACAAGGAGACGGAGTACCTCGAGCTCTGCGTCGACAACGGCGTGGCGCACGTCGTGCTGGACAACGAGGGCGAGCTGGCACAGCTCAACGAGATTGCCGCCGCGGCGGGTCGCGTCCAGAACGTCATGATCCGCGTGAAGCCCGGCGTCGACGCCCACACGCACGAGTTCATCGCCACCTCGCACGAGGACCAGAAGTTTGGAATCTCGCTCGCCACCGGCGCCGCCTTCGAGGCAGCCCGCGCGTGCCTCGAGGCTTCCAACCTCAACCTCGTGGGCTTGCACTGCCACGTCGGATCATCCGTCTTCAACGCGGAGGGCTTCAAACTTGCCGCCGAGCGCGTGCTCTCGCTCTACAAGCGCATCCACACTGAGCTCGGCGTCGCCTTGCCCGAGCTCGACCTGGGCGGCGGTTTCGGTATTCCGTATATGGAATACGAGCAAGCCCTCGACGTCGCGTCGCTCGCCGCGGATCTGCTGGCCGCCGTCGACCGCACGGCCCAGGAGCTGGGCATCGCCGCGCCTTTTGTCCTCGTCGAGCCCGGCCGCTCCCTCGTGGGTGCCTCCGCGGTGACGCTCTACCGCGTCGGTACCGTCAAGGACGTGGAAACCGGCAAGGCCGAGCTGCCTATCCGCCGCTACCTGTCCGTTGACGGCGGCATGTCGGACAATATCCGCCCGGCTCTCTACGGCTCCGAGTACGACGTGCGCCTCGTCGGCCGCGAGACCGAGGCCACGCCCGTCGACTCCCGCGTCGTGGGCTTCCACTGCGAGTCCGGCGATATTCTCATCGACGAGCGCAAGCTCCCCGGCGACATCACGACGGGCGACCTCGTCGCTTTTGCTACGACGGGCGCGTACCAGTACATGATGTCCTCGCGTTACAACGGGGCCCTGCGCCCAGCCGTCGTGTCCGTGCGCAACGGCGACGCCAGCCTCATGCTGCGCCGCGAAACCGTCGCGGATCTGCTTGCTCTCGAGGCCGACTAAAGCCCGCCGCACGCACTTTTATTCACGCACCGCGGTCTGGAATTCCCAGGCCAGCGGAGCGTCGTGCGTTTTCACCTACTGATTTGCCACCCATCGGCGGGGGACTAGTGCGCGAGTAGACCGAGGGGTCTGTATTATGAGCGGAAGTAATTATTACACCCACTATTTTCAAGGGGACACCTCATGGCGAATAACCAGGCAGCAACCACCTATGGCCACGGCAAGGGTATCGGCGCGACCGTCGGCATCGCGCTGTTGGGTATGGGTACCGTTGGTGCCGAGGTGTTCCGACTCATCAACGACAATGCCAACGACTTTGAGCAGCGCATCGGCGGCCCCGTCGCCGTTCGCGGCATCGCCGTATCGGACACCTCCAAGGAGCGCCCGGGCGTTCCTGCGGAGCTGCTGACCACGGATGCTCACGCACTCATCAACCGCGACGACGTCGATGTCGTCGTCGAGGTCATCGGTGGCATCGACTACCCGCGCGAGCTCGTCCTCGCTGCGCTCAACGCCGGCAAGTCCGTCGTGACCGCCAACAAGGCGCTTGTCGCCGCGCACGCGGATGAGCTCGCCGCCGCCGCTAACGCCGCGGGCGTCGACCTCTTCTTCGAGGCTGCCGTCGCCGCCGCCATCCCGGTCGTGGGCATGCTGCGCCGCTCGCTGGCGGGCGACAAGATCCAGCGCATCTCCGGCATCGTCAACGGCACCACGAACTTCATCCTCGACGCGATGGAGACCACCGGTGCCTCCTACGAGGACGCGCTCGCCGAGGCCACCCGCCTGGGCTACGCCGAGGCCGACCCCACCGCCGACGTCGAGGGGCATGACGCCGCCTCCAAGGCAGCCATCCTCGCCTCCCTCGGCTTCTACACGCGCGTGACGTTCGACGACGTCTACTGCGAGGGCATCACCAAGATCACCGCCGAGGACATCGAAGCCGCCGACCGGGCTGGCTACTCCATCAAGCTCCTTGCCATCTGCGAGCGTCTCACCGCTGCGGACGGCACCGAGTCCGTCAACGCCCGCGTCCACCCGACCCTCGTGCCGAAGGACCACCCGCTGGCGTCGGT
Organism: Corynebacterium sp. SA-MJD20WY100; assembly: GCF_039822565.1. NCBI lineage: Bacteria > Bacillati > Actinomycetota > Actinomycetes > Mycobacteriales > Corynebacteriaceae > Corynebacterium > Corynebacterium sp. SA-MJD20WY100. Next base: position 126,717 of record NZ_JBCJKS010000003.1, on the reverse strand, counting down.
CAACAAGTCCTACAACGCGATCTTCGTCGAGGCCGAGGCCGCAGGCTCCCTCATGTTCTACGGCAACGGTGCGGGCGGTAACCCGACCGCCTCGGCCGTCCTCGGTGACCTCGTCGGTGCCTCGCGCAACAAGGTCCACGGCGGCCGCGCTCCGGAGGACAACACCTACGCGCACCTGCCCATCGCCGCCTTCGGCGAGGTTGAGACTCGCTACCACATCGACATGGAGGTCGCGGACCGCACCGGCGTGCTCGCGGCTATCTCCAACGTCTTCGCCGAGTTCGGCGTCTCGCTGCGTACCGTGCGCCAGGAAGACCGCGGCAAGACCGCCCGCCTCATCGTCGTCACGCACGCTGCGCGCGAATCTGTCCTCGAGGACATTGTCGAGCACCTCTCTGGCCTTGACGACGTCCACGCGGTCAACTCCGTGATCCGCCTCGACAACTAAGTCCGCTCGACTAAGGTAATTCTTCATGAGCATTGACATTGAAGTCGGCACGACCGCCACGGTGAAGGTTCCGGCCTCCTCGGCGAACCTGGGCCCCGGTTACGACACCCTCGGCATTGCGCTGAGCCTCTACGACACCGTCGAGGTCGAGGTCACTGCCTCCGGCCTCGAGGTGGAGATCTTCGGCGAGGGCGCGGACGAGCTTCCGCACGATGGCTCCCACCTCGTGGTTAAGGCCATCCGTGCGGCGCTCACCGCCGCGGACGCGCACGCCCCGGGCCTGCGCGTGGTCTGCCACAACACCATCCCGCAGTCGCGGGGTCTTGGCTCCTCGGCCTCCGCCGCCGTCGCGGGCGTCGCCGCCGGCAACGGCCTGGCGGGCTCACCGCTCACCACTGAGCAGCTGGTGCAGCTCTCTGCAGCTTTCGAGGGCCATCCGGATAACTCGTCTGCGTCTGCCCTTGGCCAGGCCGTCGTCTCGTGGACCACCGTCCCCGTCGACGGCCGCACTGCGCCGGAGTACAAGGCCGCAACCCTTGACGTTCACCCGGACATCAAGGTCACTGCGCTCATCCCGGACTTCCACGCGTCGACGCAGGCTGTGCGCCGCGTGCTGCCGTCGCACGTCACGCATTCCGATGCCGCCTTCAACGTGTCGCGTACCGCCGTTCAGGTCGCAGCGCTTCAGCACTACCCGGAGCTGCTCTGGGAAGGCACGCGCGACCGCCTGCACCAGCCGTACCGTTCGGACGTCCTGCCGGTGACCGCAGAGTGGGTCAACCGCCTGCGCAACCGCGGTTACGCCGCGTACCTCTCCGGCGCGGGCCCGACCTGTGCGGTCCTGCACACTGAGCCTATCGATGCCGCCATTCTCGACGACGCCCGCGCCGCTGGCCTGCGCGTCCTCGAGCTCGAGGTCGCAGGCCCCGTCGAGGTCACCGTCTCCCGGGCCTAGACACCGGACAGAGACGCACGACAAAAGCTCCCCTTGCCAACGGCAAGGGGAGCTGTCGTCGTGGGGCGCGAGCCGCAGCACGCCGCTCGGGCTTTAGTCTTACGCTGCGCTGCCTGCAGTCGTCATCGCAGGCTCAGCAGCGGCGGGCTCAGCCGCCTCAACGCGCTCGATGTGAACCTGGCAGATGCGGTTTCCGGACTTCGGAATGAGCTTGAGGTGCAGGCGTCCCTTGAGGTCGCGGCGCGAGAGCTCATCGAGGTAGCCGTCGTGGACTGCACACACGAAGGGAGAGGGATGGACGCCCGCCGCGACGAACGGGCAGGCATGCAGCTCCATCGCGGAGACGCCGGTGGAATTAAGTTCCTGGGCGTCGATGGTGGGATCGAAGCCCATGTCGCGCATCTTGCGGTAGAGCGGGGAGAGCGGATCGTCACCGTCGCGCCCGCAGTCTGTCATGGTCTGTGCCCACCGGCGGCCAATCTCGCGGGCCTGCTCGGACTGGAAATCGTCAAGGCTGTCTTTGTCCGCGAGCATCTCCGCCATGAGGCTGATGAGCGCGACGTATTCCTCGGCGATGGAGCGGTTGTCCGGAATGCGCACCTGGAAGATGAGCGACGGTCGTCCGCGGCCTTTGGCGGGCGCGGTAATCACACGCACGGCACCAGCGGCGACGAGTTCGTCGAGGTGGCCGCGGGCGGTGTTGACATGCATGTCGAGCTCGTCTGCGATCTCCGCGGCGCGTGCGCCTTGCGGGAAATCTTGCAGCGTGGTGAGAACTTCGCGCTGCTTAGGAGACAGGCGCAGGGCCTCGGGAAAGAGCTCAGTGGATGAGCGCGGCGTAGAAGGCATACTCACATCCTTGATGACAAGCGCTTGAACAGAGCGCGAAAACGTTCACTCGAAGAGATAACAGCTTTGAGATTACTCCGCGTGGAGCGGCGTACCCATTCTTCTGCGATGTTGTAATAAACATCACGAACCCCGTAAATAATACACCACCCCGAAAGTCAAGGCTACGACGTTGCAGCGTAGATCTTGAGCTCTGAGGCCGGAATTTGGCAGCGCACGCTCATGCCCGGAGTAAGAGCATCCGCGGTGGCGGCATCGATGGGCACGTCCACGACGCCCGCGCCGAGGTCGACGCTCGCCGTCGCATCCGCCAGCGTCGTCGCCGTGACCGCGATGACCTTGCCCGCCAGGCCGTCGTCTGAGTCCACGATGTTGGCCGCCGTCGGTCGGAACGTGGCCAACGCGGCGGCGCCTTCCGGCAGGCCATCGGTGTCGACGCGCAGTCGCGTGCCAGCGCACACGACCTCGTCGGTGCTGGTGACCGTCACACGGAGCATCCCGAGTCCCGCCAGTCCCGCGACGAACGGCGTGGGCGGCGTGCGCAGCAGCGTGTCCGTGGGGCCCGCGGTGACAACCTGGCCGCCCTCGAGTACGGCCGCGAAGGAGGAGAGTCCCGCGACGTCGAGCGCGTTGTGAGTGACCATGAGTGTCGTACGGTCGTGCGCGGTGGCATGGAGAAAGCGGCGCCACCGCGCGGCTGAGGCGACGTCCACGGCGGCGAGTGGCTCGTCAAGGATGAGCACCGCCGGACGCGCAGCGAGCGCGCGGACCAGGGCGACCTGCGCGGCCTGGCCGCCGGAGAGCGTGGGCACGCGGGCGTCGGCGACATCGGCGAGTCCGGCGGCATCGAGCATCTGTGCTGCCTTCTCGCGGCCGACGACCATAGCGACGGCTCCCAACGCCGTCGTCGTGGGCGGCAGGCCCGGCCGCTGCGTGAGCATGACCACGCGTCCGCCGCCAGCGTCCACTGTGACGTCCGCGCGCACGCGGCCGGCGATGATATTCATGAGCGTCGTCTTACCGGCGCCGTTTTCGCCGATGATGGCGGAGATCGTGCCGGCCGGGAAGACCGTCGTGTGGTCGCCGTGGGACACCGTGACCGCGGCCGCTGAGTCCGGTGCGGTGAGCTCGCGCAGGCGCGCGGAATCGAGACACCCCAGCTCGCGGGCGCGCTGGCGCGGAGTCTTGCGGACCAGCGTCGGCAGGCCAGCCACCGCGAGCGAGACGATGGCGAGCGCGATGAGGATGGCTGAGAGCACGTAGGCGTTTTCGGTGCTTACTTCGCGCTCGAGGTAGATGCCCAGCGGCATCGTGCGCGTAATTCCAGGCATGGAACCGGCGAAGGTGATGGTCGTACCGAACTCACCCAGGGACCGTGCGAAGGCGAGCGCGGCGCCCGTGAGGATGGCTGGGGCCGTCATGGGTGCGGTGATTTTGCCCAGAATCTGCCACTGCGTGAGCCCAATGCCGCGCGCCGAGGCGAGGATCTCCCCGTCGATTTGGCGCAGTGCCGTGTCGACGGCGACCACAACGAAAGGCAGCGCGACAAAGATATGCGCCAACACGACGCCGGAGAAGTCGAAGGCGAATTGGATGCCGAGGGCGTCGAGTATCGGGGCGAGCAGTCCGCGGCGCCCGAAAGCTGCGGTCAACGCGAGGCCTGCGACGACCGGAGGCATGGCCAGTGGAACGTAGACAAGCAGGCGCACGATGGATGCGCCGCGGCGTAGGTTGTGCAGCCATACGGCCAGCCCCACACCGAGTGCTACCGCGATGACTGTTGCTTGTGCGGCTGCCGCGAGCGTGATGATGAGCATCTCGCGGGTCTCGGCACGCGCGGCAATCTCGACGAAGCGTCCCCACGGCACGCGCAGGCCCAAGGCGATGATGGGCCCTACGATATACGCCACTGCCGCGATACCCAGCACGGTGAAGACGACCGGTGTCGTTACTGGAGCGCGGCGCAGGCGAAGCGGGGATTCGAGGTCAGTGGCGTTCATGTAAACAGCAGGTGGGGTATCCGGGAACTAATCAGCCGGGGTGAAACCGAACTCCGTCCACGTGGAATCGAAGTCATCGGCGAGCGTATTCAACAGCTTAGTCGCCGCGTTCTTGTGCTCGGAATCCTTGACGGTGGCGCCCAGGATGGAGTTGGTGAACTTCTCGGCTCCCGGAATCTCGATGACCTCGACGGCATCACCGGCGGCTGCGGCGTCCGTGGAGTAGACCCAGCCTGCGTCGGCCTCGCCGGAGGTGACCTTGCCCAGCACGTCCGCGACCTGGCTCTCGAGCGAGTCTGCCTTGAGGTCGAGGTCCTTGTCGTCCATGATCTTCGTCGAGACGTCGCCGCACGGCACGGTGGGGTCGCAGAGCACGAAGGTCGTGTCCTCGGTCAGGTCATCAAGGGACGTGATTCCCGCCGGGTTGCCCTTGGGCACGACCATGACCATGACGTTTTCGGCTAGCGTCTGCGGCTCGTCTACGGTGCCGTCCGCGACCGCTTGGTCCATCGTCTTCTTCGATGCCGTGAGCAACAGGTCCGCCGGAGCGCCCTCCTTGATCTGCTGGACGAGCGCAGCCGAACCACCGTTGTTGAAGGTGAGCGTGGCCGGGATGTCTGCCGCGGCCTTCTCCATGGCCTCGTTGAGGACGCGCGTCGAGGACGCGGCGAAGAGAGCCAGCTGCACGGATTCGGCGGCATCGGAAGCCGGGGTGTTAGAGGCCCCGGAATTATCGGACGACGCAGACGCGACTGTGTCGGCCGAGCCGGTGCTCGAGTCCTTCTGCTGAGTCGGGGAGCAGGCGCTCAAGGTGACGGCGGTGGCAGAGGCTGCAAGGACGGCGAGAAGCGGACGGATAAGACGCATGAGTGAACTTTCTGCAGAGGCGAGTAATGGGTTCAAGTTTAGTGGGTGCAAATACAAATATCTGATGAAAAACGCACCATCGCCCCGCACTGTGGGGCGGGGCGATGGTGCGAAGGCAGAGGAGTTTACGCGGTGCGCGTGAACTTGATGTGCACCTCCTGCGGCTCCTTCTTGAGGTACTCGAGCTCGAAGTCCTCCTCGCGGGCCTCGATCTCGCGCAGCAGCGGGATTGGGTCATGCGGGGCGACGAGCACCATGGACTCACCCACGTTGAGGGTGCCCAGCGCACCATGAATGGCGCCGTGGCGCACGGCGTGCGGAATCGTGGTGGCGTCGAGGGTCGGGATGTCGTTGCCCTTGTGGGCGTCAGAGATGGGCAGCTGCATGGCTGTGGTCCTTTCGGTTGATATTCGCTTTTATCTTAGGCTCAATATTAGTACGATAAAAGTCGTGAAAAATAATCGAGCCACGCAGAACGTCGCGCACCGGATGGCGTTCCTTGCCGTCGCGGGCGCGTCGCTCCTCGTCGGTCTCGCCGCCGGCGCCTCGTTGCTCGGCTTTACGTGGGGGCCTGCGGGTGCGGCGGCCTCCATCGCGCGCGACCATGGGCCGCTTATGGTCTTTGGCTTCGTGGGCGGCGCCATCGGCCTGGAGCGCGCCGTCGCCGTGCGCACGTCCTGGGCGTGGGCGGGACCGGCGTTCCACGTCCTGGGCGTCGTGACGTTGCTCGCGGGCCTGCCGCGTGCCGTGCCCGCAGCCGCCTTTGCCGCTTCGTTCCTCGTCCTCGGCGCGATATACACCGAGATTTACCGCCACCGTCAGCCCATGCTCGCCGTGCTCGTGCAGGCCGTCGGCGTGCTCGGCGGAGTCTCCGCGGCCGTCCAGTGGGCCACCACCGGCGGATTCGCCGCCGCGATGCCGCTCGCGGTGCTCTACGCCGTGGCGACCATCCTGGGTGAACGCATGGAGCTCGCGCGGCTTACCATGTCCGGCGCCCGCGCCGGAGGTTCGCTCGCCGCACTCGTGTTGGCACTCGCCGCCGCGGCGGTGCTCTTCCTCGCCAACCCGGCCATTGGCTACCGCGTCATGGGGCTCACCCTCGTCGCGTGTGCGGCCCGCGCGGCCCAGCTCGACGTCGCGAAGAACCTCGTGCGGTCCACCGGCCTGCCGCGCTATACGGCCATCGCGATGCTCGCCGGCTACGGCTGGCTCGCCCTTGGCGGCGTGTTCTGGCTGGCCTTCGGACCGGACGTGACGGGCTTTGCCTACGATGCATCCATCCACGCGGTCTTCCTGGGCTTCGTCATCTCCATGATCTTCGCCCACGCGCCGACCATTTTGACCTCCGTCATCCGGCGCAAGCTCCCGTACCACCCGGCGCTCTACGTGCCGCTCATCGTGTTGCACCTGGGGTTGGCCCTGCGCATCTACGCGGATCTGCGCCAGTACACCGGGGCCTATCAATCGGGCGGGCTCGCGACCATCCTCGCGGTGCTCGTGTTCTTAGTTACCGGCATAATTCTTACCTGGAAGGAGGCGCGTCATGGAGATAGGACTCGGCCCCAGCGCACCGCAACCACGGCTTAAAGCGCAGGCCGCGCCGTTGAGCGACGTCTCGCTCGCAGGCCGCCGCCGCTGGCACACGCTGGCCTTCGCGGTCATCGCGCTGTGGATTTTTATTGGCATGGGCTACGTCATCGCCCGCCAATTCGGCGCACCTGTCATCTGGTGGGAGCTCATCCACCCGTTTACCATCGGCGCGCTCACCACGGCGATCATCGTCTATTCCACGCACTTCGCCGAGGCGCTCACCCGCACCGCGACACAGAATTACCGCGCCGTTGCCGCGCGCGTGGCGCTCGTCCAGGTGGGACTCCTCTTCCTACTCATCGACCGCGCGGGCTATGACTGGGGCCCGCTTGCCGATGCCGCCTCGCTCCTCATCATTGCCTCCCTCGCGTGGCACATCTGGGCCATCGCGCGCGCTCTGCGCGGTTCGCTCGCCGGGTCCTTCGCCGTCACCGTGCCCTTTTACATCGCAGCCGCCGCCTTCATGATCGTCGCCGTCGTCTGCGCCGTGCTCGCCGGGCGGGGAGTGGGCAACTATTCCTCGCTCATCGCGGCCCACCAACGCGCGGCGGTCTGGGGCTTTGCCTTGCTCACCATCGTCGGCACCGTGGTGACGCTGCTGCCCACCCTCTCCAACACGAAGATTTCGCCCACCGCCCGCGCCCGCTGCCTGCGTGCGCTCACGGTGCATTGCAGTGGGCTTTCGGCCGCCGTCGTGTGCTACGCGCTCGGCCTGCCCTTGCCCGCGGGCATTGCGCAGCTGCTCACTGTGCTCGCCAGTGCGCTCGTAATCGCGTCGGTCGTGTCGGGCGTGCTGGGCGGGGCGCCGCAGGTGACGGCGGCATCGGCAAGCGTGCTGGCCGGAGTGTTCTGGATGGTGGCGCTCAATGCTGCCGATGCCGCCTCAGTCCTGGCCGGAGCCTTCCCCCGGGCCGTCACCCTCGTGCTCATGCCAGCCTTCGTGGGCGGCGGGCTGCTCCAGCTCGTTACGGGCGTGCTCACGCACCTGCTGCCCACGCTGCGCGGTGGTGGGCGTGAGGCCGTTTACGAAGGGCGTCGACGCGGCACGTTCGCGGCGCCCGCGCGTGTGGTGCTGGTCAACCTCGGCGCGCTCATTACGCTTACCGGCCCAGCACTGGCCGGGATTATCATGATGGGGTTAGGCCTCATCGGTCACGTGGCGGCTATCTGCTGGTCGCTGAAAGTTAGGAAGTCCGCATGACGAATCTTATGTCCCCGCAACCCTCCCAACCGTCCCAGCCGTCTCAACCGGCGAAGTCGAACGCCAACGGCTGGGCCGCCTGGCTGCTCATTGGCCTCGCCATCGCGGCCGTGGTCGTGCTCGCCGTGGTGAACACGACGGCAACGAACAAGGCCTCATCGCCGGCGGCTCCGGTCGCGGCATCTGGAGACGATGTCGTTGTCGATGTCACCGTGGACGGCATGGCCTTCGTGCCGAATTCCGTGGACGTGCCCGCGGGCTCGCGCCTCATCGTGAACTTTACGAACACCGGCGACAAGGTCCACGACTTGAAGATCGGCGATAACGAGACCGGCCGCATCGAGCCGGGCAAGTCCGCGCAGCTCGACGCGGGCGTCATCACGGAGGACATCAAGGGCATCTGCACGATTGCTGGCCACGAGATGCAGGGCATGACGTTCATGGTGCATGCGACGGGTGCGAACTCCGAAGCCTCATCTGGTGAGCACAACCATGCCGTCGCCGGTGCCTCCAACCCGTTTGTCACCGTGCCGTCGGCTGCGGACCGCACGAAGAAGCGCGACGATTTCGAGGCGCGCGACGCCGCTCTGGCACCGTCGACGGGCACGGTCCACGAGGAGACGTGGGAGATGACCGAGGAAGTCCGCGAGGTCGCGCCGGGCGTGAAACAAGTGCAGTGGCTCTTTAACGGCCAAGCCCCGGGTCCGACGCTTCACGGTAAGGTGGGTGACACGTTCAAGATCACGCTTGTCAACAACGGCACCATGGGCCATTCCGTCGACTTCCACGCCGGCGAGGTCAACCCCGACACCACCATGGCGACCATCGAGCCCGGCGAGGAGCTCACCTACGAGTTCACCGCCAACCGCTCGGGAATCTGGATGTATCACTGCTCGACCGACCCGATGAGCCTCCACATCGCCAACGGCATGATGGGCGCGGTCATCATCGACCCGGTCGGCGACGATGCCCTGAGCGACGTTGACGGCGAGTACACGTTCGTGGCCTCCGACGTCTTCCTCGGCGACCAAGCCATCGGTGCCAACCCCGACCGCGTCGCGAACGGTGACTTCGACCTCATGGCGTTTAACGGCTACCCCAACCAGTACGACCTCGAGCCGCTGCACGCCAAGGTCGGCGAGACCGTCCGCCTGTGGGTCCTTAACGTCGGCCCGGACCAGCCGCTGAGCTTCCACGTCGTGGGCGAGCAGTTTGACACCGTCTACAAGGAGGGCACGTACCTCATCCGCGACGAGAAGCAGACAGGCTCGCAGGCCCTCGATCTCCTGCCTGCGCAAGGCGGCTTCGTGGAGATGACCTTCAACGAGCCCGGCACGTACAGCTTCGTCAACCACATCATGACGAACGCCGAGAAGGGCCAGCACGGCAAGATCATCGTCACTGAGTAGACCGCAGCCACCTGGCACCCGAGACACCGCGCCCCGGTTCGAGGCGCGGTGTCTTTGTGTCTCCCCGTCACGGGGCGGAATTTTTGGTCGACGAAGGTTCTCAAAACCGACGAATCCGGAGGCTTAGGCGGCGAAAAATGACACGGGGATAGGGAAACGCCCGCGCTCCTGTGCGAGGAGAGCGGGCGTTGGTGGGGCAGGGCGCCGGTTAGGCACCGTGCGAAGGTGTCTCGGACTTGTCGAGCTGGGAGTGGTGGTTGCGCACCGGCTCCCAGGCGACGTGGCGGCGCATGTCCGTCGCGCGGGAATCGCGGGAGCGGTAGACCACATACGGGCGCGTGACGTAGCCGACCGGCGCGGAGAACGCGTGGACCAGGCGGGTGTACGGCCACACGGCGATGATGGTGAAGCCAGCGAGGACGTGGAGCTTGAACTGCCAGGGGACGTCAACCATCGTCTCCGGGTGGATATTGAACACGATGAGGTCGCGCAGCCACGGCGAGATGGTCTCACGGTAGTCGTAGCCTTGCGGGCCGCCGAAGACCTGGGTGGAGAACGTCGCGATGGTGCCCGAGAGCAGCGCCAGGCCCAGGAAGACGTACATCACCTTGTCCGACTTCGAGGTGGACAGGAAGACGGAGCGGTTGACAATGCGGCGGTAGAGCAGGCCACAGAAGCCGAGGACCACGGCGACGGCAGCGATGGAGCCGGGGATCGTCGCGATGAGATGGTAGGCGTGGTCAGAAATGCCCACGGCACGGGTCCAGGACTTGGGCATTGCCAGGCCCATGAGGTGGCCGATGACGACGAAGACCATGCCCCAGTGGAAGAGCGGGGAGGACAGACGCAGCAGCTTGGATTCGTAAATCTGGGACGAGTGCGTGGTCCAGCCGAACTGGTCGGTGCGCCAGCGCCAGAAGATGCCCACGAAGAAGGCGGCGATAGCGAGCCACGGGAACGCACCCCAGAGGAAGTTATTGAAATGTTCCATGGTGGATCCTTAATGAATGTCGGGTTGAGCGGTGGGGAAGGGAAGATCGGCGATACCCACCATCTCAGCGGGCGGGCCGGTTCGGATAAGGTCAACGTATTTCTGCGCGGTCTCCTCGTCGACGTCGGGCAGGGCCTTGCATAGCGCGACGATGAGGTGCGAATACGGAGAGCCAAGCTGCTCCAGCGCGGCGCGGAGCACCTCGATGCCTTCACGATAGCTGGCGAGCATCTCCACCGCGCGGGCATGCGGCTCGCCCTCGGTGTAGGCGAGTGCCTCGAGCATGACGCAGAGGTGGTCTGGCATCTCATCGGAGTCGAGCTCAAAGCCCAAAGACGTGAGCTGCTCACCGATGGACAGGATGGCCATGCCGCGCTGGCGCGTATCGCCCACCGCGTAGTAGGTGAGGAAGAGCGAGCAACGGCGGCGCTGATCGAAGGTCTCGACGTAGTGCTCCTCGAGCCCACGCAGGCCGGTCGAGCGCGCCCAGTCCGCAAAGGACATGAAGTCCGTCGCAATCGTCATGGGCAGCTCACCGAGCTGCTCCTGGACGATGTCGAGGCGCTCGAGGTAATCCTCGCCCGGGTAACGCAGCAGCACGGAGGCGGCCATGGCGACGATGCGCCGCTGGTCGTCGGTAACCGCGACGGGCGCGACGAGCGTTGCTGGCACCTTACCGGTATGCGTGCGCACGGTGCGCTTGACGTCGGCGGCGCCGCCCATGCTGCCGATGCCGGCGGGCGTGCCGAAGCCCGCGGGGGCATCGTCAGGCTGGGGCACCGGCATGCGCGCGGCGAGCTTTTCGAAGATACCCATTTAGCGCTCCGGGAACATGGAGTCCGGGCGGTCGCCCGTCCAGCTGAGCAAGGAGACCTTGCCTCCCGATGCCGCCGCACCCTCGGTGTGGCAGGCTTCCGGAGCGCCCATGCCGAGGTCATGGAAGACATCGTCGCTGGCGCGGGACGGGTCGACGTTGCCGAAGGGATCGAGCGAGGCGATGCCGCGCGGGGTCTCCGGGGACGCAGTCGGGATGACGTAGCGGTCATCGTACTTAGCGATAGACAGCAGACGGTACATGGAGAGCATGTCTTCGCCGGTCATGCCGACGGCCTGTGCGATCTCTTCCTGCGGTTCGTTGCCCAGGTTGATATCACGCATGTAGGAACGCATGGCGACGAGGCGGCGCAGGGACTTCTCGACGGGCACCGTGTCGCCGGCCGTGAACAGGCCTGCGAGGTACTCGAGCGGGATGCGCATATTCGACAAGGCGGAGAAGAGGATCTTGTGGTCCTCGCCGTCGTTGCCGGACTTGGTCACCTGGTCGACGATGGGGGACAGTGGCGGGATGTACCAGACCATGGGCAGCGTGCGGTACTCCGGGTGGAGCGGCAGTGCCAGACCGTACTTGAAGATGAGGTCGTAGATGGGCGAGTTCTGCGCGGCATCGATCCAGGAGTGTGGGATGCCCGCAGCCTGGGCGGCCTTGACGACCTCCGGGTCGTGCGGGTCGAGCATGATGGACTTCTGTGCCTCGAAGAGGTCCTTCTCGTCCGGGACGGATGCGGCCTCGGCGACGCGGTCAGCGTCGTAGAGGATGACGCCGAGGTAGCGCAGGCGGCCCACGCAGGTCTCGGAGCAGACGGTCGGCTGGCCGACCTCAAGGCGCGGGTAGCAGAGAGTACATTTCTCAGCCTTGCCGGTCTTGTGGTTGAAGTAAACCTTCTTGTAGGGGCAGCCGGAGACGCACATACGCCAGCCGCGGCACTGGTCCTGGTCAACGAGGACGATGCCGTCCTCGGCGCGCTTGTACATGGCGCCGGACGGGCAGGAGGACACGCAGGTGGGGTTCATGCAGTGCTCGCAGATGCGCGGCAGGTAGAACATGAACGAATCCTCGATCTCCTTCTTCACGGAGAGATTCATCTTGTGCAGCGTGGGGTCTGCGTCCATCGTGGTGGTGGAGCCGCCGAGGTTATCGTCCCAGTTGGAGGACCACTCAATCTTGTTGATCTCGCGGCCGTCGATCTGGGAGACCGGCTTGGCGGTGGGCTGGGTCTTCTGCCCGGCCTTGGCCCCCATGAGGTCTTCGTACTGGTAGCTCCACGGCTCGTAGTAGTCCTGGATGGTGGGCAGGTTCGGGTTGTGGAAGATGGTGGCCAGCTTCTTCAAGCGTCCGCCTGCCTTGGGCTTGAGCTTGCCGGAAGAGGTGAGCTCCCAGCCGCCCTTCCACTTCTCCTGGTCCTCCCAGGTGCGCGGGTAGCCCAGACCCGGACGGGTCTCGACGTTGTTGAACCAGATGTACTCGGTGCCTTCGCGGTTGGTCCATGCCTGCTTACAGGTGACTGAACACGTGTGGCAACCGATGCACTTGTCCAGGTTCATAATCATGGAGATTTGTGCCATGACCTTCATTAGTACGTAACCTCCTGGGAACGACGGCGCACGCGCGTGACCTCGTCACGGTTGTTGCCGGTTGGGCCGATGTAGTTGAAGTGATAGGTGAGCTGGCCGTAGCCGCCGGCGATGTGGACCGGCTTGATGGAAATACGCGTGAGCGAGTTGTGCGTGCCGCCGCGGCGGCCGGTGTGCTCGTTGAGCGGCGTACCCACTGTGCGCTCCTGGGCGTGGTTCATAATCATCGTGCCCTCCGGGATGCGGTGGGAGACGATGGCGCGGGCGGAGACGACGCCGTTGCGGTTGTAGACCTCAACCCACTCGTTGTCGGCGACGCCGATCTTGGCCGCGTCCTTATCAGACATCCACACGACCTGGCCGCCGCGGGAGATGGACAGCACGTGCAGGTTATCGAAGTACTGCGAGTGGATGGACCATTTGTTGTGCGTGGTGAGGTAACGCACGGTTACCTCGGCCTCCCCGCGGTCGTTGGTCAGCTGCTGGCCAGGCTCGAACTCGCCGTGCATGCGCAGGTGGTCGAGCGGCGGACGGAAGACGGGCAGTGACTCGCCGTAGTCCATGAACCAGTCGTGGTCGATGTAGTAGTGCATGCGGCCGGTAATCGTGTGCCACGGCTTGTCGAACTCGACGTTGATACTAAACGCCGTGTAGCGACGGCCATTGCGCTTATCCGCGGTCCACTCCGGGGAGGTGATGATCTCGGTGGGGCGCTCCTTGATGGAATCCCACGTGATGCGCACATCCTCGTCAGCGGTGCCGAGCGGGGTGAGGTCCTTGCCGGTACGCGACGAGAGGAACTCGAAGCCCTGCTTGGCGAGCTCGCCGTTGGAGACGCCGGATAGGTGCAGGATGGCGTCGATGACCTTGGTGTCCTTCGTGAGATCCACGAGCTCGCCCATGGAGGTCTTCTCGGTGCCGCAGATGAGCTTAAGCTCTTCGACCTGTTTTTCCACGTTGAATTTCGTGCCGTGGACGCCGGTGCCGGCCTTGGCCGACAGCGGGCCCAAGTGGGTCCACTTCTCGTAGATCTTCGTGTAGTCGCGCTCGATGGTGGCGATCTTCGGCATGGTCAGCCCCGGGACGAGGCCGACTTCCTTGATATCGGGGACGATTCCGCGGGCCATGCCCATCTCATCCGGGGTGTCGTGGTGGCTCGGCTGTGTGACCACGTCGGTTTGCGTGCCCAGCCACTTCACGGCCATCGCGGACAGCGAGGCAGCGAGGTCACGGAAGACCTCGAAGTCCGTGCGTGCCTCCCACGGCGGGTTAATCGCCGCGTTGAAGGAGTGCAGGTACGGGTGCATATCCGTCGAGGACATGTCGTGCTTCTCATACCAGGTGGCGGCTGGGAGTACGATGTCGGAGACGAGCGTCGTGGACGTGTTGCGGAAGTCCGTGGTCAGCATGAGGTCGAGCTTGCCCTCAGGCGCGTCGTCGACCCAGGTGATGGACTTCGGGCGCTCCTCCGGGGAGAGCTCGGCCGCGGTGGCGTCCGAGTCCACGCCCAGCAGATGGCGCAGGAAGAATTCCGTGCCCTTGGCGGAAGAACCCAGCAGGTTCGTGCGCCAGTTGAGCAGGATGCGCGGCCAGTTTTCCTTGGCCGACGGGTTGTTGTAGGAGAACTCGAGGTCGCCGGATTCCAGCTGGTTGACAACGTAGTCCTTGATGTCCTGGCCAGCGGCCTTGGCCTCGTCCGCGAGGAGCAGCGAGTTCTTGTTGAACTGCGGGTAGGAGGGCATCCAGCCGCGGTTCATGGCCTCGACCATGGTGTCGGCGGCCATCTTGTCTTCGATGGAGCCGTGGCTAGCTAGCGGCGAGCCCAGGTGCGAGGCGTGCGAGTTGTCGTAGCGGTACTGCTCCGTGGCGAAGTAGTAGAAGCCGGTGGAAATCATGTGGCGCGGCGGACGCTGCCAGTCCGTGCCCATGGCCCACTGCGTCCAACCGTTGACGGCGCGCAGCTTCTCCTGGCCCACGTAGTGAGCCCAGCCGCCGCCGTTAACACCCTGCGTGCCACACATGGAGGTCAGCGCCAGGAACGTGCGGTAAATGGTGTCGGCGTGGAAGTAGTGGTTGACGCCGGCGCCCATGATGATCTGGGAGCGGCCCTGCGAGTCCGCGGCGTTCTGCGCGAACTCGCGGCCGATGCGGATGCAGGTCTCAGCGGCGACGCCGGTGAGCTCCTCCTGCCAGGCTGGGGTGCCGACCTCAGAGGCATCGTAGAAGTCTTTGGGCCAGGAACCCGGGAGATTGAGCTCTTCGCGGTTGACGCCATAGTGGGCGAGCAACACGTCGAAGACGGTGGTCACGAGCTGACCGTCGACCTCGCGGACCGGGACGCCACGGTGGACAATGCCTGCGCCGATCGGCTTATCGGTGCCCACATCGCTCGGGTCAGCATCGAGGTCGAAGCGCGGGAAGAGCACCTCGGCGGTGGAGTAGGAGTCGGTCTCCGCGATGGACATGACCGGATCGGCGTTGTCCAGCGACAGGTTCCACTTGGAGGATTCCATGTCCCAGCGGTCTGCCATCGTGCCGCCGGGGTCGACGACCTTGCCGTCTTCTTCCATGACGAGCGTGCGGTAGGCGGCATTGGGGGAGCCGTTGAGGGAGGCATCGGAAAGCTGGGCTGCAGTGAGGAACTTGCCTGGGGTGTACGTGCCATCCCCGCGGTCCTCGAGAGTGAGGAGGAACGGTGAGTCCGTGAACTTACGCATGTAGTTCATGAAGTACGGTTCCTGGCGGTCAACGTGGAACTTCTTTAAGATGACGTGGCCCATGGCGAACGCGAGCGCCGCGTCGGTGCCCGGGTTGATCTGCGCCCACTCGTCGGCGAACTTCGTGTTATCTGCGAAGTCCGGGGAGACGACAACGACCTTGGTGCCGCGGTAGCGGGACTCGACCATGAAGTGGGAGTCCGGCGTACGGGTCACCGGAATGTTGGAGCCCCACATCATGAGGTAGGACGAGTTGTACCAGTCGCCCGACTCTGGGACGTCCGTCTGGTCGCCGAAGGTCTGCGGGGAGGCCGGCGGAAGGTCGGCGTACCAGTCATAGAAGGAGAGTGCTACGCCGCCGATGTGCTGGAGGAAGCGCGAGCCGGCGCCGTAGGAGACCTGCGACATGGCCGGAATAACGGTGAAGCCGAAGATGCGGTCGGGGCCGTGCTCACGAATGGTGTAGACGTGTGCCGCGGCGGCCATCTCGATGGCCTCCTCGTAGGTGATGCGGATGAGTCCGCCCTTGCCGCGCTGCGAGATATAGGCCGCGCGCTTGTCCGGGTCTTCCTGGATGGCGCGCCAGGCGAGGACCGGGTCTCCGGTCTTCTTCTTTTCCTCGCGGTACATGTCGACGAGCACGCCACGGGCGTACGGGTAGCGCACGCGGGTGGGCGAGTAGGTGTACCAGGAGAAGGAGGCACCACGCGGGCAGCCGCGCGGTTCGTATTCCGGCATGTCATTGCCGGTGGTGGGGTAGTCCACTGCCTGGGACTCCCAGGTGATGACGCCGTCTTTGACATAGACCTTCCACGAGCAGGAACCGGTGCAGTTCACGCCGTGCGTAGAACGGACCATCTTGTCGAAGGCCCAGCGGTTGCGGTAGAAGACATCAGCCTGGCGGCCGCCCTGGAGAAACAGCTGCTGGCCGGAGGCGCTGGCCTCGCCGTGACGCAGGTAGGCGCCCAGCTTGAACAGCGGGTTGAGTTTGCCATTCTGGGGCTCAACGTGAGTAGTCATGGGGGTAAATACTCCTAGAAAGTTGGTTTAACCGGGGAACGGAGCGTTGGGGCGGGCGTAGTAGATCCACACGAGCGCCGTGGTGATGATGAAGTAGACCACGCAGCCCCAGAAGAACGCAGCTGCAGGCATGGCGGACAGCAGCACGCCCACGACGAACGGGCCGAAGGCACCAATGGCGCCGGTCCAGCCGATGACGCCGCCAGCCTGGCGGGCCGGGAGGATCATGGGCATCTGCTTGAAGGTGCCGGCGTTAGCGAGACCCGTGAAGAAGAACATGATGAGCATGCAGGTGAGGAACCACTTGAACTCGCTCGGGTCGCTCGGGTTGAGGAAGAGTGCAGAGGCTGCGGTGAAGACCGTCATGCCGAGGCAGCCGATGAAAGTCCAGATGGCACCGCCGAACTTATCGCACAGCGGGCCCCACAGTGCGCGGACGAGTGCGCCGATGAGTGGGCCGAGGAAGGCGTAGGTCGCGCCCTTAGGCAGGTTCTCGAAGGTGCCTGCGAAGGAGGAGTTGGCGCCGTAGATGTTGTTGATGAGCAGTGCCATCTGGGCCGCGAAGCCGGAGAAAGCACCGAAGGACATGAGGTAGACGACGGTGAGGATCCACGTGTTCTTATTGCCGAAGATGTCGATCTGCTGGCGGAAGTTGGCCTTGATCGGCACGTCCTTGAGCATGGTCCATGCGAGAATGGCTCCGATGAGGGCCCACGGCACGAGGAAGATAGCCGGGTTATGCACGAAGATATCGCCCTCATCCGTGCGCTGCGGCGCCACGAAGCCGATGCCCAGAAGCGTAAAGCCCATAAGCCACGGCGCGACGAGCTGAATGAAGGAGATACCGAAGTTACCGATACCGGCCTGGATGCCCAGCGCCGTGCCCGACATGCGCTTGGGGAAGAAGTAGCCGGTGGACGGCATAAAACCGGAGAAGACGCCGCCGCCGACGCCGGAGAGGAAGGCCAGCACCATGAACCACCAGAACGAAGTCGAGGTGTTCTGCACGGCGAAGAACCAGCCGAGCATCGGGATGATAAACAGCAGGGAGGACAGCGTCACGAGCTTGCGCGTGCCGATGATCGGCGGCAGGAACATGAACAGCAGTCGAAACAGGCCGCAGGCGAGGCCCGAAATGGAGGTGAGCCAGTACAGCTGGCTCTTCGACAGATCGAAGCCGATCTGGTTGAGCATTGGCGCGATGGCGGATACCAAGTACCACGTGGCGAAGCCGATGATGAGGATAAAAGTGGAGATCCAAAGGGTCTTCCACGCGATCTTGGAATCCCAGTGGTCTGGATCTTCCGGGTTCCACCCTTGAATGGTAGAACCGGAGGTATCGAGAGCAGTCATTATTTTCCTTGCCATATCTCGTAGAAAAGGGCTCCTCTCCAATTTATCGTGGTTTATGCTGGAGCATGACCTTTTTCACGGGTTCTTCCGTGTTTAATTACGGCATGAAAATGTTGCGAAAATAATTCACTCGCGCCCGGTGCAGGTTAACTTGAAGAAGGTCACCCTAAGTTTTGTTTACGTTTGAATGTGTTGAATTTGTCACACATTGTGTACGGAATTGAAGGAGTCAGATATGACGCCCACCACGGCCGCCATCATCGTTACCGCCGACAGGATTCTCAGCGGCGAAAAGCCCAATACGGCGGGTGAACTCGCGGCGTCGCTTATGGTAGATGCGGGCTTCGAAGTGGGCTCCCACGTCGTGATCGCGGAAGGCTACGCCCGTGTTGCGGAGGCGCTGCGTGCCGAGGTGCGCGCTGGCACGCACGTCATCGTCGTCATCGGCGGCACAGGCGTAGGCACCACGAATTACACGCCAGAAGTCACCGCGGAGTTCGTCACCGCGCGGCTTACCGGCCTGGAGACCCAAGTCTTGCTCAAGGGCCTGGAGTCCTCGCACAAGGCGGGTCTCTCGCGTGGAATCATCGGCATGACGGATCGCGGCGGCGGATCGCTCATCATCAACTCGGCGTCCTCGCGCGGCGCGGTCGCTGACACGCTTGGTGTGATGCTGCCACTCGTGGGGGATATCTTCCGAGACGCCTGTTAGGCCTTCAGCCTTCGACTAAGTTGAGGCGCGGGCAGCCCAGGCACACAATTCGGAGGGGGTGTCGTAGTCGACTTCGGCACCGGTGCCGGGCACGCGGACAAGGGCGCCGGGGGCGGCGCGCAGGAGACGGCGAGCGGATGTATTGTGCGGCGAACCTAGCCCCGCCAGCGCGGTCGCAAGCGCGTCCGCGTTCCACAGCGCGATGAGCGGCTGGATGCGTGAGCCGGTCGTGGCGACGGCTGCCGGTGCCCCCTGTGCGGCGTCGAGGGCCGCTACCAGGCGGGGAAGCATGCGCGGGGAATCGGGCGCATCGACGGAGAGCACCGCGACCCGCGGGGTGTCGAGCGTGTGGAAGCCGGTGGCGATGCCGGCGGCGGGACCGCCAAAGAGCGGAGACTCGCAGACTTGCGGCAGACCCAGCGGGTACGGCGAGACCACGGCGGTGGGCGTGCCGTAGGGCAGCGCGGCGAGCACATGGTCGATAAGGCGCGCGCCACGCGCGGTGACGGAGCCTTTATCCACGCCGCCCATGCGTGTGCCGCGTCCGCCGGCGAGGACGATGACTCCGGTTGTGGAGCGCATTACTCAGCGGCCGGGATTTCGGCGAGCTCCGGCAGCTCGCGGGACCAATCGCCGGAGCGGCCGCCGGACTTGGCGACGATGCCGGTGCGGCGAATGTAGGCGGCGCGGTCGACGCCCTTGACCATGTCGATGACGGCGAGCGCCGCGACGGAGACGGCGGTGAGTGCTTCCATCTCTACGCCTGTGCGGTCTGCGGTGCGCACGGTGGCTTCAATGAAGACGCAGTCCTCGCGCAGCTCAAGGTCGACCGCGGCGCCGTGGACGCCGATGGTGTGGGCGAGGGGGAGGAGCTCCGGAACCTTTTTCGCCGCGGCGATGCCGGCCACGCGGGCGACGGCGAGGACGTCGCCCTTGGGCACCGTGCCGTCGCGCAGCGCGGCGAGGACCTCCGGCGAGCAGTAGACCTCGCCGCGGGCGGTGGCCGTGCGCACGGTGGGCTTCTTCTCTGTGACGTCGACCATGTAGGCGGCGCCGGCGTCGTTGAGGTGCGTGAACTTCATAAAGGCTCCAATCAGTGGGAAATCCGGGGGTTAGTAAAGGTAGACGTCGACGGGTGCGCCGTCTGGGAGTGTGGACTCGAGGACGGCGTAGCCGTGCGTGCCCGCGAGCGAGCCGACGAGGTGACTGCCCACGTGGCGGCCGCTAAAAGGCGTGGCGCGCGGCGGCGAGACCGTGAAGTCCAGGCGCACTGGCACTATGAGGACGCGGTCGCGTACGCGCGGGAATTCAGTGTCGGGCTGGGCGACAACGCACGGGGCGGGCGCGTCGGGCAGACCGCGCAGGCGCCGCAGGACCGGCGCACCGTAGAGATGGAAGGACACGAAAGCCGCCACGGGATTGCCCGGGAAGGAAAGTACGGGCACGCCACGCCACGTCGAGGCGCCCTGCGGCGCGCCGGGTTTCTGGCAGACCTCGCCGAACCAGGCGTCAGGCGAGGCTCCGAGGACCTCGTGAACAACGTCGAAGGCACCGGCGGACACGCCACCGGAGGTGATGATGAGATCGACCCCGGCAGCGGCGAGCGAATCGAGCTCCGCCGCGAGCGCCTCGGGTGAGTCCACGACGTGACGGTGCGTGACCTCACTGGCGCCAGCAACGCGGGCGAGCTCAGCGAGCATGGGGCCATTGGAATTGGGAAGCGCCCCAGCCGGGAGCGAGGAGAGCGCCGCGGCGTCGGTCGCCGTGAGCAGCTCGGAGCCGGACGTCACGACGGCGACGGCCGGCGCCGGGTAGGCAGAAACCGAGGCGACGCCTGCCGACACGAGCGCGGCGAGGGTGGGCGCATCCGCAGGCGTGCCAGCAGTCGCCGCGGGGTGGCCGGGCTGGAGGCTATCGCCCGCGCGCCGGATATGCGAGCGCTCGCCCAGCCTAAAAACAGTGACCGACTCTGGTAGCGGGTGCGGGCCGGACGGAATGTTGGTGTCCTCGACCGGGATGACGGCAAGTCCGGAAGGATCTCCGGTGGGTGCGCCCGTCATAATGCGCACGGCGTGGCCAACAGGCACGGGCAGCGGCGCGGAGCCCGCGGGGACATCGCCTGCGACGGGCAGCGTCCACGGGCCTTCACCCGTGAGATCGGCACGGCGGACGAGGAAGCCATCCATCGCCGAGTTATCGAAAGGCGGGATGGGGAAACGCGCAGGAGCGTCAGCAGCGAGAACGCGGCCAGGCAGCTCCGCGAGTGGCGTGTCGACGGGCGTGGCCGGATGTGCTAGCGCGAGGACGCGCGCGCGGTGCGCAGCGATGGTAACGGACATAGACGTTTAGGTTAGCCGCCAATGGCGGACATAGGACGATCTGGTTGCAAGAAGCCTTCGTCGTTGACGCCGTGGCCCGGCAGTTTGGCCCACATCTCGCCGGCCCAGGCGGTCATGAGCTCCTCGTCGGTGGCACCCGCACGCATGAGGTCGCGCAGGGACGTCTCCGAGTTGCCGAAGAGACAGTTGCGCACCGCGCCATCCGTGGTAAGCCGCGTGCGGTCGCAGTCGCCGCAGAAAGGATGCGTCACCGAGGCGATGATGCCGATCGTGCCGTGGAGGGTGCCATCGTGGGAGGTCACCTCCCACAGCTCGGCCGGGGCGGAGCCGCGCGGCTCGCGGGCCGGAGTAAGTTCCAAGTCTTCGCGCAGGTAATCGAGGATTTGGTCCGCCGTGACGAGCTGGTCGCGGCGCCACTTCTCGCGCGGACCCAGCGGCATCTGTTCGATGAAGCGCAGCTGCGCGCCGTGCTCGAGGCAGAAGCGGGCGAGCGGGACGATGCCGTCCTCATTAACGCCCGGCATGACCACGGCGTTGACTTTGACGGGGTGAAGACCCGCTGCGCTCGCGGCAGCGATGGCCTTGAAGACATCCTTGATACGGTCGCGGCGGGTGAGCTGCGCGTAGAGCTCGCGGTCAATGGTGTCGAGCGAGATGTTCACGCGGTCGAGGCCCGCCGCCTTGAGCGCTTCAATGCGGCGGTGGAGGCCTAGGCCGTTGGTGGTGAGCGCAATGGTGGGCGCGACACCTTCGTCAGTGCGCAGCTGCTTGGTTGCCGCGATGATTTTCTCCAGGGACTTGCGCAGTAGCGGCTCGCCGCCGGTAAAACGCACCTGGCGAATACCGAGGCGCTCGACGCCCAAGCGGATGAGACGGATGGTCTCCTCGTCGGAGAGGGTGTGTTCCGTGGGCATCCAATCGAGGCCCTCGGCGGGCATGCAGTACGTGCAGCGCAGATTGCAGCGGTCAGTGAGGGAGACGCGCAGGTCGCGCGCGACGCGGCCGTAGCGGTCGATGAGCGCGCGCGAACCGTCCGCATGAGCTGCGGGCATATCCGCGGGTGGCGTGGGAGCGCCGCCGATGCGCGGCAGCGGAAGCGCGACGCGGGTGAGTTGAGACGGGGAAGTCATAGGGTTTCCACCATAGCTTGGACGTGGGCACAGTATAAACAATATAACGCGGGTTTGTTCGTGTTTATTCCCCGGGTGTGTCGAGCTGCCGAGAGTAGTGCTGACCTACCGAGAGTGCTCTCCCGCACTGATGGGATTGGGCGGACACGGCGGCGCAGCTCCTCGACGAGGAGGCCAACGGCGAGGGGATGTCCTTATCCAAGCACTCTACGGCGTGGGGCCGGCTGGCCTAGAATTCCTCCGCTTCGAACTCATCGAACTCGGGACGGTGGGTCTCGCCCGGACCGGAGAGGCGAATGATGTTGTACTCGCCTTCAGCCAGGTGCATGCGCAGGTCCTTCTTATCGAATTTATCCACGGAGGTCTTATCGATGGACTTCACGAAGGTCCAGTATTCCGGCAGCATCCAGCTGGGTAACTCCTTGCGCATCGCGTCGCGCAGGGACTCGGCCGTCTCAATGGTGGGGGAAGTCTGCGGGTCGAGCACGGTGACGGCGAGCGGGCGTTCGCCCCACTGCTTATCCGGGTAGCCGATGACGGCGGCCTCGATAACGCGCGGATCAGACATGATGAGGTTTTCCAGCTGGACCGAGTAGATCCACTCGCCGCCGGAGCGAATGACGTCGCGGGCGCGGTCCTCGATGGTGAGGAAGCCGTCGTGTGTGACGGAGCCGACGTCGCCGGTGCGCAGCCAGCCATCTGCGGTGAACTTGGAGGCGGCATTCTCCACAGCCTTGCCACGGAACTCGCTGGCCGAACCACCCGAAGAAGCCGTGGGTGAGTCGTAGTAGGACGCCGTGACGAGGTTGCCCCGCACCTGAATCTCGCCGGAGTTGCGGTCCGTCTTGGGCACGACTTGGCCGTCGTTGACCACGCGATACTGCAACGAGGCGGGAATGCGCCCCTGGGAGATGCGGTAGGCCCAGCGCGCCGGGCCGTTGACGCCCTGCGGTGGGCGGGCTACGGAGCCCACGGTGGAGGTTTCCACCATTCCCCACACGTGGATGACGTCCACGCCGTAGCGTTCCTCCCAGACTTTGATGAGCTGCGGCGGCACCGGCGAGCCGCCCGCGTAGATCTCGGTGAGCGACATGCGCTCCGGCGGGTTTTGCATGTAGTGGACGATGAGCTGGAGCCAAATAGTGGGTGCGCCATGCGCCACGCGCGGGTGGGTCGCAGCGATGAGCTTGGACAACGTGGGCGCCGAGACGTCCGAATCTGGAAGCACCAACGGGGTGCCCGTCATAAACGCTGCAAAGGGTACGCCCCAGCTGAGCACGTGATAGATGGGGATGCAGCACAAGAAGGTCTCGCCGTGCGTGACGCACAGCGAATCCGAGGAACGCAGCTGCATGGCCTCCAAGTAAATGGAGCGGTGGGAGTATACCACGCCCTTGGGCGCGCCGGTCGTACCCGTGGAGTAGCACAGTGCCGCCGCAGTGCGCTCGTCGAGCTCCGGCCAGCGGTAGCGCGAGGACTTTCCGTCGAGGAGCTGCTCGTAGGAGTACGTTGCGACGCTGCGGGGCATGTGGAGGGCGGCATCGGCAAGCCCGACCGAGCCAGTAAAGACCACGGACTCGACCTCTGGCGCGCCGCTTAAGATGCGACCCAGCTGCACGGCCAAGCGCGGGTCCGCGACAACGACCTTCGCCTGCGAGTGGTTGATGATGTGGCGAATCTGGTCATTCATGAGCTGTTTATTCAGCGGCACGAAGACCGCGCCTTTACACGCTGTGCCGAAAAGAATCTCCAGGTGCTCCGCGCAATTCCACATGAGCGTGGCCACGCGCTCGTCGCCCGTAACCCCCAGGTCTTCGTGCAACGCATGCGCCCACGCCGCCGCGCGCGCTCCGATATCGGCAAACGTTGCGACCTCTTGTGGCTCCTCGCCCGCGGCCGCGTCCCTACGCCACGTGGTCACCGGGGTGGCCCCGTGGACCGTGGACCCGTAGTCCAAGATGCGTGAGATATTCAGCGGCACGTCCTGCATCGTCGAAAGCATGCCCTTTATGGTAGCCGCACACCTGCCACGCGCGGGTGCCTATTGCGACATGGGGCGAAAGGTGATCTATACTGGGTGGCGACTGTGCGGATTGTGACGGTCGCCCCCTTTGACGTGCTGTACTCGACGTGCTCGGCTCAAAGACTCGTGGCGCCGCTGTCCCCGCGAATTTCATTCCACCAGTCACCCGATTTCTACTCATGGCCGCGTGTGTCTTCACTCACGGGTAACGCGTTTCGCACCGTGATTGCGTCCATGGGGATTCATAGACATTGTTTGAAGATGGCTCCCTGGGCCTTATCGCACGTGCGTGCGCGGCGATCCCACCCATGGTCCGGGGAGAAACGAAAGGATATCCGTGAGCACTACGGACACCACCGCAGCCGCTGACCTTGCGTCGATGAAGCTGCCGGAACTGCGCAAGCTCGCCGCCGAGCGCGGCCTCAAGGGCATTTCGGGCCTGCGCAAGGGGGAACTCATCGAGGCGTTGACCACGGGCACCGCGCCGAAGCGCGCTAAGGCAGCCAAGGCTGCCGATGCCCCCGCGACCTCCACGCCCAAGCGCAACGTCCTGGGCGGCGACAGCCCGCGCCGCGTCCCGCGCAAGGCTGCCGCCGAAAACACCGCTGCTGACACCACTGCTGCCTCTGGAGCCACAGAAATGGCCGCTGAGCAGGAGCCGCAGGAGCAGGCCAACCAGGGTGAGAAGCAGGACGACGGCGATAACCGCACCTACGAGTCCCGCTCTCAGGCCCGCCGCGCCCGCCGCAATCGTGCGCGCCGCGAGGCCCGCAACGAACAGGGGGAGAACGGTGCGCAGGATGATGACTCGAAGAAGTCCCTGCGCGAGCGCAGCCGCGTCGGCGACGACGAGGCTGCACAGGACTCCTCTGCCGACTCCAGCGCGGGCGACAACGCTGAGCGTTCTTCCGAAGACCAGCACAACCACGACGAGCAGCGTGGCCGCGGCAACCGCCGCGGCCGTCACAGCGACCGCAACAATGATCGCGGTAACGACCGAAATAACGATCGTGACGAGAAGAACGACAACGACGGCCAGAACGACAAGAACGGCCGCAACCGCCGCAATAACGACGACGAGGGCAATGGCCGCCGCGGTCGCCGCGGACGTCGCAATCGCCGCAATCGCGGTGGCAACGACGGCCAGGGTGGCAACAATCACGGCGGCAACGGCGATCTGCAGGTCCGCGAGGGCGACGAGCTGCAGGCCGTGGGCGGCATTCTTGAGGTCGTTGACAACAACGTGGCCTTCCTGCGCACGACCGGCTACCACGCCGCGGGCAGCGACGTCTTCGTCAACAACAACCTGGTGCGCCGCCTGGGCCTGCGCTCCGGCGACGCCGTGACCGGCCAGGTCAAGGTCGGTGCCGGTACCAAGACGCTGGGCAACGGCCGCAACCGCCGTAAGTACAACCAGCTCGTGCAAGTCGACTCCGTCAACGGTCTCGACCCGCAGACGGCGAAGGAACGCCCAGAGTTCGGCAAGCTCACGCCGCTCTACCCGAACCAGCGCCTGCGCCTGGAGACGGATCCCAAGATCCTCACCACGCGCGTCATCGACCTCATTATGCCGATCGGTAAGGGACAGCGTGCGCTCATCGTCTCCCCGCCGAAGGCCGGTAAGACGACCATTTTGCAGAACATCGCGAACGCGATTTCCACGAATAACCCGGAGTGCTACCTCATGGTCGTCCTCGTCGACGAGCGTCCTGAGGAAGTCACGGACATGCAGCGCAGCGTCAAGGGCGAGGTCATTGCCTCGACCTTCGACCGTCCGCCGTCAGAGCACACCGCCGTCGCGGAGCTGGCCATCGAGCGCGCCAAGCGCCTCGTGGAGCAGGGCAAGGACGTCGTTGTTCTCCTCGACTCCATTACCCGCCTGGGCCGCGCGTACAACAACTCGTCCCCGGCCTCGGGCCGCATCCTTTCCGGTGGTGTGGACTCCAACGCGCTCTACCCGCCGAAGCGCTTCCTGGGTGCTGCGCGCAACATCGAAAACGGCGGCTCGCTCACCATCATCGCCACCGCGATGGTGGAGACCGGCTCCACGGGTGACACGGTCATCTTCGAGGAGTTCAAGGGCACCGGTAACGCGGAGCTCAAGCTGGACCGCGCGATTTCCGAGCGCCGCATCTTCCCGGCCGTCGACGTTAACCCGTCTGGCACCCGTAAGGACGAGCTCCTGCTCGTCCCAGAGGAGGCGCGGATCATGACGAAGCTGCGTCGCATCCTCTCTGGCCTCGACTCGTTCGCGGCCATTGACCTGCTTATCAAGCAGCTCAAGAAGACCAAATCGAATGGCGAGTTCCTCATGCAGATCGCCAGCTCCGCGCCCATGGTCGCGGACAAGGATGTGGAGGATTACGTCTAATGGCTAGCCAAGTTTCCCTCGTTGACGACATCGTCTCCGAGTACCAAGGCATCGAAATGCAGATGGCTGACCCTGAGGTGGCCGGTGATCAGAAGATGTTCCGCAAGCTGTCCAAGCGCTATGCGGAGCTGCGTCCCATCGTGAGCATCAACGATGAGCTCGTCCAGGCTCGCGAGGATCTCGCGGACGCCAAGGAGATGGCCTACGAGGACCACGACTTCCAGGCGGAGGTCGACCGCCTCGAGCCGCTCGTGGTCGAGCTCGAAGAAAAGCTCGCTGACTTGCTCGCGCCCCGCGACGAGCACGATGGCGACGACATCATTATGGAGATCAAGGCTGGCGCCGGTGGCGAAGAGGCTGCCCTCTTCGCTGGCGACCTGGCCCGCATGTATGAGCGCTTCGCCGATAAGGCCGGCTTCGCGTGGGAGGTCCTCGGCCTCAACGAATCCGACCTGGGCGGCGTGAAGGACATGTCCATCTCCTTCAAGTCCAAGACCCCGTCGCGCGACGGCGCCTGGTCCGTCTTCAAATTCGAGGGCGGCGTACACCGCGTCCAGCGCGTGCCGGTTACCGAATCCCAGGGCCGCATCCAGACCTCCGCGGCCGGCGTGCTCGTCTACCCGGAGCCGGACGAGATCGAGTCTGTCAGCATCGACGAGAAGGATATCCGCGTCGACGTCTACCGTTCTTCCGGTAAGGGCGGCCAGGGTGTTAACACGACCGACTCGGCCGTGCGTATCACCCACCTGCCCACCGGCCTGGTTGTGACCTGTCAGAAGGAACGCTCCCAGATCCAGAACAAGGCGCGTGCCCTGCAGGTTCTGCAGGCCCGACTAGACCAGATGGAGCGCGAGGCCCGCGAGGCCGAGGCCGGCGAACAGCGCGCTTCCCAGGTGCGCACCATGGACCGTTCCGAGCGCATCCGCACCTACAACTGGCCGGAGAACCGCATCACGGACCACCGCATTGGCTACAAGGCCAATAATCTGGACCACGTGTTGAACGGCGACATGCAGGATCTCATCACGGCCCTGCAGGCCCAGGAGCGCGCCGAGCGCCTCGAGGCCGAGGACTAAACGGTGCCCCACACCTACGGACAGGCGCTTCGCAGTGCTGCGGAGCGCCTTCGCGCGTCTGGCGTGCCCAGCCCCGAGTGGGACGCGAGACTTATGGTCGCGTATCTCATTCACACCGGACACATGGATATTCCTCTCCATGAGAAACCCATGCCCGGCTTCGACGTCGCCTATGAGGCACTCGTCTCCCGCCGTGAACGCCGCGAGCCGCTCCAGCACGTCCTTGGCATCGCCTGGTTCGGACCCCTGGAACTCGAGGTCGGCCCCGGTGTGTTCATCCCGCGTCCAGAGACCGAGGTCCTCGCGGAGTGGGCGGTGCGCTCGCTCCGCACCGCGCGCGCAGCGAGCGGGACGCCGCTGGTGGTGGACTTGTGCACCGGCTCCGGAGCCTTGGCGGCGTATATCGCGCACGAGGTCCCGAACACCCGGGTTTATGCCGTCGAGCTTTCCGATGCCGCCTTCTCCTACGCCCAGCGCAACCTCGCCGACTCCGGCGTGACGCTCATCCAAGGCGATGTCACAGATCCCGAAATTCTGGCGGAGCTTAATGGTAGCGTCGACCTCCTTGTGACGAACCCGCCCTATGTCCCGGAGACCGATGACCTGGAGCCGGAGGTCTACGCCGACCCGCACGAGGCGGTCTTCTCCGGTGCAGACGGCATGACGCTCATTCGACAGATGGTGCCGACGGTCTCCCGCTTGCTGAAACCGTGCGGCCGCGTGGGCATCGAACACGACGATACGACCAGTTCCTTGGTGCAGGCCGCGCTGCATGAGGCCGGGGGATTTACAGCAATTCAACCCCTCACGGATCTTACGGGCACACCACGCTTCGTGACCGCCCTACGAGACGAGTAAGCTAGTCCGGGTTAAAAGGAACGCACCTCATTAACCGTTCCCACACACCATCAAGGCTGGAGAATCCTTAGACATGCAAGGAAAGATTTATAGCTGCGCCGATGAGGCCACCCGTGCCGAGGGCATCGCTGAAGCCGTCAAGGCCGCGAAGTCCGGGCGCCTGGTCGTCATGCCGACGGATACCCTCTACGGCATCGGCTGCGATGCCTTCGACAACGACGCCGTCGCGAGCCTGCTCGCTGCGAAACACCGCGGCCCGGATATGCCGGTGCCGGTGCTCGTCGGTTCCTGGGATACGTACAAGGGGCTCGTCGCGTCGATTACGGACACCATGCAGCTGCTCGTCGAGGCATTCTGGCCGGGCGGACTGTCCATCGTCGTCCCGCAGGCTCCCAGCCTGCCGTGGAACCTGGGCGATACCCGCGGCACCGTGATGCTGCGCATGCCCTTGCAGCCCGTCGCTATCGAGCTGCTCCGCGAGGTCGGTCCTATGGCCGTTTCCTCTGCCAACATCTCGGGACACACTCCGCCGACCACGGCCATTGCCGCCAAGCAGCAGCTGGGTAAGGCCGTGTCGGTGTACCTTGACGGGGGAGAGGCCGCCATCGGCAAGCCGTCGACCATCGTCGACCTGTCCCAGGCGCACCCGTACCTCCTGCGCGAAGGCGCGATTTCTGCCGAGCAGATTTCTGAGGTCATCGGTGTTCCTGTGGAGACATTGCGCACGCGTCCGTAACTTACCGTCCGCGACTAACCGTATAGAACTGATACTGCCCGGCGCCGATTTCCCCGTGGAGTAGAGCGCGACATGACGAAGGAAGAAGGATAGATGGCTGGAACCGGCGTACCGCTGCGTGAGCTCGGTCTTGTGCTGCTCGTCGCCGCCGCCATCACGTACTTGTGCACCGGCGTGGTGCGCTCGTTGCTTGTCCGCACCGGACGCGTGGCGGAGATCCGCCAGCGCGACGCCCACTCGCAACCCACCCCGCAGCTGGGCGGTGTGGCAATGTTTACCGGTTTCATCGCGGCCATCTTTCTTGCCCAACAGCTTCCAGCCTTGACGCGCGGGTTCATGCCCGTCACCCCGGAGATGACCGCGGTCCTCTGGTCGGCCGCCGCCATTGTCCTGGTCGGCATCCTCGATGACCTCTACGAACTGTCTGCCATGGTCAAGCTCGTGGGACAGGTGGTCGCCGCCGGCGTCATGAGTGTGCTGGGACTGAGCTGGACTCTCTTCTTCATCCCGGCAGGCGATGGAACGACCATCGTCCTCGACCAAGTCCAGTCCACACTCTTTACTGTGTTCATTACGGTGTTGCTCATCAACGCGATCAACTTCGTCGATGGCCTGGATGGGCTGGCTGCGGGCCTGGGCATGATCGCAGGGGCCGCAATCCTCATCTTCTCCTTGACCGTCCTGCATGACCAAGGCGGCGCGGTCTCGGCGTACCCGCCGGCCATCATAGCGGCGGCACTCGTGGGCATTTGTGCCGGAATCCTCCCGCACAACTTTGAGCCTTCCCGCATCTTCATGGGAGATACCGGCGCCATGCTCATCGGCCTGCTGCTCGCCGCTGCGTCGACCTCGGCCTCGGGCAAGATCAACATGTCGCTCTATGGCGGCGTGGACATGGTGGCTCTCATGAGCCCCTTAATCGTGGTGGCGGCCGCAGTGTTTGTGCCCGTGCTCGACCTCGTGTGGGCCGTCGTACGCCGCGTCTCGCACGGCAAATCCCCGTTCGCAGCGGACAAGCTCCATATCCACCACCGTCTGCTCTCCCTGGGACACACACATCGCCGAACGGTGCTCGTGCTCTACATGTGGGTCTCTGCTGTGGCTTTTGGCGCAGTGAGTTTTTCTATCGTGCCGCCGGCGGCGGCAGTGACGTTTACCATCGTCGCGCTGGTCCTTGCTTTCGTTGCGACCCTCATTCCGCTGCGGCAAGGCAAGATCGGCCGAAAGCGTCGACCGACAACGGTCGTGGAGCACGTCCATCCGGCCTAAGTGACTTAAGCATTGGGGGAGTGCGAAGGGTGCGGTATTATCGTCTCCCGTGTCTGAATCCACCGCTTCCCACAACGACAACTCCGCCGACAACTCCGCGGCCAATTCCGCGCAGCTGCCTCCGCTCAACAGCGTTGAAGGCATTGATGACCCGCGCCGCCCGCTTCAGCGTGCCGTAAGCTTTGGCTGGAAAGGCCTTGTAGCTATCACGATTGTGTCGCTCGCTATCTGGGGCGGCGTAGCTGGGTTGCCGGGTATCTGGGGAGTGCTCATTGGAGCGGCCATCGGCGGCGCGTTCGTCTTGATGACGGCGGCTTCGGTGCTTTTTACCTCCAACACAACGCCGAATACGACCCTTGCTGTCGTATTCGGTGGCTGGTTGCTCAAGCTTGTGCTCTTGATTATCGTCATGGCGCTTATTCGTGATCTCGAGTTCTACCATCACGTGGCTTTGTTTATCACCGTGGTCGCCGTCCTCGTGGTCGTCCTGGCCTCCGAGGTGTGGGGAGTCATGACTTCGCAGATGTCGAACGTCTTCTAAAACTTAGCTCAGCACTGGTCCACGCCCGTCCCCGAAGAAGTGGGGGCGGGCATTCGGTGTTGATACGTGGTGTGAGAGTTTAATACCCCGGTTAGGGGCGGGTTCAATAATTGCAGCTACCCCCATTTACTGCGGGATCCTCTCCTTTGTGACGTATCTTACTTATGCCAGGTGAGCAGGGTAAATCGCGTGCTCAGTGGCACGGGTTTTAGATAAAAGTCGGTACGCGTTGTCAGGCGAAACAAAAGCGCGCCCCCGCGGGCGAAAACCCCTTACCAACCTGATATTATTTACCGCGGGTTACCGCAGATTCGACATTTTCACCGCATAACCTGCGAGGATGACGGATCTTGGTTGGTAAGTCCCTGCCACAACGTGTGATGTGCGACGGAGTCCAAAGTTGTGGCAGAGAGCTTGAGACGTCCATCGCACCGTGCGTGAGTTTTTACGAACTACGTACGGCCCAAACACGGGAGAGAACGCTGAGCGTTACAACTTTGGCCCTAAGTGGCCACTTCCACGAGCCCAACTTGGGTGAGGAATTCTTCCCGGGGCAAATTAATCCTTCTGAGCTGTTCCTTCGGGACTTTGCTGGCGGCGCGTTTGCGTTCGACCGCCTTATGTTCGTGCGCGTTTTGATGACGCTCGTTCTGGTGGTTCTTTTCGCGCTGGCCTTCAAGAACCCGAAGCTGGTTCCGAAGGGTCTGCAGAATGTCGGCGAGCACGCGGTCGATTTCGTCCGCGTCTATATCGCTGAAGACATTCTGGGTAAGAAGGAGGCGAAGCGATTCCTTCCGATTATCGCGACCATCTTCTTCGCGGTCCTTTTTATGAACGTACCGACCATTATTCCGGGATTGAACATCTCGCCTAATGGTCGTATCGGCATGCCTATCGTGCTCGCCGCTGTCGCGTACATCGCCATGATTTACGCAGGCGCAAAGCGCTATGGCTTTGGCAAGTTCATCAAGTCGTCGGTGGTTATTCCTAACCTGCCTCCGGCCTTGCACCTGCTGGTTGTGCCGATCGAGTTCTTCTCGACCTTCATTCTTCGACCGGTCACTCTTGCCATTCGTCTCATGGCGAACTTCCTGGCTGGACACATCATTCTGGTCCTGCTGTTCTCTGCTTCGAACTTCTTCTTCTGGCAGCTGAATGGTTGGACGGCTCTCTCGGGTGTCACCATCATCCTGGGTATTGCTTTCAGCTTGTTCGAAATCATCGTCATCTTCCTGCAGGCGTACATCTTCGCTCTGCTGACGGCGGTGTACATCGAGCTGTCCCTCCACGCGGATTCGCACTAGGACGAAGGTCGTCTACACGACCTAAGAATTCTTTCAACTCCATCAACATCCTCATCCCGGACTGATACACAGGCCGGGGAACACGAAAGGGAACGACTTTCACCATGAACGAAATCATCCTGGCACAGGCTGCTGAGTCCTCCATCTCCGGTCTTGGCACCATCGGCTACGGTCTCGCTGCTATCGGCCCGGGCATCGGCATCGGCATCGTCGCCGGCAAGACCGTCGAGGCTATGGCTCGCCAGCCCGAAATGGCCGGCCAGCTGCGCACCACCATGTTCCTGGGTATCGCCTTCACCGAGGCCCTCGCCCTCATCGGCCTGGTCGCCGGCTTCCTGTTCTAAAAAGTTCGCGTTAACCACACCAACCTTTTTAAGACTGGAGACCAATGAACAACGTCTTTTATTTGGCTGCGGCCGAAGAAGGGAACGAGGATTCGTTCTCGGTTCTTCTCCCCGCGACTTATGACATCGTCTGGTCTTTGATCTGTTTCGTAGTCATCTTGCTCCTGTTCTGGAAGTTCGTTCTTCCGGCGTACAACAAGATGCTCCAGGCACGCGAAGACCAGATCGAGGGCGGCCTGAAGCGCGCCGAAGCTCAGCAGGCTGAGGCCAAGGCTGCACTCGAGAAGTACAACGCTCAGCTGGCTGATGCCCGTGCCGAGGCTGCCGAGATCCGTGAGCAGGCGCGTGAGCGCGGCAAGCAGATCGAGACCGAGGCAAAGGCTCAGGCTGAGGAAGAGTCCCGCCGCATTGTCGCCGCTGGCGAGAAGCAGCTGGAAGCTTCCCGTGCACAGGTCGTTACCGAGCTGCGTTCTGAAATCGGTCAGAACTCCATCAACCTCGCAGAGAAGCTGCTGGGCGGCGAACTTTCGGACGCCACCCGCAAGTCCTCCACGATTGATGCTTTCCTGTCCGAGCTCGACACTGTGGCACCGGCCGGAAAGTAGGCAGACATGAAGGCAGCTAGCCGCGAAGCACTCGCGACCTCGCAGACCACCTTGGACTCTGTCCTTTACGGTGGCGACGCGGTCGCAGACTTTGCACGCACCGGCCTCGATCTGTTTGAGGTTGTCGAGGTTCTCGATGGCGACCGCGAGCTGCGCGGCGCCCTCAAGGATCCGGCTGCTTCTGCAGACGCTCGCAAGGCGCTTGTGAACACTCTGTTCGGTTCCAAGGTCTCGGACCGCGCTCTGCGCGTGCTCGAGGACGTTGTGACCCACCAGTGGTCGTCCGCTCGCGACCTCGTGAACGGCTTGGTTAATCTTGGCCGTCGCGCACTTCTGCGCGGTGCCGAGGCTCAGGGCCAGTTGGGCCAGGTTGAAGACGAGCTCTTCCGCCTGTCGCGCATTCTGGACCGTGAGGGCGAGCTGACCCAGCTGCTTACTGATCGCACTGCTGAGTCTGCGCGTAAGCGCGGACTGCTGGCGAACGTGCTCTATGGCAAGGTCACGATGTTCACTGAGGCGCTTGCGCTTCAGACCATCGCTCGCCCCGAGCACAACCCGATTGATGACATTGCGGGTTTGGCATCCCAGGCAGCTGAGCTGCAGGGCCGCTCCATCGCCTATGTCACCTCCGCGGGCGCACTGAATGACAATCAGCAGCAAGCACTCGCCGACAAGCTGGGCAAGATTTACGGTCGTGCGATGTCCATTCACTCCGAGGTTGACGAAAGCATCCTTGGCGGAATGATCATCCGCGTCGGCGACGAGGTCATCGACGGTTCCACTGCGGGCAAGATTGCTCGTATGCGTACCGCGATGTCGAAGTAAAGGCTTTAGCCTTTCCTTCAACTCGTCTTCGATGACGACACAACTTTAGAAATTATTGGACGATACTACCGAGAGTAGGAACAACATGGCGGAGCTGACGATCTCCTCCGATGAGATCCGTAGCGCGATTGCGAACTACACCTCGAGCTACTCCGCGGAGGCCTCCCGTGAGGAGACCGGCGTGGTGATTTCGGCAGCCGACGGTATTGCGCAGGTTTCTGGCCTGCCTTCCGTTATGGCTAACGAACTTCTCGAGTTCCCCGGCGGCGTGATTGGCGTCGCACAGAACCTCGACACCAACTCGATTGGCGTCGTTGTCCTGGGTAACTTCGAGTCCCTTACTGAGGGCGACGAGGTCAAGAGGACCGGCGAGGTTCTCTCCATTCCCGTGGGCGAGGCATTCCTCGGCCGCGTTATCAACCCCCTGGGCCAGCCGATTGACGGCCTTGGCCCGATTGAAGCCGAAGAGGACCGCGTCCTCGAGCTGCAGGCACCTTCCGTTCTCCAGCGTCAGCCGGTGGAAGAGCCGATGCAGACCGGCATCAAGGCTATCGATGCAATGACCCCGATCGGCCGTGGCCAGCGTCAGCTGATCATTGGCGACCGCAAGACCGGTAAGACCGCAGTCTGCATCGACACCATTCTGAACCAGAAGGCTAACTGGGAGTCCGGCGACAAGAGCAAGCAGGTTCGCTGCATCTACGTCGCTATCGGCCAGAAGGGTTCCACCATTGCTGGCGTGCGCCACACGCTCGAGCAGCACGGTGCCCTGGAGTACACCACCATCGTGGCTGCTCCGGCTTCCGACTCCGCAGGCTTCAAGTGGCTGGCACCGTTCTCCGGTGCTGCTCTTGGCCAGCACTGGATGTACCAGGGCGACCACGTCCTGATCATTTACGATGATCTGACCAAGCAGGCTGAGGCCTACCGTGCGATTTCCCTTCTGCTGCGTCGTCCGCCGGGACGCGAAGCATACCCGGGCGACGTCTTCTACCTGCACTCCCGTCTGCTGGAGCGTGCTGCAAAGCTCTCCGACGACATGGGTGCTGGTTCCATGACGGCTCTCCCGATCATCGAGACCAAGGCGAACGACGTCTCCGCCTTCATCCCGACCAACGTTATTTCCATTACCGACGGCCAGGTCTTCCTGGAGTCCGACCTGTTCAACCAGGGCGTCCGTCCGGCAATTAACGTCGGTGTGTCGGTGTCTCGTGTCGGTGGTGCCGCTCAGACCAAGGGTATGAAGAAGGTTGCCGGTAACCTGCGTCTGGACCTCGCGTCCTACCGCGACCTGCAGGCCTTCGCCGCGTTCGCGTCGGACCTTGACGCTGCTTCCAAGGCTCAGCTGGAGCGCGGTGAGCGCCTCGTCGAGCTGCTGAAGCAGTCCGAGTCCTCCCCGCAGCCGGTTGAGTACCAGATGGTGTCCATCTTCCTGGCCGACGCTGGCATCTTCGACGTCGTTCCCGTTGAGGACGTTCGCCGCTTCGAGCGCGATGTGCAGGAGTACCTGCGTTCCAACGCGCCGCAGGTCTTCGAGCAGATTGCTGGCGGTCAGGCTCTGACCGACGAGTCCAAGGAAGCGCTCCTCGCTGGTGCTAAGGACTTCACTCCGACCTTCCAGACGACCGAGGGCCACAACCTCGGCACCGAGGCTCCGGTGGAGCCGCTGGCAGAAGCGGAGCACAAGAAGACCGAGCTCAACGTCTCCCGCAAGACGGCCAAGTAAGTCACACATCCAACGACTTTTAACCGTCTAGATTAAAGAAGGGAGGAGCGAACACCATGGCAAATCTTCGCGAATTGCGCGACCGTATCCGGTCCGTGAACTCGACTAAGAAGATCACCAAGGCTCAGGAGCTCATTGCTACCTCGCGCATTACCAAGGCGCAGGCTCGCGTGGAAGCGTCCCAGCCGTACGCACACGAGTTGAACAACGTTATGAATCGACTCGCTGCGGCTAGCTCGCTCGACCACCCGATGCTTACGCCCCGTGAAGACACGCGTGTAGCTGCCATTCTCGTGGTCTCCTCGGACCGCGGCATGTGCGGTGGCTACAACAACAACGTCTTCAAGAAGGCGGCCGAGCTGGAAGCGCTGCTCAAGCAGCGCGGCCTCGAGGTCGTTCGTTACGTCACCGGCAACAAGGGCGTGGGCTTCTACAAGTTCCGCGAAGATCCGGTTGCAGGTGCCTGGACCGGTTTCTCCCAGGATCCGTCCTGGGAGGCAACCCACAACGTGCGCCGTCACATCATTGATGGCTTCCTCGCGGGTTCGAATGGTACGGCCAAGTCGCGTGAAGGCGTCAACGAGGGCCAGCCAGCCCGCGGTTTCGACGAGGTTCACGTTGTGTACACGGAGTTTGAGTCCATGCTGTCT
This sequence comes from Corynebacterium sp. SA-MJD20WY100, assembly GCF_039822565.1. NCBI lineage: Bacteria > Bacillati > Actinomycetota > Actinomycetes > Mycobacteriales > Corynebacteriaceae > Corynebacterium > Corynebacterium sp. SA-MJD20WY100. Next base: position 90,396 of record NZ_JBCJKS010000003.1, on the reverse strand, counting down.
CAGACTGCGCGTGCGCAGCAGCTGCTGCCAGTCGTTCCGGTCATCCAGGAAGAGGATCTGCATCTTCCGGAGTCTGCCACTGCGGCGACGACGGACGAGGTTACTGCAGACTACGAGTTCGAGCCGGACGCAGACACTCTCATGAATGCCCTGCTTCCGCAGTACGTCTCGCGTACGCTGTTCTCCATGTTCTTGGAGTCTTCGGCGTCCGAGTCCGCTTCCCGACGCAACGCTATGAAGTCTGCAACTGATAACGCGACGGCCCTTGTCAAGGACCTGTCGCGTGTGGCCAACCAGGCCCGTCAGGCACAGATTACCCAGGAAATTACAGAGATTGTCGGTGGCGCTGGCGCGCTATCTGACAGCGCAGAAAGTGACTAGATTATGACTACAGCTCTGCAAGAGCAGAATGCACAGGATTCGGCGGTTGCCGGTCGCGTCGTGCGCGTCATCGGTCCGGTCGTCGACGTGGAATTCCCGCGCGGCGCACTGCCGGCACTGTACAACGCACTGCACGTCGAGATCTCCCTCGAAGCTGTTGCAAAGACTGTCACCCTCGAGGTCGCTCAGCACCTCGGTGACAACCTCGTCCGTGCCGTGTCCATGGCACCGACTGACGGCCTCGTTCGCGGTGCCGTCGTGACCGACACCGGCAAGCCGATTTCGGTTCCCGTCGGTGACATCGTCAAGGGCCACGTGTTCAACGCCCTCGGCGACTGCCTCGACCAGCCGGGTCTGGGCCGTGACGGCGAGCAGTGGGGCATCCACCGCGAGCCGCCGGCATTCGACCAGCTCGAGGGTAAGACCGAAATCCTTGAGACGGGTATTAAGGTCATCGACCTTCTGACCCCGTACGTCAAGGGCGGCAAGATTGGCCTCTTCGGCGGCGCAGGTGTGGGTAAGACCGTTCTTATCCAGGAGATGATTACTCGTATCGCACGCGAGTTCTCCGGTACCTCCGTCTTCGCCGGCGTCGGCGAGCGTACCCGTGAGGGCACCGACCTCTTCCTCGAAATGGAAGAAATGGGCGTTCTGCAGGATACGGCCCTTGTGTTCGGCCAGATGGACGAGCCGCCGGGAGTTCGTATGCGTGTGGCCCTGTCCGGCCTGACCATGGCGGAGTACTTCCGCGATGTCCAGAACCAGGACGTGCTGCTGTTCATCGATAACATCTTCCGTTTCACCCAGGCCGGTTCTGAGGTGTCGACCCTTCTGGGTCGTATGCCTTCCGCCGTGGGTTACCAGCCGACCCTGGCTGATGAGATGGGTGTTCTGCAGGAGCGCATTACCTCCACCAAGGGTAAGTCGATTACCTCCCTGCAGGCCGTCTACGTCCCGGCCGATGACTACACCGACCCGGCACCGGCGACGACCTTCGCCCACCTTGACGCCACGACCGAGCTTGACCGTGGTATCGCGTCCAAGGGTATTTACCCGGCCGTGAACCCGCTGACCTCGACGTCTCGTATCCTCGAGCCGTCCATCGTCGGCGAGCGCCACTACGCAGTTGCGCAGCGCGTCATCGGTATTCTGCAGAAGAACAAGGAACTCCAGGACATCATCGCCATCCTTGGTATGGACGAGCTGTCTGAGGAGGACAAGATCACCGTTCAGCGTGCACGTCGTATCGAGCGCTTCCTGGGCCAGAACTTCTTCGTCGCAGAGAAGTTCACGGGCCTGCCGGGCTCCTACGTCCCGCTGTCCGAGACGATCGACGCTTTCGAGCGCATCTGCAATGGCGAGTTCGACGCTTACCCGGAGCAGGCCTTCAACGGCCTGGGTGGCTTGGACGACGTCGAGGCTGCGTACAAGAAGCTGACCGAGAAGAAGTAGGGAGACGCACATGGCTGACATCACCGTGGAACTGGTTTCCGTCGAACGTATGCTGTGGACCGGCAAGGCCACGATCGTCACGGCTGAGACCACCGAGGGTGAGATCGGCGTGCTTCCTGGCCACGAGCCCATGATCGGCCAGCTGGTCGACAACGGCGTCGTGACCATCCGTCCGGTCGACGGCGACCGTCGCGTCGCCGCCGTGTCGGGTGGCTTCCTCTCCATCAACGCAGACAAGGTGACCGTCCTTGCCGATTGGGCCGTGTGGTCCGACGAATACGGCAAGGACACCACCGTGGGCTCCGAGTACACCAGCGAATGGCTGGAGAACGCTCGTAAGACCGCCGGTGAGCGCGCCGTCCGTCGTGCCCAGGAGTCTTAAGACTCTGCGGCTGGAGAGATGACAAGGGCAGCAAGGCCCTTCCTGCTCTCGCTTGAGTCGCATCCCGCCTGTCCTTCCTTCGGGAAGGGGAGGCGGGATTCGTCGTTTTCTTGCAGTCGGAGCGGGTGCGGCTCTCGGCGCAGCGCAGTGCCCCGTGCCCACCGAAAAAGGAATCAGTACGCGTGTGATCCTTGACCCGTCTCCGGTCATTTTTTAGCGCGAGGGAATGCGAACGCGCTAGAGTTACCTCTAACCCCAAATTTAGATTTATCTGTTGCATGGAGGTGGCACCGCCGTGGAGACCGTGATGACCATTCTGGGCTGGCTTGTTCTGCTCACCGTCGTCGTTGTGGTGCTGCTCGCTGCCGTGCGCTTCTTTGCTCTGCGTTCCAACGGCACCCAGATACTTCTGCGCACCGTGCCGGCCAAGGATACGCACAATTGGCGCCACGGCCTGCTGCGCTACCGCGGTGAGCTCATGGAGTTCTACAAGCTGCGTTCCGTATGGCCGGCCGCCGATCTCACGCTCAATCGCCTCGACATCGAATTCTTGGGTTCTCGCACCCTCGACGATGACGAGGCTTCTTTTATGACGGAGGCCACCGAGGCCGTCCATTTCCAGGCCGCCGGCCAGGAGTACGAACTTGCCACGGATCTCCATGGGGCGATGGCGCTCAACGCCTGGGTTGAGTCGGCACCGTCCAAGCGGCTTGAGCGCGTGGACATCAAGAAGCTGCGCGAGCGCGTGCAGCGCGATAAGCGCCAGCAGGGACGCTAAGCCAGCCTGCATGGCCGGGTACAAGGGGGCATCGGAAAGCCGATTGCAAGGCCGCGTGCCGTCCACGCTAGGGTAGTGAGCATGCGTTTAGTCATCGCCCGTTGCTCCGTGGATTATGTTGGCCGTCTCGATGCACACCTGCCGCTCGCAGACCGCTTGCTCATCGTGAAGAAGGACGGATCCGTGTCCGTCCACGCGGACGATCGCGCTTATAAGCCGCTCAACTGGATGCAGCCGCCGTGCACGCTCGAGGAGTCGCCCATTACGGACCTCGACGGCGAGGACACGGGCGAGATTCTGTGGCTCGTAGAAAATCCCAAGGGCGAGCAGCTGCGCATCACCATCCAGGAAATCCTCCACGAGTTCGCCTATGACCTCGGCGAGGACCCAGGCCTGGTGAAGGACGGCGTCGAATCCCACCTGCAGGAGCTGCTCGCCGAGCACATTACGACCCTCGGTGAGGGCTACACGCTCGTGCGGCGCGAGTACCCCACGGCCATCGGACCCGTGGACATCATGGCGCGCGACGCTGAGGGTCACCATGTGGCCGTGGAGATCAAGCGCCGTGGGGGCATCGATGGCGTGGAACAGCTCACGCGCTACCTCGACCTGCTCAACCGCGACGCGCTACTGGGTAAGGTCCAGGGCGTCTTCGCCGCTCAAGAGATTAAGCCACAGGCTCGCATCCTCGCCGAAGACCGTGGCATCCGCTGCGTCGTGCTTGACTACCAGGATCTGCGCGGCATTGAGAGCAACGAGCTGCGCCTGTTCTAATGCCACGCCGCAATAGAAGAATCAAGACCGAACCACGCTACCTGCCCGCCGATGGCTCCTCTTTCTTCGGTTCCCAGACCGTCGAGGGGCCCAGCTGGACTCACGGCGAGCCCTACATTATGCGACACATCGGCTCGGCCGCTGCGAGGAAGTTCTATATCTGCCCCGGCTGCAACCAGAACATTCCGCCCGGCGTCGCGCACATTGTGGCGTGGCCGCGCGATACCGGCGGGCGCGGGGATGACCGCCGCCACTGGCACCGGCATTGCTGGGAACGCCGCTAGGGCGTGACGCTTCGCGCACGCCGATAGACTTGGAAGGCATGAACCCCGCAACCCGTGAAGAAGCCGACGTCCTCCTCCAGGGCATCGCCGGATCCGAGGCCCATCTGCGCGACGACCAGTGGACCGCCATCGACTCGCTCGTCAATCAGCGCCGCCGCATGCTCGTGGTGCAGCGCACTGGTTGGGGCAAGTCAGCCGTGTATTTCATCGCAGCCAAGCTGCTGCGTGCCCGTGGCTTTGGGGCCTCGGTCATCATTTCGCCGTTGTTGGCGCTCATGCGCAACCAGGTGGAGGCCGCCGCCCGCGCGGGCATCCGCGCGGTGACCATTAACAGCGCGAATATGACGCAGTGGGACGATCTCCACGCCGCGATTGCTGTGGGTGAGGCAGACCTCGTGCTCATCTCTCCCGAGCGCCTCAATAATCCGTCCTTCCGCACGGCGGTGTTGCCCCAGCTTAGCCGTGCCGCCGGCATGCTCGTCGTTGACGAGGCGCACTGTATCTCCGATTGGGGTCACGACTTCCGCCCGGACTACCGGCGCATCAAGGATCTGCTCGCTGGCCTGCGCCCAGATACGCCAGTGCTGGCCACGACGGCGACGGCGAATGACCGTGTCGTTGCGGACGTCCAGGCACAGCTGGGGGAGAACACCGGCGTGCTGCGCGGCGGGCTCGACCGTGAGTCGCTCTACCCGGCGGTGTTGCGCCTCGAGGATACGACGCAGCGCCCGGCCTGGCTCGCGACGCACCTCAATGAGTTGCCTGGCTCGGGCATTATCTACTGCCTTACCGTCGCCGCGGCGGAGGACCTCGCGGAGGCGCTGCGCGGTGCCGGCTTTGAGGTCGCCGCCTACACCGGCCGCACGGAGGCCGAGGAACGCGAGCGTCTCGAACAGGCGCTCATCCACAATGAGCTCAAGGCGCTCGTGGCGACTTCCGCGCTGGGCATGGGATTCGACAAGCCGGACCTGGGCTTCGTCGTTCACGTTGGCGCACCCGGCTCGCCTGTGTCCTATTACCAGCAGATCGGCCGTGCGGGCCGCGGCACCGATCACGCGGAAGTCCTCCTTTTGCCCGGCGTCGAGGACCAGGACATCTGGGGCTACTTCGCGTCGCTTACCTTCCCGCCCGAGCCGGTCGTGCGCCAGCTCCTCGAGGTCCTCGCGAACGCGGACGGCCCGTTGTCCACGGCGAAGATTGAGCCGCACGTGGACCTTAACCGTTCGCGTCTGGAACAGGCGCTCAAGGTCCTCGACGTCGACGGCGCCGTCCAGCGCGTGCAGGGCGGCTGGCAGTCCACCGGGCAGCCGTGGTCGTATGACTCGGCCCGCTACGAAGGCCTCGCCGCCGCGCGCAAAGCGGAGCAGCAGGCCATGCTTGACTACGAGGCGACGACGGAATGCCGCATGCTCTTCCTGCGCCACCAGCTCGATGACGCCACTGCGACCGACCCCTGCGGCCGCTGCGACAACTGTACGGGCAGACGCTGGGATCCGAGCGTCGACGCCGCCGTCGGCCAGTCTGTGAAGGCGCAACTCACCGCGCCCGGCGTGGCGCTGCCGCACCGCAAGATGTGGCCGACGGGCATCACCCGGCCCGTCGCGGTCAAGGGCCGTATCAAGGGCGTGGGTGAAGGCAAGGCGCTCGGACGTCTTAATGACATTGGGCGCGGCCCGGCGCTTACCACGCTCGTCACGGAGTGTGCCTGGGTGCCCAGCCAGCCGTGGCAGCAGGACCCGTGGTTGCCGCAGGTCGTCGAGGTTCTCGCTGGCTGGGACTGGCAGACGCGTCCCACTTCCGTCGTCGCGCTGGGCAACGTGGACCCGGAGACCACGGCGTTCGTCGAGCGCCTCGCCCAGGCGGTCGCAGGACTGGGCCGCATGCAGTTCGCCGGCACCCTGCGCACCGCGCCCGGCACCACGGAGGTCACCGCGCAGAATTCCGCCTACCGCGTCATGGGGCTGCTACAGCACTATGACTTCGCGAGCATCAATCAGGACGTCATCGCTGCGGCGGGCGGACCGGTGCTCCTCGTTACCGATCTCGTGGACACGGCGTGGTCCGTCACCGTCGCGGGCAGCGGCATTTCCACGACGACGGGGGCAGAAGTCCTGCCCTTCGCGCTCGCGGCTCGGGGGTGAGCACAGGGCTGATCGTTGAGTGCGATCCACCCGGCGGTGGGGTGGCTCACGCGCGTAGAATTGCACGCATGATTGTCGCTTTTTCTGTCGCGCCCACGATTGTGGAGTCGCCCACCGCAGAGATGTCCGAGGCCGTCGCCGCCGCCGTGAAGGTCGTGCGCGAATCTGGCCTTCCCAACGAGACGAACGCCATGTTTACGCTCCTGGAAGGGGACTGGGACGAGGTCTTCGCCGTCATTAAGAAGGCCACGGACGCCGTGCGCGCGGTCTCGCCGCGCACGGGTCTTGTGATTAAGGCCGATATTCGCGAGGGCGTGACGGGACAGCTCACCAGCAAGGTCGAGGCCGTCGAGCGCCACCTGAAGAATGGGGAGGTTTAAGCCATGACTATTCCGAATCGTTTCGTCGGCGGCGCCCTGGATCTGGGGGAGCTTAAAGCACGCAATGACGCGCGCGCCAAGGCGGCATCTGCCCAGCAGCCCGGTGGCTCGTCTGGCGGCGTCCAGCCCTTCTTCCAGGTGACCGAGGCCAACTTTGAAGAAGACGTCGCGCGCCGCAGCGCCCAGGTGCCCGTTGTCGTTCTCGTGGGCACGGCCCGCTCGCCGCAGTCGGAGCAACTGAAGACCGACTTCGCGGACCTCGCCGCGGCTGGCGGCCTCAAGTTTGTGGTCGGCTACGTCGACGCGGATGCCACCCCGCAGGTCGCGCAGGTCTTCGGCGTACAAAACCTGCCTACCGTCATTGCGCTCGCCGCAGGCAAGCCCATCACTCACTTCGAGGGTGGCCAGCCGCGCGAGAGCCTCGAGCAGTGGGTCGCCGCCCTCGTCCAGCAGGTCGGCGCCCAACTGCCGGGCATCCCGGACGCGGGGGAACAGCCCCAGGAACCGGAGCTCGATCCGCGCGTGACGCAGGCCGAGGACGCGCTCAACGCGGGCGACTTCGACGCAGCCATCACGGTCTACGACGCGATCCTCGAAGACGATCCGAAGGCGACGGACATCAAGCAGGCGCGCGACACCACGAAGCTGCTCAAGCGTATCTCCGGCGTCGAAGACCCCATCGCCGAGGCAGAAACCGATCCCTCGCCCGCCGCGCAGATGCATGCTGCGGATGCCGAGGTCGTCGCCGGCGTGCCGGAAAAGGCCTTCGACCGCCTTATTAACACGATGAAGGTCACGGCGGGTGACGAGAAGGCTGCGCTGCGCGAGCGCCTGCTCGAGCTCTTCGGGCTCTTCGACGCGGGCGACCCGCGTGTCCTCGCGGCACGTACCAAGCTGGCGAGCGCCCTGTACTAGGCGAGTGTGACCAGCTGCACGCTTCGGCGCGTCCAACAGCCACGATAATGACCTGACTGTCGGGTTAGCCCCCGCACGGGTGAGAGAAATGCTCACCCGTGCGGGGGCTTTGTGTTCGCTTGGCGAATTTCGCGGACACCCCTTGCCTAGCCCCGGGGTTAAAACCACAGTAACCCTGTACTTCCTAGGTTTTCGCGACAGAAAAGAGCGGGTCTAGTATCCCTGTATCACCCGTACGTGAGCCGCTTCACGTTCGGTACAAAAGACGATACATAACTCTGTGTGCTATCGAGCGGCTCACACTCTCAAGAAAGGGACGGCTATGGTTTCGCCAGTTACCACCACCCCAAAAATTGCTCAGGCGAAGGGCCCGAAGAAGGACCGCACGCACTGGCTCTACATTGCTGTCATCGTCGCGGTCGTCGGTGGCGTGGTCTTCGGCCTCGTCGCGCCGGAGGCCGCCGCGCCGTTTAAGATCCTCGGCACGATGTTCGTGAGCCTCATCAAGATGATCATTGCCCCAGTCATCTTCTGCACCATCGTGCTTGGCATCGGCTCCGTGCGTGCTGCAGCCTCGGTGGGCAAGGCCGGCGGCATCGCCCTGGCGTACTTCATCATTATGTCGACCTTCGCGCTCGCCGTGGGCCTCCTCGTAGGTAACTTCATCGAGCCAGGCACCGGACTCGACATTTCAGCGTCTGCCGGTGCAGCGGATTCCTTTATTGCTCAGGCAGAAGAAAGCCACGAGGGCCTCACGGGCTTCATTGCGTCCATCATCCCGGACACGCTGTTCTCGTCCTTTACGTCGGGCTCGGTGCTCCAGGTTCTCTTCGTCGCGCTACTCTGCGGCTTCGCCGTGCAGTCCATGGGCCCGTCGGGTGAGCCCATCCTCGCGTTCATTGCGCACCTCCAGCGCCTCGTGTTCAAGCTGCTGTCGATGATCCTCTGGGTCGCACCCATCGGCGCGTTCGGCGCCATGGCCGGCGTGGTTGGCGCCACCGGCTTCGATGCCGTGAAGTCGCTCGCCATCCTCATGCTGGCGTTCTACATCACGTGTTTCCTCTTCGTCTTCCTCGTACTCGGTACCATCGCCCGCGTCTTCGGCGGCATCTCCATGTGGAAGCTGTGCAAGTACCTGGGCCGCGAGTTCCTCCTCATCCTCGCGACCTCGTCCTCCGAGTCCGCGCTGCCGAACCTCATGCGCAAGATGGAGCACCTCGGCGTGGAAAAGCCCACCGTCGGCATCGTGGTCCCGACTGGTTACTCCTTCAACCTCGACGGCACCGCCATCTATCTCACGCTGTCCTCCATCTTCATCGCGGAAGCCATGCACATGCCCATGAACCTGGGCGAGCAGATCGGTCTGTTGGTCTTCATGATCATCGCCTCCAAGGGCGCGGCCGGTGTCTCTGGCGCCGGCATCGCGACGCTGGCCGCGGGCCTGCAGTCGCACCGCCCGGAGCTCCTGCACGGCGTGGACATCATCGTCGGTATCGACCGCTTCATGTCCGAGGCTCGCGCGCTGACCAACTTCGCGGGCAACGCCCTGGCCACCGTCCTGGTCGGCCGCTGGACCCACTCCGTCGACATGAACCGCGTTCACCAGGTGCTCGACGGACAGCTGCCTTATAAGGAGACCAACCTCGACAGCGACGTCGACCTCAAGCTACCGGACGTCGTCAACCCCGCTAACGAGACGCTGCAGCCTACGCAGCAGATTGACCTGGACAACTATGAGAAGGGTTCGGGCATCTACAAGTAAGAGCTCAACCCCACGCGCCCGCGCTGCCCTTCAACCGGCCGTGCGGGCGTTGTCATGTCTACAATGACCCACATCAACCGTGTTCTGTACTGAAAGGTGACCACCATGCCCTCCGTTTACTTCCTGTGCAATAGCAACCGTGGCAAGTCCCAGATGGCCGAGGCGCTGGCGCGTAAGCACGCTCCGGAGTGGGAGATTTACTCCGCGGGTGTGAAGGTCACCGAGCCGGGTGCCGAGGGTGAGGTTAACCAGGAGTCCGTCGAGGCGCTCGCCGAGGTCGGCGCGGACATGACCCACGGCCAGGCCGAGGCCGTGGACCCACAGTTGCTGCGCAGCGTCGACCACGTGGTCATCGTGGGTGGCGCGGAGCTGGACTGGCCGGAGGACGCGACTGGAAAGCTGGAGCGCTGGGAGGTATCCGAACCCGTCGAGCAGGATATCCACGGCATGGAACGTATGCGGATTATCCGCGACGAGATTGACGCGCACGTGCGCGGGCTCGTGGGGAAGTAACCTGGAGATCTGAAAATGACCACAACGCCCGAATAAGCCTGAAAAATTTTGATTTTCGGGGCCTTATTCGGACGTTGTGGTCATTGAGTCTCAGGGCGAGACTGGAAGAACTAGCCGCGGTAGACGTACCACTGCGCCGAGTTGGCGGGCAGGTGCAGCCAGGCACCGTCGTCGCCCGCGGTGAACTCGGATGGCAGGTTGTTGCCCGCGCCCTCGTAGCTGGAGTCATCCGTATTGAGGACGAGCTCCCAGCGGCCCGGGCGGGTGGGGTGGAGCTGGTAATGAGTGTGGGAGGAACCGGAGAGGTTGATGACCGCGAGCAGCGCGGAGCCGTCCTCGCCGTAGCGCTCGTAGGCGAGCACGTTGCCGTTAGCATCATCGCCCACGACCGAGTGGAAGCCAGAGGGATCGAAGTCGCGCGTGTAGAGCGCCGGGGTGTTCTTGTACAGAGCACCGAGGTCACGCGAGAGCTTCTTGATGCCCTGGTGCCATTCGTGGCCCCAACCCTCCAGGTTGGACCAATCGACGGAAGAAGACTCGTTCCACTCCGTGGTCTGGCCGAATTCCTGGCCCATGAACAGCAGGTTCTTGCCGGGGTGGGAGTACATGTAGGCATACAGCGCGCGCACGCCGGCCGCCTTGTTCCAGTCATCGCCCGGCTGGCGGCCCCAGATGGTGCCCTTGCCGTGGACGACTTCGTCGTGGCTAAACGGCAGGATGTAGTGCTCGGAGTAGGCGTAGACCATGGAGAAGGTGAGCTCACCGTGGTGGTAGGAGCGGTGGATCGGCTCGTGCTTGAAGTACTCGAGCGTGTCGTTCATCCAGCCCATGTTCCACTTAAAGTCGAAGCCCAGGCCGCCGTCGGAGGTGGGGCGGGTAACGCCATCCCAGGAGGTGGACTCCTCAGCGATGGTCCACACGCCCGGGTGGGCGCGGTGGAGCGTGCCGTTGGTTTCCTGGAGGAACTGGACTGCCTCGAGGTTCTCGCGGCCGCCGTACTGGTTGGGCAGCCACTCCTCGCGGGAGTAGTCGAGGTAAAGCATGGAGGCCACGGCGTCGACGCGCAGGCCGTCGACGTGGAATTCCTCCGCCCAGTACAAAGCGTTGGCGACCAGGAAGTTGCGAACCTCGTTGCGACCGAAGTCGAAGACGTAGGTGCCCCAGTCTGCCTGCTCGCCACGGCGGGGGTCCGGGTGCTCGTAGAGGGCTTGGCCGTCGAAGCGGCCGAGCGCGAACTCGTCTTTGGGGAAGTGCGCGGGGACCCAGTCGATGATGACGCCGATGCCCGCCTGGTGGAGGGCGTCGATAAGTGCCTTGAGATCCTCTGGCGAGCCCCAGCGCGCGGAGGGCGCGTAGTAGCCAGAGACCTGGTAGCCCCAGGAGCCGCCGAAGGGGTGCTCGGCGACGGGCATAAGCTCGACATGCGTGTAGTTGTGCTCCAGGAGGTAGGGGATGAGCTCCTCACGCAGCACGTTGTAGTTCGAGCCGATCTTCCAGGAACCGACGTGGACCTCATAGATATTGACTGGCACGTTGATATCGCCGGTGCGTGCGTCGATCCACTTCTGGTCGTTCCACGTGTAGGTGGAGTGGGCGACGACGGAGTCCGTGGCCGGCGGGGCAACGGTGGCCTTGGCGAGCGGGTCGGCCTTGTCGATGCGGCCGGAGTACTTGGTCTGGATGGCAAACTTGTAGCGCTCGCCCACGCCGATGCCAGGGACGAAGACTTCCCAGATGCCCGTGGAGCCCAGCGAGCGCATGGGGTATTGGGTGGGGTTCCATCCGCAGAAGTCGCCGACGACGGCGACGCCCACGGCGTTGGGGGCCCACACGGCGAAGGCGACGCCCTCGACGACGCCGAGGTCCGTCTCATAGGACTTGAGGTTCGCGCCGAGCACTTCCCACAGGCGCTCGTGGCGGCCCTCACCGATAAGGTGCAGGTCAAAGGTACCGAGTGTGGGGAGGAAGTGGTAGCCGTCGGCCACCTCGCGGGCGGGCTGGCCCGGATAGGTCACGCGCAGGCGGTAATCGGCCTCGCGAACCAAGCAGGCTTCCCACATATCATTGCCCACGTTTGTCATGGCAATGGTCTTCTCTGCCGTGACGAGCTCGACCGACTCGGCGCCCGGCTTGCGGGTGCGCACGACGCCGTCGTGCCAGCCATAGAAATCGTGCGGCGCCCAGTGGCGGCAGGAGTTGAGGAGATCGAGGTCAGACTGAGGGATGCTCATAGAGTCAAAAGTACCTTTATAGAGGGGTGCGTGCAGGCGATGTGAGTTTTCTCTTGATCGGCACCGAGCGGTTGATACTGTGTCCGCGGACCCTGCTCACTCGAACGGGCGTGCAGGGCCTGGCTGGCACTAGGCGCGGTAGGTGTCCTGCGGACGCCAGGCCAGCTGCGCGCGGCGCTCCTGGGCGACGGTGGGCAGCACGAGGACGTGGGCGACGTCGCCCTGCGGGGCGAGGCGTACGAAGTTGTGCGGCCCCCACGTGAATGTATTGCCGGAGATTTCGTCGTGGACCTCAAAGGTCGCGCCCTCGTCCTGGCCGATGGCCGCGTAATTAATGTGGACGGTGGCTTCCTGGGTATTGCGCGGGTCGAGGTTGACCACGGTGAGCACGACGTTGCCCGTGGTGGCGTCCGCCTTGGAGTAGGCCATGACGTTGTCATTGTCCACCTCGTGGAAGGTGAGCGCGCGCAGCTGCTGCAAGGCCGGGTTAGCGCGGCGGATACGGTTGAGCATCCCGATGTAGGGCTCGAGCGAGTCGCCGGAGTTGAGCGCCGCCTGGAAGTCGCGCGGGCGCAGCTCGTACTTCTCGGAGTCGAGGTATTCCTCACTGCCGGGCGTGACGGCCTCGTGCTCGTAGAGCTCGAAGCCGGAGTACACGCCCCACAGCGGGGAGAGCGTCGCGGCGAGCGTGGCGCGGATGGCGAACATGGCGCGTCCGCCGGTCTGCAAGGACTCGTGCAGGATGTCTGGGGTGTTGACAAACATATTGGGGCGGCAGATATCGGCCTGCTCCAGGTGGTGCTGGACAAACTCCGTGAGGTCGTACTTGGAGGTCTGCCACGTGAAGTAGGAGTAGGACTGCGTAAAGCCCGCCTTGGCCAGGCCCAGCAGGCGCGGGGCGCGCGTGAAGGCCTCGGCGAGGAAGATGATGTCCGGGTGCGTGGCATGCACCTTGGCGATGAGCCACGCCCAGAAGTTGGCGGGCTTGGTATGCGGGTTGTCCACGCGGAAGGTCTTTACGCCGGCGTTCACCCAGATCATGACCATGTCGTAGATGGTCTCGTAGATGCCGTCTGGGTCGTTGTCGAAGTTGAGCGGGTAGATGTCCTGGTACTTCTTGGGCGGGTTCTCCGCATACGCGATGGTGCCGTCGTCGAGCACGGTGAAGAACTCGGGGTTGGACTGCGCCCATGGGTGGTCCGGTGCGCACTGGAGGGCCAGGTCGATGGCGACCTCGAGGCCGAGCGACTCGGCGTAGGAGAGGAGATCCTTGAAGTCCTCCATCGTGCCCAGCTCCGGGTGCGTGGTCGTGTGGTCCTGGATGGCCCACGGGGAACCCACGTCGCCCGGCTGCGCCGTCACCGCATTGTTGCGGCCTTTGCGGTGCACCTCGCCGATGGGATGAATGGGCGGGAAGTAGACGGTGTCAAAACCCATCTCCGCCACGCGGGGCAGCGCGCGCTTCGTGGTCTCAAAGGTGCCGTGGACGGGGTTGCCCTCTGCGTCCCAACCGCCGGTGGAGCGGGGGAAGAGCTCGTACCAGGAGCTGTAGCGGGCCTTGGCACGCTCGACGTCGACTTCGTAAATCTCGCCTTCGGTGAGGAGCTCGCGCAGCGGGTGGAGCTTGAGGATTTCGGTGACTTCGGGGGAGAAGGCGGGGGCGACGCGCTCGGTGACGGGGGCATCGTAAGCAAGTGCCTTGGCCGCAGCGAAGAGCGGGCCCGCCTGGTCCGTGGGGGTCTGGAGTGCGGCGCGGGTAAAGAGGTCGGCGCCGTGGGAGAGATCGTTGGCGAGCTCCTGTGCGGATTGGCCGGCGTCCATCTTCTTCGTCACGGCGTTGCGCCACGTGGCCATGACATCGCTCCATGCGTCGACGCGGAAGAACCAGCGGCCCGGGGTGGCGGGGGTAAAAACGGCATGGACGCGGTCCGGGTTGACGGGGTCGAAGTCCATGGTCTTCGAGGAGACCGTGGAGGCCTCCGCATTCCACACAGACAAGGTGGCGGCGATGGCGTCGTGGCCTTCGCGCCAGACCAAAGCCGTGACGGGGATGACCTCCCCAACGGTGCCCTTGGAGGGCAGCTTTCCGCCGGAGATGACGGGGCGGACATCGTCAATGCCCAGGCGGCCGAAAGCATGGCCGTACATGCGTGGGGAGGAGGTGGGAGAAGTCATGCCTTTCAGCCTAACCTAGCTGTGTCACTTTCACCGGGGAAGTGGAACGTAAGGCACTATAGAGGGCATGACTGCGCAAGAGATCGCCGAACCTGAATACGTGGCTGACCCCGACCTTCTGATCGACTTCCACGGCGTGGAGCTGCGCCGCGGTGGACGCACCCTCGTAGGCCCCATCGATTGGCAAGTAGAGCTCGACGAACGCTGGGTCATCATCGGCCCCAATGGGGCGGGTAAGACCTCCCTTATCCGCATGGCCGCGGCGGAGGAATTCCCGTCCAAGGGCACGGCGTTCATTATGGGCGAGCGCATCGGTAAGACGGACATGCGCGACTTGCGCGCGCTCATCGGCATATCCTCGGCCGCTGTGCAGCACCGCATCCCGGACAATGAGCGGGTCGACGATCTGGTCATCTCCGCCGGCTACGCCGTGCTCGGCCGCTGGCGTGAGGAATACCAGGATATGGACTTCGGCCGCGCCGAGGAAATCCTCGCCCAAGTGGGGGCGACCCACCTGGCCAAGCGCACGTGGGGCACCCTGTCCGAGGGGGAGAAGAAGCGCGTCATCTTAGCCCGCGCCCTCATGGTCAACCCGGAGCTGCTCATCCTCGACGAGCCCTCCGCGGGCATGGACCTGGGCGGCCGCGAGGACCTCGTGGGTTACTTGGGGGAGTTGGCGCTCGATCCGGACGCCCCGGCGATCGTGATGATTACCCACCACGTCGAGGAGATCCCGTACGGCTTTACCCACGCGATGATCCTCGACGAGGGCAAGGTCGTAGACATGGGCCTTATCAATAGCGTGCTGACTTCCGAGAACCTTTCCACGGCGTTCCATCAGCCCATTCAGGTTGACCGCATTGGAGAGCGCTATTTCGCACGCCGCGTGCGCTAGGTTGCGGTAATCTGGCTTCACTATGCCAACCTATCGGGACCCTAACCGGACTTATTTCCGTGATGGCGTCGGTGAGCACGACGCCATCGACCACGCGGACCAGACCGGTTTTAACGGCGGCAAGCTGGCCGCCACCGTCCTTATCGTTCGCGATGGCGAGGACGGGCTCGAGGTCTGGGTACAAGAACGCGTGTCCACCATGCGCAATTATCCGGGGCACGTCGTCTTCCCCGGCGGCGGCGTCGACCCCCGCGACTTTCCGCCGCGCACGTGGGATTCCGGCGAGCTGTGGTCCGGCGCGTCCACCATTTCCATGGCCCGCAAGATGGGCGTGACCCGCTACAAGACGCACGCCCTCGTCTTCGCCGCTGCCCGCGAGCTCTTTGAGGAGGCCGGCACGCTGCTGGTGCGCGGCCTGTCCGGCGAGGTTCTCGAGGACGCGCGCCGCTACCACGACGAGCGCCTTGAGCTCGAAAACCACACCATCTCCTTTACAGAGTTCCTCTCGCGCCGCCGCTTCAAGCTCGACGCAGACATGCTGCGCCCCTGGGCGCGCTGGGCGGGCGTCGATAAGGGCCAGTGGTTCGACACGTTCTTCTTTATCGCGACGCTGCCTCCGGGCCAGGAGCCGGACGCCACGACCTTTGAAGCCGCTGACGCCAATTGGTTCCCGCCCCAGCTCATCCTCGATGGATGGCGCGCCGGGCTCGTGCGCCTTGCCCTGCCCACGTGGCGCCAGCTTGCCCGCCTCGCGGAGCACGATAGCGTCTCCGGCGTGATCAAGGCCGCGGCCCACGCCGACCTGCGCCCCGTCATCGGCGACCCAGTCGATGACCCACATTACGGCGACTACTTCGCGACCCGCCCGGTGGACCGCATATGAGTTTCACCCTCGACGAGGTCGCCTTCCTCGCGGCCCACACCTTCGACCACGATCTTGAGCTCACTGCCAAGACCCAGCTCAAGGACGTGGAGTTCCTCCGCGGGCTCTACGGCGAGCACGCCCGCGCCGTCGCCGAGCTCCTCCAAGCCCGCCGCTCTGGCAAGCTCCCTGCGCACTGGCTTGCCGATGCCACCTCGGCCCAACAAGCCACCCCACCGGCCGTCGCGTCCTTCCGCGCCCAACACTTGGCTGCGCTCGGCGTCGAGTTCGTCCACGACGTCACCTGTTCCATCGGCACTGAGGGGGCATTGCTCCGCAACGCACGAATTGACTATGTCGGCTCCGACCTCGACGCCTCGCGCTTGGCCATGGCCCGCCACAACGTGCCCGACGGCTGGTTCGTCCGCGCGGACGCCCTGGTACCCGTGAGCAACTCCGGCGTTATCGTCGCCGATCCCGCCCGTCGCGCGGGTGGGCGCCGCATTACCGACCCCGCCAAGCTCCTGCCTCCGCTGCCAGACCTCGTCGCCGCGTACCCCGGTCGTCCGCTGGCCATCAAGTGCGCGCCAGGCCTCGACTTCTCCGAGTGGGACGGCGGCGTGGACATCGTCTCCGTCGACGGCGGCGTCAAGGAGGCGTGCCTCTACACGCCGGACCTCGCTACCGCCCGCCGCCGCGCGGTCGTCCTCCGCGACGGCCACACGGACATCGTCACGGACGCGCCCGTCGAACCACCCGCGCCCGGCGAGCCCGGCCGCTTCATCCTCGAGCCCGACGGTGCCATCATCCGCGCCGGGCTCGTCCAGCATTACGCCGCCCGCGAGGGCCTCTGGCAGCTCGACGAGCATCTGGCCTACCTCACCGGCGACCGACTGCCCGCGGGCACCTCGGGATTTGAATTCATCGAGCAGGTCCCCCTCAAGAAGCTCAAGGCCGCGCTCGCTTCGCACGACTGTGGCCGCGCGGAAATCCTCGTGCGTGGCGTGAACGTCGACCCAGACCAGCTCCGCAAGAAGCTCAAGCTGCGTGGCTCCGCGGCGCGCACGGTGGTGGTGGCGCGCGTCGACGACGGCCGCGCAGGCTCGGCCGCCGGAAGTTCGCGGCAGGTCGCATTTATCTGCGGCCCCCGAGTATCATCGAGCGAGGTTTAGCTAACTTTCGTAACACACGCATGACGGAAAGGGACACGACACATGCCAACCATCGTGGCGCTGGTCAAACACGTACCGGATACCTGGTCGACGAAGACGCTGGGGGAGGACCACCGGATTAACCGCGACGTGGACAACGTCATCGACGAGATCAACGAATTCTCCGTCGAGCAGGCCCTTCGCCTGCGCGAAAATAATCCGGACGCTGGCTTCCGCGTCGTGGCTCTCACCATGGGCCCGGCCCAGGCCGACGAAGCTCTGCGCAAGGCGCTCGCCATGGGGGCGGACGCCGCTGTGCACGTGGTAGACGATCAGCTTGCTGGCGCTGACGCACTCTCCACCGCGTGGACCTTAAACGCCGCGCTCACCAAGCTCGCCGAGACCGACCCCGTCCACATCGTCGTCGCCGGCTCCCAGGCCTCGGACTCCCAGACCGGTCTGCTCGCGGGCCTGCTTGCCGAGTACCGCCAGCTGCCCGCGCTCACCGGCGTGAAGACCCTGAACTTCACCGGCGACAAGCTCACGGGCACCCGCGAGGACGCCCGCGGCGTGTGGGAAATTGAGACCGCCCTGCCGGCACTTGTTACCGTCACGGATAAGTCGGACAAGCCGCGTTTCCCCAACTTCAAGGGACTTATGGCCGCGAAAAAGGCCGAGGTTACCGAGTGGTCCGTCGCGGACCTGGGCATCGACGCCATTGCGCCGGCCACTCAGGTCACCGACTCCCAGGAACTGCCGCCGCGCACCGCCGGCGAGGTCATCTCCGGCGTCTCCGCCGAAGAGGCCGCCCGCCAGATCGCCGACTTCCTCGCCGCCCGCAACCTCATTTAAGGAGCACCCACCATGTCGCACGTTTACGTTCTTGTCGAGCACGAGGCGGGCCAGCTTTCACCGGTTACCGCCGAGCTTATTACCGCCGCCCGCCCGCTGGGCGTCGTCTCTGCCGTCGTCGTTTCCGCCTCGCCTGCAGGCTTTGAGAAGGAGCTCGCCGAACTCGGCGCCGCCCAGGTCGTCGAGGCCACCACGGCCGACTACGGCCAGCGCCTCATCACCCCCGAGGTCGACGCTCTCCACGCCCTCGGCGCTGCGAACCCCGCGCCTATCGTCATCGCCGCGACGCCCACCGGCAACGAGATTGCCGGCCGCGTCGCCGCACGCCTGGCCTCCGGCGTCCTTGCGGACGTCACGGCCATCAACCCGGATCACTCCGCCACCCACGTCATCTTCGGTGGCACCTTCCAGGCGACCTCCACCGCCGCGGGTGCCTGCCCGGTCTTTACCGTGCGCCCCGGTGCCGTCAAGGCCGAACCGCAGCCGGCCGCGGGCGAGCTCGCCCCCATGCCGCTGCCGGGTGCCACCGAGCGCGACGTCACCGTCACCGGTTTTAAGCCCGCCGAGCACTCCGAGCGCCCTGAGCTCACCGCCGCCAAGGTCGTCGTCTCCGGCGGCCGCGGCGTCGGCGACAAGTTCGCCGAAGTTGTCGAGCCGCTTGCCGATGCCCTCGGGGGCGCCGTCGGCGCCACCCGCGACGCCGTGGACAACGGCGCCTACGACCCCGCGCACCAGATCGGCCAGACCGGCGTCACCGTCTCGCCGGATCTCTATATTGGACTCGGCATCTCCGGCGCCATCCAGCACCTCACCGGCATGCGTACCTCGGGCACCATCGTCGTGGTCAACCAGGACCAGGACGAGCCCTTCTTCGAGATCGCCGACCTCGGCGTCGTGGGTGACCTCCATGAGATCGCCCCGGCGCTGACCGCCGAGCTCAACTCGCGTCGCGGCTAATGTCACACTATTTCGACTACGCGGCGACTCAGCCCATGCGTCAAGCGGCCGTGGACGCCTGGGTCGCCGCGTCGGGCGCTCTCAACGCCGGCGCGACCTACGCTTCGGGCCGCCGCGCGCGCAGCGTGCTTGACGATGCCCGCGAGTCCATCGCCGCCGACCTCGGCTGCGAGCCCATCGAGGTCATCTTCACCTCGTCTGGCACCGAGGCGGACAACATCGGCATCCAGGGCCTTTACCGCGCCCGCGTGGCTGCCGGCGCGCCCGCCCGCGTCGTCTCCACGCCCATCGAGCACCCCGGCGTCCTCGAGACCGTCGCCGCCCTCGCTCAGGAAGGTGCAACCGTTGACCTGCTGCCGGTCAATGCCGACGGTCACCTCGGTGATCTCGCCGCGCTCGACGACCCCGCCGCCGTCGCGACGTGCATGTGGGCCAATAATGAGACCGGCGCCATCCAGCCTGTCAAAGAAGTCATTGACCGGGCGGGCGAGACCCCCGTCCACATCGACGCCGTTCAAGTCATGGGCAAGCTGCCTATCGACTTCCACGCGCTGGGTGCCACAACGTTGGCCGCCAGTGCCCACAAGTTCGGCGGTCCGCGTGGCGCAGGCCTCCTGCTCGCGCGCCGCTCGCCGGCACCGCAGCCCATCGCCTACGGCGGGGGACAAGAGCGCGGCATCCGCCCCGGCACCGTCGACGTGGCAGCCGCTTCTGCGACGGCGGCCGCGCTCCACGAGTCGCTCGCCGAGCTCGAGTCCGAGGCCGCCCGCGTGCGCGTACTGCGCGACGCTCTCCGCGATCGCCTATTGGCCGCCGTGCCCGACGCGATCTGCAACACGCATGAGCCGGCGTTGCCCAGCCACCTGCATCTCACGTTCCCGGGCACGGACTCGGATAGCTTGCTCATGCTGGCCGACGCTGCGGGGATAGAGGCATCGGCAGGCTCCGCATGCCATGCCGGCGTGTACCGCCCCTCGCACGTCCTCGAAGCTATGGGGATCGACCAGGACCACTCCGGTAGTCTGCGCTTTACCCTCGGCCCCGGCACCACGCAGGCGGACGTGGATGCTGCCTGTCAGGAAATTCCCAGCATCGTGGAGCGAGCTCGCAGCGTATAAGTAGGAAACTCGTGGGCTTTCGCCCGTAACGTTCCAGCAGGCGGGAACTACTGTTATCTTGTGCAATCAGTTATCGATTTTGTGCGGGAGATTCCGCTCACGGGAACCGCGGCGGGCGTCATCTACGTGGTGCTACTTGTCCTCGGCGCGGGTGTCGTCCTCTGGGCCGGCTGGAAGCGGTGGCACCGCACGGGCCTTACCCTCGCCGTGGCGCTCGCCGCTGTCTCCGCGGCATGGTTTATTCTCCGCCATTGGGATATTCCCCTCTACCTTTTCGCCGCTGGGCTCGTCTCGGTGCTCGCGCTCGTGGGCGTGGCCGTCCTGCCGCGCCTGCGCGTGCTCCTCGCGCTCGTCGCCGTCGTCTCCGCCGTGTCCACCGCGGGCCTGGCCAACATGGAATACGGCACGTATCCCACGGTCGCCTCGCTCGACCCGCAGCCCGTAGCTCCGGAGATGACGCTCGATCAGGTCAAGGCTGCGTCGGCGACGGACGGCGCCCACGGCGCGCTCGTTACCTTCCCGGTGTCCTCCGCGGTCTCGGGATTCACCTCGCGCGACGCCACGGCGTATCTGCCGCCGGCGTATTTCACGTCGAACGCCACGTTGCCGGTTATCGTCTTGCTCCACGGC
Organism: Corynebacterium sp. SA-MJD20WY100; assembly: GCF_039822565.1. Lineage (NCBI taxonomy): Bacteria > Bacillati > Actinomycetota > Actinomycetes > Mycobacteriales > Corynebacteriaceae > Corynebacterium > Corynebacterium sp. SA-MJD20WY100. Next base: position 69,763 of record NZ_JBCJKS010000003.1, on the reverse strand, counting down.
AACCCCGGCGGACCGGAGCAGTGGTTCGGCTCCGGTGAGGCAGCGCAGACCGCGGACCGCTTCCAGGCCGCCAACGGGGGAGTAAGCCCGATCGTCATCGCTGTCGATGCCACAGGCTCCGAGAACGCCAACCCCATCTGCGCCAACTCTTCGGTCGCCACAGTGATGACGTACCTCACGACGGACGTGCCGAACACGATTAAGGCAGACTTCCGCGTGGATGCGGATCAGAAGCACTGGACGGTCGCTGGTTTGAGCTACGGCGGCACGTGCACGCTGCAGATCGCCACGACGCACCCGTCCGCATTCGGCTCGGTCATCGATCTGTCCGGCGAGGCGGAGCCGACCATCGGCACGCATGCCGCGACGGTTGAGAAGTTCTTCGGTGGCGACGAGTCCAAGTACCAAGCACAAAACCCCGCTAGCCTGCTTACCGCACACAGCTACAAGGATTCGGGGCTGGCCGCCGTTTTCATCGCGGGCACCGCGGATGAGCATGCGAAGAGCGCGCTCACAGACCTCTCGGCCAAGGCGCGTGCCGCCGGAATTCCGGCGTGGTACGGCACGCTCGAAGGTGGACATTCCTTTGACATGTGGCGCCCTGGCCTACAACGCGCCTTCGCGTGGGCCGCGCGCCGCGGCGGGCTCACTGTAACGACCGACCCCTTCGACGGACTGAAAGATTCCGATGTCACGCTCTAAAACCTTCCTGCGTCGCAACCCAGTGACGCTCCTCCTCATCGTCATCGTGTGGGCTCTGTGGATTCTTGGTGCCTCGGATGGGCTGCTCGACGACCTATCCGTTCACACCGCCGGCGGGGCGTTCATGCTCACGCTGCTTGCGCTTGCCGTCGATGTCCCCGCCGAGCGCGTCTTAGGCTCGCGGCGGTTCCTCGGCGTGGGCCTGGCCAGCCAGGTACTCGTTGTGCCTCTCTCGCTTGTCGTCGCCCGCGGTATCGAGGTCGTCGGCCTCAACCGCTGGGGCGATGATCTCCTGCGCTCGACGCGGCTGACGCTCATCGCCTTTATCATCGGCGCGGCCGGCGTGGCCTCGGCTCGGCTGCCGCGCTTGTGGCGCCGCCGCGTGCGCCTGGTCATCCTCGTGCTGCCCTCCACCATGGCCTTGTATTCGGGCACGCTTCCCGATGTCATCGGCGTGACCGCCGCCGTGTTGTCCATCGCCGTGGGTGCCTGGTGGGCGAAGGAAACCCGCGGCGCGGGGGCATCGGCAAGCGAGAAACGCGTGCTCACCGCACTGGTGGTGGGTATCGTCGCGCTCGGTCCGCTCTTTGTCGCGCTCAATCCTGGCGCCGAGGGCCCGTTTAGCCCCGTCACCCAGCTCATGTGGTCCGACGGTGCTTCCGATGCCCTCACCGCCGGCCTATGCCACTCCCTGCCCGGCTCGCAGGAGTGCCAGGAGGCCCTCAGCTGGTCGCGCGTCTACGGCCTGGGCCCGGCCGTCGCAGACCTCATCCCGCTGCTCATTCAACTCGTGCTCTGTTACGGTCTGTGGAAGGGCCGCCGCGCCGCGTGGTGGGGTTCGCTTCTCGTCCAATTTGCCGCCATGGTCGTGCTCGTCACGCAGCTCTTCGACCTCGATGCCGACGGCGTGGCGCTCTACGGCATCAACCTAGCGGCGGTTCTCGTGCCGTGGCTGGGGTGTGTTTGTGTGCTCGTCTGGAATCGCCGCGTGTTCAGCGTGCGCGAGAATTCCGCCTCGGTCCGCCGCGTACTGCTGCGCCTCCTGCTCGCTTTCGTTGTAGCAAGCGCCGTGTGGCTCGTGGGTGCCTGGGTTCTGAGGACTTCCTTTGACGACGCGTCCTTCGGTGCTATCGCGTTTGAATGGCCGCTGCGCTTCCTCCCGCCTGTCGTTGCGCTGCTCCTGCCGTACGCGCTCGTGCCGGGCACCTCGGCGGCGTGGGCGCTCTACGAGTGGGTGGGCACGGTCTTTTGGCTCTATGCCGCGTGGGCCGGCTGGCGCATGTTTGCCCGACCTGCTGACCCTTCCGGTGATGCCACTCACGCGCGCGCCATTCTCGAGTCCGGCTCTGGCGACCACCTGTCGTTTATGACGCTGTGGGAGGGAAACCGCTACTTCTTTAACGCGGCAGGGGATACCTACGTGGCCTACCGTGCGTCACGCGGCGTCGCGCTCACACTGGGCGAGCCCGTGGGACGTGACCCCGAGGGCTGCGCCGCTGAGTTTGAGTCCTTTGCCCGTGAGAACTCCCTGCGTCCGGCGTGGTACTCCGTGTCCGAGGCCTTCGAGCGCCCCGGGTTCCGCCGCCTCGAAGTCGCCGAGGAAGCAGTGCTGTCCACCGACAACGTGGAATTTAAAGGCAAGAAGTTCCAGAACGTGCGCACTGCCCGCAACAAGGCGGGCAAGGAGGGTGTGAGGACTATGTGGACGACGTGGTCTGAACTTTCCTTGGAACTCCAGGCTGCAGTGGTGGCGCTGTCCGAGGAGTGGGTTGCCGACAAGGCGCTGCCGGAGATGGGCTTTACCTTGGGCTCCCTGCCAGAGCTGCGCGTATCGGGCACGCGGCTGCTGCTCGCCGTCGGTCCTGATGGTTCTTTGCACGGCGTGACCTCGTGGATGCCAGTGCGCTCAGCGGGTGAGGTCGTTGGCTACACCCTCGATGTCATGCGCCGTTCCGAGGACGGCTTCAAGGGTGTTATGGAGTTGCTTATCTCCGAGGCACTGCTGCAAGCCGCCGCCGAGGGGTGCGCGTGGATATCGCTTTCCGGTGCGCCGTTGTCCGGCAGCCCGTCCGAGCCGGGACTGCTCGACGCCCTACTGTCGCGCGTGGGCGAGGAGATGGAGCCGCTCTACGGTTTTCGGACTTTGGCGGCGAGCAAGCGCAAGTTCCAGCCGACGGAGCACGCGTGGTACCTCGCGTACGACGATGAGTTGGCGCTGCCTGCTATCGCCGCCGCGGTCGTCCACGCCTATGTGCCGTCGCTCTCGGCTGCGGATGCGGCGCGTGCCGTGCGCGCGTGGCTCGCCGCCCGATCCGAAAAGTTAGCGCAGTAACGCGTGTTGCGAGTGTGACTCGTGTGATTGATGTGTAGTGTCGCAGACATGATCTCTGCACGCCGTATCGTCGCGGCCCTTACGGCTGCCGCACTTGCTCTGTCCACAGCCACCGTGTCCAGCACCGTCGCTCAGGCCCAAGACTTGGGCGGCCTCGTTGCGCCCAGCGGCATCGATGTCTCTGGACACCAGCACACCACGCTCGCTGGCATTGACTGGAATGCCGTGAAGTCGGACGGCCAGTCCTTCGCGTTCGTCAAGGCCACCGAGGGCGAAGGCTGGGTTAACAGCCACTACGTCGGCGACGCGAACGCCGCGAAAATGGCCGGTCTCAAGGTCGGCGCGTACCACTACGCCCGCCCGGCAGCGGATCCCGCTCGCCAGGCCGCAGAGTTCGCTGCACAGCTCGCCCTCGTCCCGGGCCAGACCCTGCCGCCGGTCCTCGACCTCGAGGTCTCCGAGGGCAAGTCCCCGGCCGAGCTCGTGGCCTGGACGCGCACCTTCACCTCGGAGCTGCAGCGCCTGACCGGCCGCACCCCGATGATCTACACGTACAAGTACTTCTGGCTCCACGAGATGGGCAACACGACGGAGTTCTCCGAGTTCCCGTTGTGGCTCGCCGCGTACCAGGATCAGGCCCCGGAGCCGGTGGGCGGCTGGGACCGCATCGCCTTCTGGCAGCGCTCTGACTCCGGTCGCGTGGGCGGCATCACTGGCCCGGTGGATATGAACATCTTCAATGGCACCCACATGCAGCTCGAGACGTTCTCTGCCGGTAACTACATCGACTTCGGCGGCATCCTCGAGAACCTCGTCATCCCGGGCGTTGACCTGTCCGGCGACGCACGTGCCGTCATTGCTGCCATCCTTGCTTTGTCCGTCGGCGCCGCCGTCGCTCCTGCCCTCACCGAGGCGGCCGGAGGGGACCAGTTCACCGATATGGCTAAGGCTCTCATTGCCAATGACGCGCTGCCGAAGGCTCAGCTCGAAGAGATGCTGAAGAACGGTGCCACCCTCTCCGACCTCGCGCTGCTGCTCGACAACTCGGCGCACCTGTCCAATACCGAGGTCGAAGCCGTCGAGGTCGACCACGCGCAGAAGGCTGCCCGCGAGGTCGGCGTTGCGCTGCCGCAGATGGACTCCGGCTCCGTCGCGGCGGCCGTGAACCGGATGCTCGCCGGGGCTTAGCCTTCAGCACTGAAATTAGCCACAACGTCCGAATAAGGTCTTGATTTTTCACATTTCGACTCCTTATTCGGACGTTGTGGCTATTTCGGTCTAATGAGGGACGTCCCACGGATCGTCGCGCGTACTAAACCACCGGTGCCACTGCCGAACCGGTGTGTGGACTTTCGCCTTCAAGTCGGGATTCAGCGCCGTCGAGATTTGCCGGAGGATATCGTCGCGGTGATATGTCACGCAGCTTCCCGTATAGCGCAGCGGACGCCAGCCGCGCAGCACTGCGTCGTTTGTCTTCCACGCGTCGCGAATGGTCTCGGGTTTGCGGGAGTGGTACTCGAAGCCGTCGATTTCTACGGCAAATCCCAAGTTGGGCAGCACGATGTCCCAGAGATAGGGTCCGATGAAAGCATTGGATTCAGTGTGCAGGCCGAGATCGCGTAATCCGCGAACGATACTTCTTTCTGCGCCCGAGTCGGTCCCGAGTGCCGCGCGATCGAGGAGCGCTCGCGAGCGTTTGGGCAGGCGAGCAATCGACTCCATGTGCTTTTCGAGCCGGATTTTTCCGGGCTGACCTGCATATGCATGCTCAAGGTATTTCAGGCCCAGCTCGTCTTCATCTATGTATGCGACCGCGAGAATGGGGTAGTGAATGCGTGCCTTGCTGTGGATGTCGTTCGCTAGCTGCGTTGTGCGGTGCGCAACGAAGAACTGCGAGTGGGGAAGAGTTTCTGAATACGCGACGTGGAGCGGCAGCGTCAGCGGCTTTCCATGAGCTATCTGTCCTGCGGTGATCCCAGTGAGGACGAGGTCCGGCGTCCGGTCTTGAAGGATGACAGCTAACTCCGCCGCTGTGGGCGTGCGGCTCAGGTACAAGCCTCTGCAGATGGGCACGGCCTTGCCGTTCTTGACAAGCGTGCGCAGCTTCGAGCGGCTGAGCTCTGGAAGGACGAGGTCATCCATGATAATCCCCCTTGAATGTGTGGTCCTCGTCACGGAGCTTAACCTACTCGGCGGGATCGCGCAGTGCGTCCGCTCCTTTAAAGAACTTCCGCGTCCACTCCTCATCCTCGTAACGAGCCGGAACGGCTCCGGCGAGCAGCGGCTTGCTAAGAGCAGCGAACTCCGGCGAGCCTTCACCGGGCAATTCGGTATCGGAGGCGATGAGAATGACGTTTCCGTAGCGGCGGCCCTTGAGCATCGGCGGGTCCGCGATGACGGCCACATGAGAGAAGACCTGCGCCAGGCCGGCCAGCTCCGCCTTCGCCACCCGCAGCGAGGAGTGGTCGCCGCAGTTCGCGACATACAGGCCGCCCGCGCTCAGCGCAGAGTGAGCCGCCTCGAAGAACTCGACCGTGGTGAGAGGGCGCGGGGTTGTGGAACCGGCGAAGACGTCGCGGATGATGACATCGCAGCGCCCAGGCGGGAAGCCGAAGGTCACCGCGCGCGCCTCGCCGGCGCGGATCTTGACGGTGGGGGCAGACGGGATATCGAAAAGCTCACGCACCAACTGTCCGAGCTTGGCATCAAGCTCTACCACGGTGTTGTGCGAGTTAGGCCAGACGGAAGCGAAATAGCGCGCCAGCGAGCACCCCGCGCCGCCAAGGTGGACGAGTCGGCGACCAGGAGCCAGCGACTCGACGGCCGCAGCGATCCAGCGCATGTATTCGAACTCAAGCTCCTCCGGTTCGTCCAGCACGATGTGGGAAGACGGCACGCCGTTGACGTTGAGGATATACGCGCCCTCCCGGAATGGGTCGGCTTCGACGGAAGCCGAGCCCGTGGAAATCTCGTAGGTGCCGACCCGAGGGTCGGAGGAGTGCGCGCGTTGTCTACCCATGCGCTATACCTTACTAAGGGCAGGCTCGTCGGACGCATGTTAGGTTAGGTTTTCAAGCCTAGACCAGCTCTTATAGGTCGTGCATAATGAATGCATGGTCACTGTTAATTCCTTGCGCGCAGCGGTGCTTGGCGCGAACGACGGCATCATCAGCAATGCCGCGCTTCTCCTCGGCGTTATAGGCTCCGGTGCTTCCGATGCCGCCATTCTCACCGCCGGCATCGCCTCCACCGTTGCTGGTGCCGTGTCCATGGCGTTGGGCGAATACGTGTCGGTCTCGGCGCAGCGCGATACCGAGCGCGCGGCGGTAGAGCGCGAGATTGAGGAGTTGGAGCAGACCCCAGACGAGGAGGCCAAGGAGCTCGCCGGCATCCTCTCCGGCTACGGCATTTCGGATAAGACCGCGCACAAGGCGGCGCAGGAGATTGGAGAGGGCGACCCGCTCACCGCGCACCTGCAGATTGAGTACGGCCTCGATGGCGAGAAACTCACTAATCCCTGGGAGGCAGCCGCGGCTTCGGGCGCTTCCTTCCTGGCCGGTGCGGCGCTGCCGTTGGCATCAGTGTTCTTCTCCTCCAACTCTGCCCTCGTCGTCTTCGCGACGACGTTGCTCGCGCTGGTGATTACGGGCTTTACCTCGGCCAAACTCTCTGACACGGATCCCGTGCGCGCGGTACTCCGGCTCGTGCGGGGTGGCGCGCTCGGCCTGGCGGTGACATACGGCATCGGCACAGCGTTCGGCGGGGTCGTGGGATAATTTGCCTTAAGGGATAAACTGACCTCCATGCGAGTTCTAGTAGCAATGTCCGGCGGCGTCGATTCTTCTGTGGCGGCCGCACGCGCCGTGGAGGCCGGCCACGAGGTCGTGGGCGTGCACCTCGCGTTGCACAAGGACGCACAGCAAACCCGTGAGAAGGCCCGCGGCTGCTGCTCGCTTGAGGACTCCGCGGATGCCCGCCGCATCTGCGACAAGCTGGGCATTCCCTTCTACGTGTGGGATTTCTCGGAGGAGTTTAAGGAAGCTGTCATTGGCGATTTCGTGGACTCTTACGCTCGCGGCGAGACCCCTAACCCGTGCCTGCGCTGCAACGAGAAGATCAAGTTCGCAGCCCTCCTGCGCAAGGGCATGGCGCTGGGCTTCGATGCCGTCGCGACCGGCCACTACGCCACCATCGACTCGGACGGCTACATGCGCCGCTCCCTCGACGAAAACAAGGACCAGTCCTATGTCCTGGGTGTCATCACGAAGGACGAGCTCGACCACTGTTTCTTCCCGATTGGGGACACGCCCAAGCCGCAGATTCGCGAGGAGGCTAAGCGCCACGGTTTCTCCACCGCGACGAAACCGGATTCCTACGACATTTGCTTTATCCCGGACGGCAACACGCAGGCGTTCCTGGGGGCGAAGATTGGCCTGCGCCCGGGCATGATCGTCGACAAGGAGGGCCACGAGCTCAAGGAACACGACGGCGCGTGGAACTTCACGATCGGCCAGCGCAAGGGCCTCGACATTAAGGCCCCCGCTGCCGATGGTCGCCCGCGCTACGTCACGGACATCGATGCCGCCACCGGCACCGTCACGGTCGGTTCCCGCGAGGATCTCAAGGTCACGCGCATCACCGCGGACCGTCTTAAGTACCTGCACCCGGCCATGGACGGCGAGTTCGATTGCGACGTCCAGGTCCGCGCCCACGGCTCCGTCGTGCGCTGCCACGCCATCGTCGACCGCGCGAACGACACGATGACGCTCGAGCTCGACGAGCCCCTCGACGGCGTCGCCCGCGGTCAGGCCGCCGTGCTCTACCTGCCCAGCCCGGACGAGCTCGGCGACATCGTTATCGGGTCTGGCACCATCAACGGGACGAACTAAGCTCCCAGCACGCAGCGGCTGATCAGCTGGTCCAAGGCGCGGACATCGACCTGTTTGCCTACGCTGACCTTGATGCGCCCGGCACGGGTCCACAACTCGAGTTCCGCGTCGAGGTCGATCTTGCCTGCATTCTCAGATGACCACATCGTGATGGAGGAGTACGGCAGCGAGTAGATTTCCTTCTTCTTGCCCGTCAGGCCTTGCGCGTCGCGCACGATGAGCCGCTTCGTGGTGAAGACAGCGATGTCACGCAGCGTCGTATACGCGGCGATAGCTTCTTCGCCGGGCACGAGCGGCACGTCCGCTGGAATGTCGGTTTCGTCGTTGAACCACCATGTTGCGATACTGTCGTAAGCCATAGCCACCAACCTAACAAAAGGATGCGCACCTATGACCGGTTTCGGATTAGGCCCCATGCCCGGCACCTCCATGTCCGAAGCCGCCGACATCGTGATAGGGGAGACCGGCACCCTTCCGCACCTGCCGCAGCTGCCGGACCGAGGCTTGGGCTCCGATGCCATCGGCCGCACCGCGGGTTTGCTCGAGACGCTCACGGTTGATCGCGGCCCGCGTGCGTGGCAGATGACCGCGCGCCCGCAGCGCGAGACCCGCCGCGTGTGGGACCGCATGGAGCGCGACTTCGACGCCATCGCGGAGGTGTGGGGCGAGCACGTCCCGCGCGTGAAGATCCAGGCTGTGGGACCGTGGACGCTCGCCGCCGCGGTGGAGCTTGCAGATGGCCACCGCGTCATCACCGACCGCGGTGCGCGCGAGGATCTCCACGCCGCGTTCCGCGAGGGCATCCAGGCCCACGCCGCGCGGGTCGCCCGCCGCTTTAACTCCGAGGTTGTCCTCCAGCTCGACGAGCCTCAGCTTGCCGATACCCTCTCCGGCACCATCCCGGGCACCACTGACTTTGACCCGGTCCGGGCCGTCCCCGAGGAGGTCGCAATCGCGAGGCTGGAGGAGTGTGGCGCGGACTACCTGCGCGCCGGGAATCTCTGGTCACTGGCCTCGGCGGGCACACTGCTCGTCGACTTCGTGGGACTCGATACGCCAGCGAACCTCGACGGCCTGGGCGAACACCTCGAGGCCGGCCGCCGTGTGGGCCTGGCACTCGATCCGCGCGCGTTTGCCGATGCCCGCGCCGCCGCGATTGCCGTGGCTCAGCATTTCGACCGCCTGGGACATCGCCGCGAGCTGCTCGTCACCCACGTCGATATCAACCCGTGGCCCGTCCGGGACGCCGCGCGCGACTACCGCTTCGCGGCTGAAGTTGCGGGCATACTTGAGCGTGACGCAGGGGACTTATAAAACAGCTGGTAGGCACCAACGCCGATGCGTAGAGTTACGGCGGCGACGAGGATATACCACGCCCACAGGGCGCCGGGGTTCCAGGCGAGCACGCGGCCGAAATAGAGGGCGAGCACGATGTCGAAGAGCGCGTTGGCTAGGAAGTTCGGGAGGGATAGCGGCCGCGCGTGCAGGCGCCAGGTGCTCCAAAGTAGTCCTGCTGAGTAGGCGAGAGCGATACCGATGGCCATCATGCGTGCTCCTTAAATAGCGCGCGGGCAAGGCTTTCGACACCGGTCATGCCGTCATTGCTGGCGTAGGCGGCGCGGTGCCGCTCAGGCTGGATGATGAGCATCGTGCTGTAGCCACCGGTGCCGCCGTTGTGCCAGTAGGTGTCATCACTGTTGTCTTCCTTCTCCCAACCGAGATCGAAGTGTCCGTGGTTGCACATCCAGGCGGCGAATTTCGCCATGTCTGCGGCGGTGGAGCGAATGGCGCCGGCCGGGGCGCTGCCCTCCATCTCCCATGCCTCAGCGGTACGGCCATTCGGCGCGAGACCGCGTGGGGCATCGGCGGGCGCGGTGCCGGGGAGCGCGACGTAGGACTCCGTCATGCCGGCGGGCTCAAAGATGCGGGTGCGCACGAGTTCCTCGTAGGAAGTGCCGGTCTTCTCCGCGAGCAGGGCGCCGAGGAGCGCGTAGCCGAAGTTGGAGTACTGCTTCGTTCCGCGGTTTTCGAGTTGCGCGGTGCGGGCGGCATCGAGAATGTCCTCGGTTGTCTCACCCTCATAGGGATTTCCGTTTGTGCCCATTGTGACGAGACTGCGAAAGAAGTTGGGGTTGGCGAGGCGCGGAAGGCCCGAGGTGTGGGTGGCGAGTTCCTTGACGGTGATGTCGGCGGCGGGGGTGTCCCCGAGGTCGAGGACTTCGCCGATACGAGTGTCGCGGGAGAGCGCTCCTTCTTCGATGAGCTGCTGTGTGATTTCGACGGTGAACATTTTGGTCACGGAGCCGATTTCAACCTCAGTGTGCTCGTCGGCGCCGAGGCCGCCGAACTCGGGCGTGCCGTCGGTGAGGACGAAGGCGGCGAGCTGATGGTGGCCGCGCTCCGCGTGGCTCGTGAGGTCGAGCGTGCCGGTGCGACGTGATTCGGTGGCGATTCCGCGCGGCCCTGATGCAATGAGCACCGCCGCGGTGAGGGCGGCGACAAGGACTGCGATGAGGATGCGTTTGGTCATTAGTGGTCCTCTCCTGCGATGATGATGGTCATCAGCGCAATGACGCGGCTGGGGCGGATTTCAAACGTGGATGCTTGGGCTTTGCTAATCCAGCCGGCGGAGCTGAGCTCGTTGAGATGGTGGTAGGCGGTGCTCGTGGAGCTCACGATGCCCTCCTCCACGAGGTCGGCCGCCGCCGCCGGGGCCGCGAGGAGACGGCGCAGAATCTCCGCGCGCAGCGGGTGCGCGAGCGCAGAAAGGCGGGTGATGGCGTCGGTCCACGGCTCGTCTGTCACGGCGTGGGTGGGGCGCTGCCATTGGTATTGGTAGCTGCGGCCGCCGAGCTGGACGTCGCCGCCGAAGGCGACGGAGCCATCCGGGATCTCGGGACCGGCTTGAAGGGCGTCAAGGAGCCAGAAAGTGTCGGCTGACGCGGGTTGCTGCTTTGCAGAGGGCTTGTGCTCCAGAGCATCGAGGCGTCGCTCCACCTCGGCGAGGCGCTGTACGAGGTCTGTCATGGTCATGTATTCCAAAATTCCAGAAAATTCAAAAAACTTCAAGAATTATGGAAAATGGGACGCGCTCGTGACAAAAGGAACGCCGCACGGCGGTGAGCCGTGCGGCGTTTGGGGAGGGAGGTTTTCTCGAACGTGGACGTTAAATCGGCTGATTTGGCGCTGAATCTGCTGGTAATCGGGCTGTCGAGAAATTCGAGAAGTTTAGCTAATCATCGGCCACGCGGTGGAAACGTCCGAGGCGTCGCGGCCCTTGCCCTCGAGATACTTCTTAAAGCTCAGACGGTCCTCGTGCCACTTAACGGCTTGGAATTCCATGAGCTCGTCCATGTCCATCTCGGTCAACTCCGGGAACTTGCGGACCTGCTTCCAAGCAACGCGGGCGGCAGCGAGGGCATCGGCAGTGGCTTCGTGCGCATTGCCGATCTCCACGCCGTAATGGGCGGAAACATCCGTCAAAGTGCGCTTGCCCTTGCGGAACTTGTCCATGACGCGGTCGATAACGAAGGGGTCGAAGACCGGGCCGTCGACCGTGAAGTCGCCGGTGAGGGCGCGCAGCACCGAGAGATCATATTGCGCGTTGTAGACGATGAGCGTGAGTCCATCAGCCCAGGCCTGCTTGATTGCAGAAACGGTTTCGGCGAGGACTTCATCGTGCGGGCGGCCCTCGGCCTGGGCCTTTTCGGTTGTAATGCCGTGGACTGCGGCGGCTTCCTCAGGGATCGGCACGCCCGGGTCGGCGAGCATCTCGCGCGCGTCGACGTCGCGTCCATCAATGCGCACGAGCGCGGAGGTGACGATGCGGGCTTCCTTGGGATTAACGGAGGTGGTCTCGAGGTCGAAAGAGAGCATGCGGCTGGCGTCGAAGTTCATGGTTTACACCTTAGCGCCCCGCCTCGACATGAAGACAGGAACGTCAAAACTGCCGGACATGAGACTGCGATCGCGAGGTGAGAGTGCTAGCGTATCGTCTCGCGGATCCCCTGGGGGCACTCCCACGATCTCATAGAGAAGAAAGTCATTTTGCGCGCAGTAGTCATGCACGAAGCCGGATTCGTCCGCGTCGTCGAACGCTAGTATCCAACGCTCGAAGCTCCGACGGACGCCATCATCAAGATGGAGCTGACGCGCGTGTGCAGTTCCGGCTTGTGGGCCTACCGAGGCCTCGGTGGCGAGATTCAGGATCGCGTTATGGGACACGAATACGTCGGCGTCGTTGAAGAAGGTGGGGCTGAGGTCAAGAACGTCAAGGCCGGCGCTCTCGTGGTTGGATCCTTCGTCGCCTCGGACAACACGCGCGAGATCTGCCGGGCGGGCTATCAGTCGTTCTGCACGCACGTGTAGATGGTTGGCGGCGTCGGCACCCGGGCCGAGTACGCGCGCATTCCGCACCTGATCGAGCTCATCAAGGATGGCGCCATCGACCCCGGCGTGGTCTTCGGCCTCGAATTGCCGCTTGCCGATCCCGCTACGGCTTACGCTGCCATGGACGAACGGCGCGCGACGAAGGCGTTGCTGAATTTCTAATGGTCGTCCGCGCTAGCATTGCCCGTAGTGATAACGGCACATGGCGATAAGCACGGCATCGTCGGTGACTTTATAGACCAGGCGATGTTCATCGGTGATACGCCGTGACCAGTAGCCTACAAAATCATGTTTGAGCGGCTCCGGCTTTCCGATGCCCTCGTTTCCGTTGCGCTCAATGTCCTTGATGAGGGCATTAATGCGCTTGAGAACCTTGCGATCTTGGGTTTGCCACCATACGTAGTCCTCCCACGCGTTGTTGTCCCAGACGAGCTTCATGGAGGCTAGTCCTCGACGAGAGCGTGCTCGGTTCCGCTGCCGTTTTCTAGGCGCTCAATTGCATCGAAGAGGCGGCGGGCATTGGCAGGAGAGCGCATAAGATAGGCGGTTTCCCGAAGTGAGTTGTAATCATCGAGCGAAACAATAACGGCTGATTCTTTGCCGTTTCGAGTAATGATGACCTCTTCTCGGTCATCCACGACGGAATCGAGTACCTCGGCATAATGAGCTCGAGAATCGGAGTAAGTCATGGTGCGCATCGTAAATCTCCTTAACGTCTGGGATTGTACAAAAAATTGTACGTTTGCTCTTTTTGTGCGTCAACTGCTGCTGTCAAGTTCGTTAGACTCGGCACTAACGATGAGGGGTCCGGGAGTGATGCGCGGTCGAGACTCACCGTGCGAGAGCGGGATAGTCGAAGGCATCTCCGTTGATGTCGACTTTGAGATGGATGTTGACGTCCCGTGTTCCTGACTCGTAGCGCACGGAACTCTTGGTTGCTGAGGGAGAGTAGTGGTCGCTTGCGATGACATACATTGAAGGCATATCAATCCACGCCATGATGAATGGCGTGCGGGCAACGTCGTTCTCAAGCAGGCCGAGCCGCCGAATGGGCATCGTGTTCGTCATTGGGCAACGTCCCAAATCGATGTCTAATGCGCTGGAGAGATCTACTCCAGCGTCGAGTCCTGGCGCAGGGAGTCCCGTGGGCTGATTGCCTGAAGCCGCGATGGAGGACGACCAATTATCCTTACTCTGCACGGTGGCGCTGAAGCTGAAGTGCGAGGTTGTCCAATTAGACGGTGCCGTGAGCTGCCAACGCGCAACGTATTTGTCTGTGAGTTGTAGGCCTTGGGCGCGGAGCACCACCGAGAAACTCGATGTCGTAGTTGTCAACCTGTTGGCTGTCGATACGGCTGCGCCACGTGTAGGAAACCATGTGGCAAAAATACGTGAACCTTTAAACCGTAGCCGTTCGTGCCTTGACCTTGACGCGACGTCATAGTTTATAAAAGCCTTATGAGGATCTCTGAAGTCGCCCGAGCGCTAGGCTGTAGTGTTCGCACCATTCGTCACTATCACCAACAGGGTGTGGTTCCGGAACCTGAGCGGAAAGCGAATGGGTACCGGGACTACTCTCTTGCGGACCTCGCGGCTCTAGTGAAAGTTCGACAACTGGTCGTGGCAGGAATTCCGCTCAAATCCGTGGTCGTTGATTCCGAAGACGAGTTGTATGATGCCGCACTTGCCGAAATTGATCGCAAAATTGTTGAGCTAGGTGAGCAACGTGTCCGGCTCCTTCGACTCAGGGACAATCCACCGATGCCGGCACCTCGTGAGCTTATGGCTGAAGTGGAGAAGGTGCTTGCAGCCGGTGGAGGGCCTGACCCCTGGAAAGTAGACACGTCGGGGGTTAGCTATGCTGCTCGGGCCCACTGGCCTAGTACTCAGAGTAATTTTCGAAACAGCAGTTGCCTACGCTGTCGATGATGACGCAACTATTTCTGTTGCAGAGCTTCGAAAGCTTATTGCTACGGCTACAGATTCGGAAAGTTTGTGGGAGCGTCCCGCGGTGTAAAAAAAGATGCCACGGGAGGCCGATGTAGTTCGAAGTCATGTCCGCCACTTCACTAGACTGTCCCTCGTGACTAACCCAGTTGATATCCAACGCGAATGGTCCGAGCTCGCCCAAGAGGTGCGCCGCCACCGCGAGCTCTACTACAACGACCAGCCGGTCATCCCGGACGCTGACTTTGATGCGCTGTTCCGTCGTCTCCAGGAGCTGGAGGCCGAGCATCCCGAGCTGGCCGTGCCGGATTCGCCGACCCAGGAAGTGGGCGCGGCACCGGAGGGCGCAGCGGACATCGAGCACCTTGAGCGGCTCATGAGCCTGGATAACGTCTTCAGCGAGTCCGAGATGCAGGACTGGCTGGACCGCACCCCGGCGAAGACGTACCTCACCGAGCTGAAGATCGATGGTCTGTCTATCGACCTGGTCTACCGCGACGGAAAGCTCACGACTGCCGCCACCCGTGGCGACGGCCGCGTGGGCGAGGACATCACGAACAACGCCCGCGTTATCGAGGACATCCCGCACGAGCTCACGGGCACCGAGGAGTATCCGGTTCCGGCGCTTGTGGAAATCCGCGGCGAGGTCTACATGCGCCCGGAAGAATTCGGCGCGATCAATGAGGAACGCCTCTCCGACGGCAAGCCGGCGTTTGCCAACCCGCGCAACGCGGCGGCGGGCGGCCTGCGCATGAAGGATCCTGAAGACGTGAAGAAGCGTCGCCTCCACATGGTCTGCCACGGCATTGGCGCGCGCGAGGGATTCTCGCCCACGAGTCAGCACGACGCCTACAAGGCGATGGAAGCTTGGGGTCTGCCGGTCTCCCCGTACACGGAGCAAGTGACCTCCGCCAAGGACGTCCAAGACCGCGTGAAGTATTGGGCGGACCACCGCCACGACGCCATCTTTGAGATGGACGGACTCGTGGTCAAGGTGGACGACTTAGCTTCGCAGCGTGCTTTGGGTGCGACGTCGCGCGCGCCGCGCTGGGCGATTGCGTACAAGTACCCACCGGAGGAAGTGACCACGAAGCTGCTCGGCATCGAGGTCGGCGTGGGCCGCACTGGTCGCGTGACCCCGTACGCGGTGATGGAGCCGGTGTTCGTCTCCGGCTCAACGGTCTCGCGCGCCACGCTGCACAACCAGTCCGAGGTCAAGCGCAAGGGCGTGCTCATCGGGGATACCATCATCATCCGCAAGGCCGGCGAGATCATTCCGGAGGTTCTCGGACCTGTCGCCGAGAAGCGCGACGGCACCGAGGAAGAGTGGCATTTCCCGGATAACTGCCCGTCCTGCGGCACGAAGCTCGCCCCACAGAAAGATGGCGACGCAGACTGGCGCTGCCCGAATACCCGCAGCTGCCCGGCGCAGCTTTCCGCGCGTCTGGAATACTTGGCCTCCCGCAAGGGGCTTGATATCGAGGCGCTCGGCGAGGAAGCCGCTCGCGACCTCATCGAATCCGGTGTGCTCCACGACGAAGGCGATCTCTTCGACCTCGACGAGGAAAAGCTGCTGGGCACCAGCGCCTATACGACCAAGGCCGGCAAGCTCAACGCGCCGGGCAAGAAGCTGCTAGAGAACCTGAAGACCGCCCGGAACGCAGATTTCTGGCGCGTCCTCGTCTCCCTGTCCATCCGCCATGTTGGTCCCATCGCCGCGCGTGCGCTGGCCACGCGTTATGGCTCCATGGAGGCCCTGCGCGCGGCGCCGGTGGAGGACCTTGCGGAGACCGACGGTGTGGGCGGCATTATCGCAGAGAGCTTCAAGAGCTGGTTCGACGTCGACTGGCACCGCGAGATCGTGGAGAAGTGGACGAACGCCGGCGTGTCCATGGAGGTCGCCGAGACCGACAAGAAGGAGCAAACCCTCGAGGGACTCACCATCGTCGTTACCGGAACCCTGGAGAACTTCACGCGCGATAGCGCCAAGGAAGCCATCCTCACCCGCGGTGGTAAGGCGTCGGGTTCGGTCTCGAAGAAGACCAACTACGTTGTGGTCGGCGAAAACGCCGGCTCCAAGGAGCAGAAGGCCCGCGACTTAGGCCTCACGATCCTCGACGAAGCCGGCTTTCAGAAATTATTGGACACGGGCGAGGCCTAAACCAACTACAGTGTTGTCCATGAAGATTGCGGCATTCGACATGGACGGCACCGTCTACATCGATCACGCGATCGCGCCTGAAACGGTCCAGGCCATCAAGGACTGGCGCGCCGCGGGCAATCTCGCGGTCTCCGCGACGGGCAAGTCCATCGACTCGGTCCGTCGCGCGCTCGAGCCCTTCGGCGTCGACATGGACTACCACGTCCTCTACAACGGCACCGTCATCGCGGACGCGAATTACCGGGTCCTCTACGAGCACCACTTGGACGCAGAGATCGTCAATGAAGTCGCTGCGCACCTCGATGGCACCCCGGGGCTCAACCTGTATTGCACGACGCTCGATGGCGCGGACGGCATCGTCACGCAAGGCATCCCAGAATCCTCCAACGCCTTCATCCAGTGCCCGCGCGCCGTCTCTCGCGCGGAGCTCAGCCACGAGCAAGTCGTGCTGCTTTCGGCTTACATGCCGGACAACCAGCCGCTGCAGGATCAGGTCATTCCGTGGGTGAACGGCCGTTATGACATCTCGACTTCGCTCAACACTGGCTTCTTCGACATGATGCCGCCCGACCACAACAAGGGCACTGGCTTGACCTGGCTTCTTGAGCACCTCGGGCTTTCCCGCGCCGAGGTCCAGCTCTCCACCTTCGGCGATAGCTTTAATGACCTGCCCATGCACGAGCTTGCCGATGCCTCCTTCACCTTCCCGCATGCACACCCCGACGTGCAGGCTCGCGCTCATCACGTGGTGGCGGACGTACCTGCTGGTCTGCGACTCGCCAGCGCGGGACTCTAAACGTTCGGAGGCGACTACGTCCTCCGCTTTTGTCGAAAGCCCCGGAGTGTTCCCTGCGCGACATGTGCATATCACCGGGGTTAGTGGTTTTCTTCTGCCGTGGTGAGGCTTACGGGGCAAGGTTCGTCGTCAGCGTGTCGAGCAGCTCCACTTGGCCGAGGATCGTGCAGTCGGGATCGGTGCGGTCGGGGAGGAGCGCCGCGGCCTCGTCGGCCGCGGCCTCGCACAGGGCGTAGCCGACCCACAGGTGCTGTGCTAAGGGGAACGCGCCGTCGCCGACGCCTGCCGCAGTGTTAGTGGAGTTGCAGACCCACAGGGGCCCAGCGATATCCGGGTTGTCGGAGCTTATGCCGCCCTCTGCGTCCTGGAGATAGGCGAAGGCGGAGGCCTTCTCGACGAATTGATGGAAGGACTGGGCGACGGCTGCGGCGTTCGTCTCTTGGCTGAGGAACGAAATCCGTAGGTAATTGAGCTGACCTGGCATGCGCTCTGGTGCGGTGTCCGGGAGTTTCAAACCGGGGGTCTGAGAGACCTGACCGGGGAACACCGTGGGCTCGTCGTGGTTCTCGAAGAAGAACTTCTCGTGCACGCGATCAAAAAGTTTATTGTCGTCGCTGTTGTAGCGCACCAGGCTACTCAGTTTGAAAAGCTCCATGTCTTGCGGCTGTGTGAGACGGTAGAAGGCGGCCTCGGAGCGCAGCTCCCACAGCGTGTAAGGGTCATCGGTGACTGGGCGCGGGTGTGTGGACTGGGCGAGGATGGCGGCATCGGCAGCGCCTGTTCGGGTGCGATAGAGCTCATAGGCTTCCGGGATCCGGGCCGGCGGTGCGACGAACAAGGTGGTGATCAGGACTGTATCCATGATGTCGAAGCTAACATGCCGGTAGTCAGAGCTGATACAGTCGATGGCGTCCGAATCATCGAACAAAGGAAGACCAGTGAACAGCGAACTGCTTGTCAAGTAATTCGCTGAAGCGCCGAGGCACGGCCTTCAGCTTGTACACCAACTGCTGAAAGGCTCACTCATGGCTGCCAACTTCTTTCATTCCGTCGTCTCTACGGATCATCTTTGTCTTACCTGGCCCGACGGAACTGAATGCTTCGCAGATGTCTCCGTGGATATCAATCGGCGCGTAACTGCCCTCGTCGGCGATAACGGTTCTGGGAAAAGCAGCTTCCTCAAGATACTCGCTGGTGAGCTAGCACCGAGCGCTGGTTCGTTTCGCGTGCCCGGGCGCATTGGGTATCTGCCGCAAAATTCGTCTGTTGAGGGAAGTACGGTTCTCGATGTGCTGGGCATTCGGACCGTCGTCGAGGCTCTTGAGCGCATCGAAGGTGGTGGGGTCGATGAGCATGATTTCGCGCTGGTCGAGGGGCACTGGGATATTCGAGACCAAGCGGAGGCTGTACTTGCCGAGGCAGGTATTTCGGATCCCGTGAATCTGCAACGTCCTGCTACGACGCTGTCGGGCGGCGAAGCCGTCAAGGTCGCGCTCGCTGGACTGCAGCTGCGCATGCCGGATCTGTATCTGCTGGATGAACCAACGAATAATCTCGACCGCGCAGGCCGCGAGGCTGTGTATGGATTTCTGGCCACATCGACGGTGCCGGTTGTGGTGGTGAGCCATGATCGCAAGCTTCTGAGCATGGCCGACGAAATCATCGAATTCTTTGCTGGTCGTGTACGAAGTTTTCCTGGCGGCTACGCTGCTTACGAGTCCGCGATTGCCCTTGAACAGGACAAGGCTGTGCAGGCGTGGACGGAGGCTCGGTCGCACCGGAAGCAGGCTGTGCGCAAACGTCAAGACATGGAAACTCGGCTGGCGCGCGACGCTCGTCGCGGAAAGAAATGTGCTGCGTCGAAGCGTAAACCTGGCATGGCGATGGGGCTTGACAAACAACGCTCGGAACGCGCGGCAGCGCGTCGCCACTCGTCACATGCGGAGTCGGTGGAGGACGCGCGGCGCGATGAGTACGAGGCACAATTGCGTATTCGCGACGACGCTTCGGTGTTTCTTCACTTGCCGGGATCGCGATTGGCACAGGGAACAAAAGTACTGGAGCTGACGCCGCGTGTGGGAGAACGCCCGCTCATCGTTACCGGGCCCGAACGCCTTAGGCTGGGCGGGGCGAATGGATCTGGAAAGACGACGCTCCTCCGAACCATAGCGGGTGATGCTGATGCAGCCGAGCGGTCCAATTTCCAGGTGGCCTACGCACTTTCTGACATCGGCTTCGTCCGCCAACGCATCACTCTGCCTGCTGAGGATACAGTGTGGGACGTGGTGCGAGCGGCAAATCCGGAAGCCGATCCGCAGTGGCTTCGGGACCATCTCGCACAATTGCTCTTCGTCAATGACGATGTTTCCAAGAAGTGCGGCGAACTGTCGGGCGGTGAGAGATTCCGCGTAGAAGTCGCGCGGACATTGCTGGCCCAACCGGCACCGCGCCTGTTACTCCTCGACGAGCCCACGAACAACCTGGATCTGAGCACGGTGCGATGGTTGGTGGACACACTCTCGGGTTTTGAAGGTGCACTCATTGTGGTCAGCCATGACGAGGAATTCTGTGAAGACATTGAACTCGAAGGGTGGATTGACCTTTAACTTCATTCGCGTTGAGGCGGTTGGCATCCGGAAATCGAGACAGAAACGTAATTGTACAATGGTGTCATTTAGTCGAAATGCTTGTTAACGTGTCTGGCGTGAACAACGACGAAGTCTTCGACATCGAACAGGATTCTGTTGCGCATCTCGTCCCCACCGAGGATGCGGAGGAAGGGGAATCTGAAGAAAAGCGCACCGGCTGGCACTGGGTGATTCCGGTTGTGCTGGTAGCCGCACTAGTTTTCGTGCCGTGGATAATCAGTGTGCTGGTCCCTACTAGCGCCGCTGGATGGACGGTCGTTGCTGTTTATCTTGTGCTCGTGGCGGTGTTGTCGTTCGTTGACGCGCGCGGATTCCGTCCTTCGTGGACACTACCAATTCTTGTTGGTGTCGCGACGTGGGTGGCGTCGCGGATGTACTTTAACGACGGAGCGTGGATCTACATTCCGATCTTCATGGTCGTCGCGTGGGGGTTGGGCAAGCTCGGTGGCAGGGGAACTAGGTAGTCATGGAGACGTGGAGCCTTAATCACCCCGATGTAGGCCTCATCGAGGTCGAGCGTGGTTATGACGCGGAATTCAAGGAGATCGATCCGTCGTGGCCGCAGGCCGTCCCGACTGGCGACGATGGGAATCCGACTCCCTATACGGATCCGCCTCTCGATGCCGGTCTGCGCGAGCGCTTCAAGGCGTGGGTGTCCAGCCCGCCGGTGCGTCTACGTGTGAAGGTCGACGGGGATGTGTGGGGAAGGTTTGAATCCGCATCGAACGGTCGGATACCGCTGCGCCGCCACAGCGGAAAGAAGCTTTCCTCAATGACCACGTCTGGCACCGCGCGCACCACACCGCATCTTCGCGTGCAGACCAACATGTTCGGCGAGCTCCTCGACGTCGACTACCGCAACGGGACAGAGGTCGTGGAGTTCGAGCCGCCCGCGGGCTCGCGCGGGGCAAAGCGTCGCGCGGCAATGGAGTCGTCGACCTTCAAGCGCGTGGCGTTTCCCATCGCGACCGGTTTGGGCAAAGGCGGCTGGGCGCTCGCCGTTCTTGTGCTCGGGCCGATAGTCTCACGTTTCATCGGGTGGCTGCTGAGCTTTATCCCTGATGTTGATTTTCCGGACTGGCAACTGCCCTCGCCGCCGTACGTCACACTGCCCGTGCCGCATTTCCCGCACATCGATCTGCCGACTATCCCTGTACCGGACTGGGAGTTCCCGGAGTTTGATATACCCGCGTGGCTCGAGTTTCTGCTTGAGTACACGAAGATTTGGGTGCCGATTGTCCTGGGCATCATCTTCGCGATCACGGCGGTGCGCAAGCACCGGAAGTCGGAGCAGAAGAAGGCCCAATGGTCCGAGGCAGGAAGAGATAAGGCGAACGCTGCTGCCAGCCCGTTAAACGATACGAAAGTAGGCGAGTGATCGGATCTTTGCGCTTTCGGGAATCTAATGTTCAGAGTTACCTAGCCACTCGCGCAACTCCTTGCGGGCACGGTCAACGCCACCCGGGTAGTGAGTGTCGAGTTCTTCCTCGACGTCGTGAAAGATGAGTTCGCACAGCGCGTCGAGATGCCCGGGTGGGATTTCGCCCCGTAGTCGTCGAGCGGCGCCTTGAGCGTGATGTTCCGATCCGTGTTCATCGAATAGGAGCGCATGTCGCGGCTGTAGATGCGCACGAACGCGCCCATAAGCGCGGACTCGATGACGACATTTCCAAAGACCAGGCTGGTGAGCTTCTTTTCCTCCACGGCGGCAGTCTAACGCAATCGAATGCCGCGATGACGACAGCGGCGTTATATGTCATACGTCACACCAGCCGGCGCTATGCTGGTCGCAACACGCGAGAGCGCTCCCGCTCAAAGCGGAAAAACCCATGCTCATCGTCGAAGAACTATTTTTGCTGCTGCGTCGGACAGACGGGAAGTTCGAGTCGGGCGTTCAAGCACCGCGTCTGGGAACGACGGGCGCCCTTCTGTCGAACCTGGGGATTCGAGGAATCGCGAAATTCGACGACGACGCGAAGAACCCGCGCGTCCGAGTCGTAGACTCCGGGGGGCAAGCCTTAACGACCCGGTCTTGGATTTCGGGGTAGAGGCGTTCCGCAAACTAGACGGAAAGAAGGTCTCGGCGGTCGTGTCCGCGCGCGGCGTGGATCCGACACACGTTGTCGGCGAGCGTCTCGTCGAGGTCGGCATCGTCGACGAGGAGCCCGCGGACTTCCTTGGACTCGGCCGCACATCTTATCCAGCCGTTAACCCTCACCGGAAGCCCAACTGCGCTCGCGCTTGGCGGAGGTTCTGCGCGGCACCCGTGCGCCGTCGCCGGAAGACGTGTTCTTGTTGGGCGTGCTTAGCGCCGTGGCGCCGGGCCACCAGGTGCTCGAGAAAGAGTCGGGCGGCATGTCGCGGAAGGAAAACAAGGCGCGTTGAGGAGCTGGAAGCAACCGTTGACGCGCCTGGTCATGTTGACGAGGCGATCCGCAAGGCCATCGCATCGATTAATGCCGCGATTATTGTGGCAGCCGTAGCGGCGACGGCAGTGAACTAGGAAGTCAGCCAAGACCGGGACGCCGAGCGGCATCCGCGAATTCGTCGAGCAGCTCAAGAACCTCAGGTGCACGCCAGGCGCGCTTTTTCTTGGTGACTTGCGCGGATACAATAACGCCGTCGTGCTCGAGCCGTTCGAGGGCGCGCCGAGCGTTGGCTGGGGTGACGTCGAGTTCTTCGGCGACCATGGCGGCATCGACAAGCGGTTGGCGCAGTAGGAAATCGGCGAGCTTCCAGTCGACAGCATCTCGGCGCGCGGAGATCTCGTCGTTCCAGTCTGCACGGAGCTGAGTGAGCTGGGTGGCGAGTCCGCGGCCCAATTCTGTGGCATGAAGGGCGGCATCGGCGAACAAGGCGACGATTGGCGCGATGCTTCCGTCGCGATAGGCATCAAGCGCTGCGAAATACGTGCTGGTGTCGCGCAGCAGCGCAGCCGACAGCGGAAGGATGCCATTGACGGCAAGGCCGTGGGCGCGCAAGACGATATGGATGAGCGCGCGTCCGGTGCGCCCGTTGCCGTCCGCGAATGGGTGGATGGTCTCGAACTGGGCGTGGGTGAGCGCGGCGTGTGCAAGGGCCGGTATGTCGGTGCGATGAAGAAACTCAACGAGGTCGGTGAGAAGTCTTTCGAGGTGTCGCTGATGCGGCGGAACGAAGAGCGCGCCGACGGGATGTGCGTCGGGTCCGCCAATCCACACCGGCTCCGTGCGGAACTTACCGGCGATGGCGGGCGCGGAGCGGCTGAGCAGAATCTCGTGGAGCGTGGCAAGCGCTGCTACATCCGGGACCTCCTGCCGCGAGGCAGCGCGCATGAGTGCTGTGTTGGCGGCAATGAGGTCGGCGTTGCCGGACGCGGAACCGAAAACCTCAGCCTCTAAGATGCGCCGGGCTGTGGAACTGAGCTGTTCGATCCGGGAGGAGGCGAAGGACTCGCCGCGCAGCAGCAGCGGTGCGAAGGGGAGGATTGCTCCAGCGTGCTCCGCGTCGAAGCGCGCGGCGGCGACGGTGGCTTGCTCGAGCTTGGCCACAAGCGCCGCGGAGAGTTCCACGGCTTCGCTGGCGATGGCGGGCACAAGCGCGGACTCGTACGTCGCGGGTTGTTTTGCCTGTGCCCGGCGGGACATGGGCGCGTGCGATGTCCACGTGAGTTCTTCCAGTTCTACGGCGGGCCACATGG
Organism: Corynebacterium sp. SA-MJD20WY100; assembly: GCF_039822565.1. Taxonomy (NCBI): domain Bacteria; kingdom Bacillati; phylum Actinomycetota; class Actinomycetes; order Mycobacteriales; family Corynebacteriaceae; genus Corynebacterium; species Corynebacterium sp. SA-MJD20WY100. Next base: position 46,220 of record NZ_JBCJKS010000003.1, on the reverse strand, counting down.
GTAGAGCGTAAACCAAGAAACGATCGAAGTCCATCAAACTTCGATCGTTTAAGGCATTATCCGATCGTAGTGGTGCACGCTGCGATCGGATACTTATTTCACAAATGCACCCAAAATCGTGCCCAGGTGCCCTAGGTGGTCGACCTCGGAGGCCAAGTAGTCGGGGCCACCGACGCGGCCGATGACCATGACGAGGCCGGTGTTGCCGAGCGGGGCGGCGGCGAGCGCGGAGTCAAGCAGCGCCCACGACTCGGGGATCCACTCCTCGGACTCGGGGTGGAGAATGCGTGCGCCGTCGACTGCGATGTTGGAGGGGATGGTGCCATCGTCCTCGGGGGCGGCATCGGAAGCAGCAATGCGATGGATGGGCTCATTGTTGTCGATAACGATGGCCCACGTGGAGGTGAGCGCTTGTGGCATGGCGGCGCAGACCTCCTGCATGGCGGCGGTCGTGTCATGCTTCGCGGCGACGCGGGCGAGCAGTGAGATCTGGCCGCGGCGGTCGACGGTGCCGCTGAAGGGGCGGATGGAGTCGATCTCGACGCCGTCGACCTCGTTGGCGGCGGTAAAGAGGACGTCTGCCATGGTGCCGGCGGGCAGCTCCACCACGATGTCATCGGTGACGGAACCCTCGGGGGATGTCTCAACAATATCCACCGACTGGATGTTCGCGCCGGCGATGCCGAAGGCCTCGGCGAGCTGGCCGAGGCTGCCGGGTGTGTCGGGAAGGATGACTCGGATAAGGAAGGACATGGCAAACTTTCGATGGATTTGGGCGTTCCGCCCCATGGTACTCGTGTCGTGGATCACTCCACAAGGAATTGGTCCAACCCTATGGGTGAGGGGAGTGAGCGCCCCGTGCCGCCGCATGCTGGACAGTGCAGTAACATGGTTGCCTAGCTACACAGACGTATCTGAATTAAAGGATGGAGTTCGCGTGTCTGAGATTTCGCGTGAAGAGGTCGCGCACCTGGCCAAGCTTTCCCGCTTGGCTTTAAGCGACGAGGAACTGGCGCAATTTGCCAGCCAGATCGACAAGATTGTGGACTCGGTCTCGGCCGTGGGCAAGGTCGACGCCGAGGGCGTGGAACCCATGAGCCACCCGCACTCCGTGGACGCGCCCATGCGTGAGGACAAGGTCATTCGCTTGCTCAACGCCGAGCAGGCCCTGGACCAGGCGCCGGCTCGCGAAGACGATCGCTTCGTCGTTCCGCAGATTCTGGGAGGAGAGTAAATGTCGACTTTTATCGCACCTTCGGAGGGGCTTACCTCTCTCACCGCCGCTGAGCTGGCGGAGAAGATCCACTCCCGCGAGCTGACCTCCCGCGAGGTCACTCAGGCCTTCCTGGATCGCATCGCGGAGACTAACGGCGAGCTCAACTCCTTCCTCCACGTCGGCGCAGAGGAAGCACTTGCTGCTGCCGATGCCGTCGATAAGGCCCTCGACGCTGGCGAGGCTCCGGCCTCTGCGCTGGCTGGCGTTCCGCTCGCGCTCAAGGACCTGTTGGTTACTACCGATGCCCCCACGACCGCCGCGTCCAAGATGCTCGAGGGCTGGATGTCCCCGTACGACGCGACGCTGGTGACCAAGCTGCGCGAGGCCGGCATCCCGATCCTGGGCAAGACGAACCTGGACGAATTCGCCATGGGTTCCTCGAACGAGAACTCCGCCTACGGCCCGGCCCACAACCCGTATGACACGGACCGCACCCCGGGCGGCTCCGGCGGCGGCACCGCGGCGGCCCTGGCTTCCGGCCAGGCCCCGCTGGGCATCGGCACCGACACAGGCGGATCCATTCGTCAGCCGGCCGCCCTCACCAACACCGTGGGTGTGAAGCCGACCTACGGCACCGTCTCGCGCTACGGCCTCATTGCTGCGGCGTCCTCCCTGGACCAGGCCGGTCCGTGTGCGACGACCGTGCTTGATACGGCGCTGCTCCACGAGATCATCGCGGGCCACGACGCTTTCGATGCCACCTCCGTGGATAAGCCGGTTGCCCCGGTTGTCGCCGCCGCCAAGGAAGGCGCCAACGGAGACCTCACCGGCGTCAAGGTGGGCCTAATCAAGCAGTTCGAGCGCGACGGCTGGCAGGACGGCGTCATGGAGGCCTACCACGCCGCCGTGGAGCAGCTGCGTTCCCAGGGTGCTGAGATCGTCGAGGTCGACTGCCCGCACTTCGACGACGCTCTCGCTGCGTACTACCTCATCATGCCGTGTGAGGTCTCTTCGAACCTCGCTCGTTTCGATGGCATGCGTTACGGCCTGCGTGTTGGCGACGACGGCACACACTCCTCCGAAGAGGTCATGTCCATGTCCCGCGCCGCCGGCTTCGGTCCCGAGGTCAAGCGCCGCATCATGCTGGGTACCTACGCCCTGTCCGTCGGCTACTACGACGCGTACTACCTCCAGGCGCAGCGCGTGCGTACGCTCATCGCCCAGGACTTCGCCAAGGCCTTCGAGGTCGCCGACGTCCTCGTGTCTCCGACCACCCCGACCACGGCCTTCAAGCTGGGCGAGAAGGTCAAAGATCCGATGGCGATGTACAACTTCGATCTGTGCACCCTGCCGCTCAACCTCGCTGGCGTGTGCGGCATGTCCGTGCCGTCCGGTCTGGCTTCGGACACCAACCTGCCCACCGGCCTGCAGATCATGGCGCCGGCGTTCCAGGATGACCGCCTGTACAAGGTGGGTGCCGCGTACGAGGCTGGCCGCAACAAGTAGACCTTAACGCGCATCGAGCCCCAGTTCACACTGTGAACTGGGGCTTTCGTCTATGTCCTACTGTGCCGTGTCGTGCTCACGCGCGTACGCATTGAGTGTTCCTTTTACTGGTGGCGTCACTGCGCCCAGTTCTACAAGTCCGGGCACGGCATGCACGTGCCTTTGTTAGGGTAGGGGGCCACGTAGACCTTAAAGAGGAAATCGTGTTCCGCGCGGCCCAAATCGTGTCCCTCGTGTCGTTTGTCGCTCTTGTGACGTTGTTTGTACTGGCGGCCAAGGGGCTCTTGCAGACGACATCGGCTAGCCCGGTTATCTTGGTGTCCATCGCCGCGGTGCTGGTGGTTTCCACAACGGTTATGGGAGTCTTGGGGCTTCGCGCGCGGAGGGACAACCACCCCCGCGATTAGAACTGCTCATTTGAGTTAGGGTAGCCTTTGCTTCTAGTTGAACCTAGAGGAGGCATCATGAGCGCTGAGCAGCAACCTGCACCCGCACCGATCAACCCGTCGCCCGAGTGGACTGAGGGATTCAAAGCCGGGTATGCCGCCGCCTACGCCGAAGGCTATCGCGAAGGCATGGCGGCTGGCCGTGCCGATCTCTATGCCGCCTCCTACGCGGACCGCAAGCGCGCGAAGCACGATGCTAAGGCGCGCCGCTACCAGGAGAAGGAAGAACGGCGCGCGCAATTCCTTGCAGCGGGCTCTGCCCAGCAGGAGTCACGGCCCGAACCACCAAAGAAGAAGGGGCGCACAGCCATCGAGGCGACGATTACGGGCAAGGAGCAGATCTCGCCCGACATGGTGCGCCTCTTTGCGACGGCGCCGGGCATCATTGGGCGTGAGCTCGATAAGACAGACCACTACATCAAGATTCTGTTTGTCCCGGAGGGCGCCGATTACTCCTGGCCCTTCGACCTGGGGCACATCAAGGACACGCAGCCCAAGCACCTGCGCCCCGTAACCCGCACGTACACGCTGCGCACCGTGGACACGACGACGGGCGAGATGTCCATCGACTTCGTCCTTCACGGCGACGCGGGCTTGGCTGGTCCGTGGGCGCGCGACGCCCAGGTGGGCGAGACCTTCGCCTTTGCTGGCCCCGGCGGCGGCTGGGCGCCAACGGCCGACTACGACCACTTCGTGCTCGCCGGTGACGAGGCGGCTGCGCCCGCGGTTGCCGCGGCGCTGGAGAAGATTCCGGCGGGCTCGACGGCGGTCGCTTTTATTGAGGTCGAGGCACCGGGCCACGAAATTCCTATGCCGGAGAACCCCGAGTCCGAGGTCCGCTTCGTCTACCGCAACGGAGAGATGCCCGGCACCGCGCTTTCCGATGCCGTCCGTACCTACCAGATCCCAGATGGCAACATCGGCTGGTTCGTCCACGGCGTGGCTGAGATGATCAAGTCGCTGCGCCGCTACCTCTTTGTTAACCGCGGCGTATCGAAGCGCGACGCGTCGATCTCCGGGTACTGGCGCCTGCGCATGACCGAAGACGAGTGGCAGGCCTCCAAGAGCGACTTTGTCGCCGAGCTGGAAGTCGAAGAGGAAGCCGCCACGCGCGAGCTCTAGCCCACGAAGGCAATGTTCCGAAAGCAATAAGCCCTGGTCGCGAAAAATCCTCATTTTTCGCGACCAGGGCTTATTGCTATTGGCATAGTGCCTTTGTGAGGTTTTACCTCATGTCAGAAAGTGAGTACGCGGCGCCAGCTGCCGCACCGGTGACGGTGAGGACAGCTGGCCAAGCGCCGATCTTCTTCGCGAGCGGATGGGAGGCGCCGAAGGCACCGAGGTAGATGGCGGAGAGCGCCGTGGTGGTGACCGGATCGGTCTTCGCGAGCCAGCTGCGGCCAGCCCAGAGGCCGGCGGCGCCGAGGACAACGCCGCCGAGCGGGCGGATGGCGGTTTCGCGTGCGGTGAGCCAGCCGCCGATGAGGCCGAAGGCGACGGTGGTGGCGGTGGAGACGGTCTGCGGTTTCTTAATGTCGATGGATCCCATGGCACACAGTGTAGGCGCGGCCGCGACCACTTGGGGCGGCTTCGCTAGACTCGCAGGCTATGACCGTGCCCACATTTGCCTCTCACTCTGAAGTCCCACCGGAACGCGACGCGTGGCGTGCGATGTTCGCGCTTTCGCTGGGATTCTTCGTCTCGCTGCTCGACCAGTCGATGATTGCGGTCGCCCTGCCGGGCATCCAGCACGGACTTGAGGCAACGGTGGGTCAGGTGATGTGGGTGAGTTCCATCTATCTACTCGCCGTCGTGACCCCGCTGCTCTTTACCGGGCGCTTGGGCGATATCTATGGACAAAAGAAGATGTTCCAGTTCGGCATTGCGTTGTTTGGTATCGGTGCGCTGGCCTGCGCTTTGGCGCCTAATATCGGGTTCCTCATCGCGGCGCGAGGGCTGCAGGGGCTCGGTGCCTCGTTGCAGATGCCGCAGACGATGGCCGTTATCAACCGCATCTTCGCGCGCGAGCGCCGCGGGCACGCACTTGGCGTGTGGGGCATCATCGGCTCCGTCGCGTCGCTCGCGGGCCCGCTGCTTGGTGGTTTCGTTGTGGGCGCATGTGGCTGGCAGGCGGTGTTCTGGGTGCACGTCCCGTTTGTCATTGCGGCCATCGTGCTTTCGCAGCGCTGGGTCCCGGTGCTGGCGACCACGGCGCGCCGGGTGGACTATGTGTCCGTCGCGGTCTCGTTCGTGGCGCTTGCGGCACTCGTCTACGGCATTCAGGAAGGCCCGGGGGCCGGCTGGGCTGGCTGGGTCTGGGGCCTGATGGCCGTGGGCATCGGCGGGCTTGTGGCATTCGTGTGGCTGCAGTCGACGGCGGGGACGCGCGGTACCGAGGCGCTCGTGCCTCTACGGTTGTTTAAGGACCGTAACTACTCGGCCGGGTCTTTGGCGATTGTGGCCATGGGATTCATGGCGGCGTCGATGATGCTGCCGGTGATGATGTGGCTTCAGGAGGTCAAGGGCCTGGGCGCCGGCACGGCGGGCATGATCGTCGCGCCGATGGCGATTATCTCGCTGGCTGTCTCGCCGATGGCGGGCGCCTTGGCGGACAAAGTGGACCCGCGGCGACTTGCGACGACGGGTTTTGTCGTACTCATCGGCACGCTGGTGCTCACCGTTGTACTCATGCGCGCCGAAGTGGGCGCGTGGTGGATGAGCGTGCCCATGGTGCTGTTGGGTGTGGGGCAGTCCTTTATCTGGGGCTCGAATGCCGCGACGACCATGCGCGATACGCCGGCGCCACTGATGGGGGCGGCCTCGGGCGTGTACAACACCTCGCGACAGGTGGGCTCCGTGGTGGGCGTGTCAGCGGTGTCTGCGGTTATGCAGTCTGCGGAGGGATCGGGTGGCATGGCGAACTCGCTGTTCGTCATCGTCGCGGCGCTGGTTGTGGGACTTATCGCATCCTTGTTCTTCCGGGACACGTTGGCAGCTGCTGCACGATAGGCGCCAGCGCGGTAAATTGGGAGCCATGCGCCTTGCAGTACTTACCTCCGGTGGCGATTGCCCTGGTCTCAATGCCGTTATTCGCGCCGTCGTGCGCACCGCCTCCAACGAGTTCGGCGACACCGTCGTCGGCTACGAGGACGGCTGGGTTGGTCTCATGGAAGACCACCGCCGTGACCTCTATGATGATGCGGAAATCGACCGTATCCTCTTGCGCGGCGGTACCATCCTCGGTACCGGCCGCCTGCACCCGGATAAGTTTAAGGCGGGCATCGACCAGATAAAGGCCAACATGGCTGACGCTGAGGTGGACGCGCTCATTGCCATCGGCGGTGAAGGCACGCTCAAGGGCGCGAAGTTCCTTTCGGACAATGGCATTCCGGTCATCGGTGTTCCGAAGACCATTGACAACGACGTCAATGCCACCGACTACACCTTCGGTTTCGATACCGCCGTTTCCGTCGCGACGGATGCCATTGACCGTCTGCACACCACGGCAGAGTCCCACAACCGTATCCTCATCGTTGAGGTTATGGGCCGCCACGTGGGTTGGATTGCGCTGCATGCCGGTATGGCCGGTGGCGCGCACTACACCGTGATTCCTGAGGAGCCGTTCGATATCGCGGACATCACGAAGGCGATGGAGCGTCGCTTCCAGATGGGCGAGAAGTACGGCATCATCTGTGTTGCCGAGGGCGCTCTGCCCAAGGAAGGCACGATGGAGTTCCAGGAAGGCGGCGTTGACCAGTTCGGTCACCAGACCTTCAACGGCATTGGCCAGGTCATTGCCGGCGAGATCCACAAGCGCACGGGTTATGACGTGCGTACCACGGTGCTCGGCCACATCCAGCGCGGTGGTGCCCCGACTGCGTACGATCGCGTTCTGGCGACGCGCTACGGCGTTCACGCTGCGCGCGCCGCACACCGCGGCGAGTCCGGGATGTGTGTTGCGCTCCACGGTGAGAACATCGACCTCGTTCCGCTCGAAGACGCAGTGGGCAAGCTGAAGATCGTGCCGGATCGCCGCTATGCCACGGCGCGTGCGCTTTTCGGCTAAACATTTCACAGCTTCGTCGAAGGCCGCTTGAGGATTTCCTCGAGCGGCCTTGTGCATGTCTCCTTGCTCACGTTCCAAAAAGTGAGATTGATTTCTCAATATATGGGCGCTAGTGTTCACTCTATGAGCACTCAGAGTGAATCCCGAAAGGTCGCCGCGGCGAGCCCGGCGACGCAGACTACGGCAGCGCAGGACCGTGCCGCGCTTATTGCCGCGCTCGGTTTCCCGGTGCTCGTGATTATTGGCGGCATCGTGGGCTACCTCGCTCCGGAGACCTCCAGCTCGTTTGCGCCGTGGGTTACCCCGTTGCTGGGCGTCATCATGTTTGGCATGGGTCTTACGCTGCGCCCCGTCGACTTCGTAGTGGTGGCCAAGCGTCCGCTGCCGGTGCTCATCGGCGTCATCGCACAGTTCGTCATCATGCCGCTGGTCGCTGTCGTGGTCGTCAAAGTTCTGAACCTGCCGGCGGATATCGCGGTGGGCGTCATCCTCGTGGGCTGTGCTCCTGGTGGCACGAGCTCCAACGTCGTGTCCTACCTAGCCCGTGGCGATGTTGCGCTGTCGGTGACGATGACGTCCATCTCGACGCTGCTCGCGCCGGTGTTGACGCCGCTGCTCACGCTGTGGCTGGCGGGGGAGTACATGCCGGTGAGCGCGGGCTCGATGGCCATGTCCATCGTCAAGGTCGTGCTGGTGCCGGTCGTTGGCGGTCTGCTCGTGCGCATGCTCATCCCGAAGATCGTGGAGAAGATCCAGGCAGCGTTGCCGTGGATCTCCGTGGCGGCGATCGCGGCCATCGTGTGCATCGTGGTGGGCGGCGCGCACGACAATATCGCGACTGCGGGTGCGCTGGTTCTCGCGGCCGTCATCCTGCACAACGGCTTTGGTTACCTGCTGGGCTACCTCACGGGTAAGTTCACCGGCCAGCCGGTGGCGGCGCGCCGCACGATGGCCGTCGAGGTAGGCATGCAGAACTCCGGTCTGGCGACCTCGCTGGCGAGCGCCTACATGAATCCGCTGGCGGCGCTGCCGGGGGCGGTGTTCTCCGTGTGGCACAACCTGTCCGGCGCACTGTTGGCGGCAGGCTGCCGCTGGTCGGACGCGCGCAAGGCCTAGGCCCTAGGTCAGGTGGACCTCGACGGTAGGGATGTCGGAGGAGACGAAGTTCGTGGCCTCGGTGATGCTGATAGGCGGCTGGCCCTCGCCGAAGGAAAGTGTGTCGCCGGGCTTGAGTAGCGGGCCGCGGGCGGCGTAGTCGATGAGGTTGGCCATGCGGTAGTAGAGGTCCGTCGGGTCGCCGGTAAAGCCTTGAATCTGGATTTCCGGGTGGCCGAGGGGCGGCATGCCCACGGTGCCCGCGTTGATGGTGCGGCCCTCGCCGGGCGTGATCCATGCCGTGGCGAGATAGTGTGGGGCTTCGTCGCGCGCGACGGCCTCGGCATAGATATCGGGCTGGGCGATGACGCGGCCCAGATCGTTGCGTACGCCCACGACGCCGGGCAGCGTGCAGAGCGCCGCGGTGGCCTCGGCGAGGATGCGCAGCTGGGCGAAGACACCCTCGCGCGACTCGTTGTCTGTGCCAGGAAGCGCGGGCTCGACCTGGGCGATGCTTACGATGGAGCGTACCTTCGTCGGATCAAAGCTTCCCGTGAGAATGGGGTGCGCGATGGGAGCCGACTCGCCCACCATCGTGCCGGCAGTCTGCGCGAAGGCGATGGTGGCCACGTTGTTGATGGCCACGGAGAAGGCCCCGTCATCCTTGGGCGCCGGGGTGAAGGAACCGAGGCGCGGACCAAAGTAGTTGGACAGCGCGGTGCGGATCTTCATCATGACGTCGGCCTCGCTGTCGAGGAGGACGAGCGTAAAGCGTTGACGGGCGAGGTGGGCGCGGTTGACGGCAAAGGGAGTAGGCACGGCGGATTCCTTCGAAGCTAGACGGCGGGCAGAGTAAGAGCAGGGACGTCCTTGCCCACGACCCACGTGGACTCGACGAGCGTGCGGGGCTGTTCGCCCTCGGCCAGAAGCACTGTGGCGCCGGCGGTTGGGGGATTGGGGGACAGGGCGGCATCGGCAAGCTGGGTGAGGCCTTGGAAGAGCTCCATGGGGCCGGTGCTGCCGGGCGCGACCTGGAGCTCCGGCAGGCCGTAGCGGTGCAGGCCCATGGTGTAAGCGCCGTAGCGACCGTCTTCCTCGTAGAGCCAGACCGGGGCGAGTGCGTAGGACAGCGGGCCCTCGTCAACGGCTGCTCGGAAGACGTCGGCGTCGACGGTGGTGGCCGCGCCCGTGTTGTGAATGGCGAGGGCGTCGGGAACGAGCGCGGCGGTGAGGCGCGCGTGGATATGGGCGAACTCGACGGGGCTGACCGCGAGGTTCTCTGTGGCGTAGGTGATGACGACGACCATGCCGGTGGCGTCTTTAAGGTGCGGGGCGCTGGCGCGTGCCAGCAATGGGTGGCCAGTCTGCGCGTCGGGGAGGACGGACTCCGTGCGCCGGATAAGGACAAGATGGTCGTTTCCCACGAGGGCGAAGAGGCCGGTGCCTTCCTCGACCTCCGCGGGAAGCTCGAGAAGCTGGGCGTCGAGAGCGTTCAGCCTTTCACTGATCTGGTCGAGGGTGGGCAGAGTGGGGTAGAGACCCAAAGCGAGGCGCGGTTCCATGGCGACCAGATTATGCGAAGAGCGCCTGTAATGCAGCCGTCGCGTAGTCAAAGGTGATTCTTTCCTGCTCAATGCGTAGACACCCGGTGGAGGAATGCTCGGTGAGCCAGTCGAGGCAGTGGTGCTCGGCGGGCGTGAGGTGGGTGAGGGCCGAGGTGGAGGGGCGGGGCTCCTCGACGGCGAGCGCGGCGTGGCGTTGTGCGGTCTCGATGTCCATGAGGACAGAGCGCGTCGCGGGGTGATGGGCGCGGACTTGGTTGAGAATGGCAAAGCCATGGGAGTCGAGGTCGCCCCAGTAGATGACATCTGTGGTCGCGGGGAGCGCGAGGCGAGCGAGCATGTCGCCCGCGCCGAAGCCGCCGCCGAAAACCGCGATGGTCCCGGGCAGCGGCGGCAGGGCGAGGAACGTCACGTAGTTTTCCACGACGAGCAGCCGGGATGCTGGCGCGAGCAGTGTGGAGGCATCCTCGACGGGGACGGTGAGCATGGGCAAGCCTGCGGGGCCCGGGGTATCGAGAAAGTGGAGGTAGACTAGGCGCGGCGTGGCCTTGAAGACGTGTTCGCCGGCGAGCGCCGTGGTGAGTTGGCGGTGGCGCTCGAGCCATTTGCCGTCGACGCCATGGATGGGGACCTCGCGTTCGTAGAAGTGCGCGACGTCATGACTGCGCAGCCAGTCCACGACGGCGATGAGGCGGGTGACGTCTTCGTTGGGCAGTGAGCGCCAGCGCTCGAAGTGGTGGACGAGTGGCTCGGCGGCATCGGCTCCCAGTTCTGCGGTCAGTCTGCCGAACCGGGTCTGGATGCGCTTCCATTCGGCGGTCGTGCCTGCGGCCCGTGCAATATCCGCGGGCGTGGTGAGGACGACGCGGCGCGGGAGGTCATAGGAGCCGAGGTGCCCGAGACGCTTCGACTCGCGGTGGAGTGGGCTGGGGTCGTCCTGCTGCGAGGACCAAGCTTTCTCCCAGGCGTCCCACTCACGCAGCCAGGCTTGGACCTCGACGCCGTCGTCAGCGAGATCTTTGGCCGTGGGCGGGGCGAGGCTGAGCGTCACCGGTGCGCAGTCGCCGGTGAGCCAGGTGCGCACGTTGCGGCGGTACGCGGTGGCGGCGCGGGCGGTGAGATCTTTGATGTGTTTCACTCACTCCTCCTTGGGATCGTCCGGTTCTACTTCGATGAGAAGCTGGCTCGTGCGCGAGTGCTTGCGGTCTTCGCACTGCACCATGAGCACGCCGCCGATGTAGTCCTGGACTGTCTGGAGCAGTTTCTCCGGGGTGGCGAGGATCATGTGGAAGCCGAACTGGCGGAAGGCGTCCATGGCGGCGCGGGTGAACTGGCTATCGGCGCGGTCGAAGGCCTCGTCGAGGATGATGGTGCCGTACTTGGGGTACACGGTGTCATTGTGGTCGACGGTCGCGGCCTTCATCTGTGCAGGAGACGATCCTTGGCCGGTGAGCTGATAGCGCAGGGCGGCGGCCAGGCAGAAAGAGGAGAGCTTCTGCGCTTGTCCACCGGAGAGGCCCTCGGCTGAATCGTAGACGGCGCCCTTGGTGCCGTCGCTGGAGATTTCGACGCCGAGGAACTTGACGTGGAGGCGGGTGTCGAGGCGGAGCTGGCGTTGCCGGGGTGGGGTGTCGTCGCTCACGCGCAGCAATCCGATGATCTCGCGCTGGACGGCGAAGCGTTCCTCGGCGCTCTCGAGAGTCTGCTCGAGGAGGATGCCGTCGAGCGCCTGGGAGAGCTTATCCACAAAGTCCTTGGCGACGGCAGGTTGAGCCTCGCGGACCTCGATGGTGAGGTGGGTGCCGGGATAGAACTCCACGGCACGCAGGGATTCGTTGATGGTTTCCACGCTCGTGCGAATCTCACGGGTGGCGCGTTGAATCTGATTGCGGATCTGGCCGAGGTTGCGCTGCGCTTGTTCCTGTTGCATGGTGCGGAACTGCTCGGCAAAACGAGGAAGGTCATCGCCTTCGAGGCGTTCGAGCTCCCGCAGGAAGTCCCCGCGGTAGGCCGGCTCGGGGCGAAGATCGCCGCTGCGCGACGGCCACTGCGCGACGTAGAAGGACATGGCGTTCTGTGCCGTGGACTCATGGCCTTGCGCAGCCTGGTCGAGGGAACGCCGACGGCTCGCCAGCTCGTCCGCGACGAGATCGCGGACGCGCTCGAGGTTGTCCGGTCGAGCGGAATGCGTGTGTTGCGCAATGGCCTTCTCGAGACGTGCAATGACGTCCTCGCTGGCGGGAGTCAGATCCGCGCAGTGGCTTTCAAGCCGGGTGACCTGTTTCTCGGCGGCCGTGGCACGTGAGTTATGGGAACCGATGGTCTCCCTCAAAGCGGAGCGTTGTTTATCGGTCCCTGCGATGCGTGCTGTGAGCAGCGCGTCGCGTTCTTGGAGCTCGCGGAGGTCCGTGTTGTCATCGACGAGTTTGTCGAGCCATGCTTGGGCTTTGTCCACGTCGGCGCGGGCACGGGAAACATCGATGGCGGCGAAGTCCTCCGTCTCGAGAAGACGGCGGACGGTGGTCAGAGAGTTCTTGGTGTCGTCGATACGCTTCGCAAGATCATTACGGCGGCGAACGGCCTTGTCCAGGTCCTCGCGCAGTGCCTTGAGGGAGGCGGTGAGCTCCTCGATCTTCTCGTCGACGTTGCCGGAGAGCACCCAGCGGCGGCGCTCCGTGATGGCGTAGCGGTCGTCTTTGACGTGACGGTGCGCGTTGTACTTGACGAGGCCGTCGCGGGTGACGGCGCGGTGAGCCTTTTCGAGTTCTTCGACGTCCTCGGCGCAGAGGTAATCAAACGAGCTGGAAAGCTGGGATTGAATCCAGTCGTGGAAGCGGGCGAAGCGACCCGCGGAGCGCACGGTGATTGTGGTGCCGAGGGTATTCGAGCCGAAGGCACCGATGGGAGTCGCGGCAAGGGAATCCGTGAAGCGGACGTAGGTGAGCTTGGTGCCGAGGTGCGTGGCGTTGATAATCGCGGTGACGTCGCGATAATGCTCGTCTGGGACAAGCATCTGGCGGGCGAAGCCGTGCATGACGCGTTCGGCTACAGGCTGCCATTCGGTCTTGCCGTCGGCCATGTGGATGCAGTCGGCAACGAACGGCAGTTGTGAGGATTCGATTCCCACGGCCTGGGCGATGAGTTCGCGGGCCTTGAGGAGCGAGGGATCCATGGCGGAGCCGAATTGCTTGATGGACCCCAGTTCCGCAACGTCGGCTTTGACCTTGCGATCGATATCGCTCACGTCGACGACGGCGGACTCATGGCCAGCGCGCAGGTGCTCCAGTTGCGTGTTGAGCTCCGTGATGTGGTCCTCGAGCTGGAGGCGGAGGTTGACGAATTCCTCGCTCGTCGATGGAATACTCGCGGGGATGAGTGCCGCGAGGGCGGCGAATTGATGGGCGGCGGTTTCGATGTGACGCAGGTGTTTTTGTTGGTTCTCGAGTGCCGTTCGTGCTTGAACAATGCCGGCATTCTCCACGCCGTGGATGGCGGTGTGCACGCCCGCATGCTCGGTGCGCAGCTGCGTGAGTTCTTCATCGATGGACTCCCACCGAGCACGTGCCGCGGCAGCGTCTGCCTGTGCGGCGTCGCGTTCGGCGCGTGCAAAGTCGAGCTGCTTCGTGGCGACGTACCAGCCTAGGCCCTGTTGATCGGCGACGATCTCGGAGATCTGAGCCTGGATTTTCTCGAGCGCGCGGTGGGCGTCGCGGAGGGGAACGAGACAGGCGATTTGGCGGCGGGCGTTCTCCACGGACTGGTAGCACGACTCGAGATCCGCGAACTGCTCGACGGCTTTCTCAGCGAGGGCGAAGGTTGCAGGCTCTGGCAGCATGAAGGTGCGCATGAGATGATTGAGATCACCGAGCGTCTTCGTTGACTGCGTCTTATGGAGCAGCTCCAAAGCCGTGCGGTTGATGATGCCCAGCTTCTTGCGGAGGGCATCGATAAACGCAGGGTGATTGCGCTGGACGGCGGAGGCCTCAGGGAAGTGCTTCTTCGAGTGTGCGATATTGAGGCCATCACGCGCGATATCGCTGGCTTCTGCGAGGGAGAACTCGCGCGGCAGGAGCATGTAGAGATCGACGATGTCGGAGGCGGTGTGCGCGTTGGCGCTGAGGTACATGAGACGCACCGCGGTGATCGTCTCGGCCTCGGGGTGCGTGCCCGTGCTGAACGTGAGCGCCACGCCGGACCACGTGGGGCCGGTGCGCAGGAAGGATTGGGTGAGCTCGTCGGCATCGGCAGCATGCTCGCGCCGCCATGCGCCGCGGCAGTAGGTGATGAGGCTGCGGCCGGAGGAGCCGCCCGAGTCTGCGGCGGCATTGAAACGCCGTTGGGTCTGCGGCACGAGGATGGTGGAGACCGCGTCGATGAGCGTGGACTTGCCGGAGCCGGACGGGCCGGTGATGAGGTGGCCGGCCCGGGCGATGGGGATGGTGTGGAGGCCGTCGAATGTGCCCCAGTTGTAGACCTGAATCTGGCTGAGCCGGAACTGACCAGGGATAAGGCCCTGCGGCGCGCCGGGGGAGTCGAAGAGCGGCGAGGTATTAGACACGGTCATCCTCCTCTTGGGAAGACTCGGCGGTGTGCTCGGCGAGGAAGTCCTGATAGCTGCGTTCAACTTGGGCGACGTGTTCGGCCGAAAAGACGATGCGCAGGAGTGGGGAGACTTCAAAGCGCCCGGCCACCGGGGTTTCGTTGACGATGCTGTTGTTCTTCATTTTGTTCCACGTCGCGGTGAACTGCTTGCGCTGCGCGGTATGGTCGGTGCCGCGGGAAGGCTGGTAGGGGACGGTGGCTTCATAGGCATCGTCTTCGTCGACGACTGTGCGCTCGTTGGGGCTGGTCTTCACGAGCTCGTGGCGCAGCCAGAGTAGAACGACGGTATCCATGAAGGTAAGCGACATGGTGCGCACGATGGAGCGTTGCTCAGGAACGTCAGTCTCGCGCGCCCGAGTGTAGGCGACGCCCGCCTGATCGTCGACGACAAGATCGAGGAAGAGATTGTCGAGTTGGCTGGCGAGTTCCTTGCGTGAATCAGAGACGGTGGCGAAAATCTCCGGCGCCTTGAGCGAGGAGACGAAGGGGCCACGCAGGAGTTCCTGGAAAGCGCGGCGTTGCGGCGCGGTGAGCGTGCCGGTGTCATCAGGGTAGAGGGGCTCAGACATGAGGGTTTAAGAGTCCTTTGTAGGGGTTGAGGGCCGATAGAAAGCGTTGAGTTCGGGAAGTTCCTGGGTAAAGCGCCACACGGGAAAGCGCGCGCGGAGCCGCTGGCCTTGGGTACTCGTCCACGGCAGTGTCTCCGTGCCTTCGCCGCGCTCGCCATAGGAGTCCGCTAGGCGAATGAGCCCAACCACGCTGGCGAGGCCTTGCGTTGCCGGGTGCGCGCCCAAGACGTAGGCGATGCTGGGAGACGGATGCGTGGTGCGCACGTCGTTGACCGCGGCATGGAGTTCCGGCCAGTCGATCTCCGAGGCGCGGATGCGTTCGTACATCGCGGCGAGTTCGATGTCGCCCACGGTGTGGTCTTCGACTTCTTCGGTAATTCGATAGTCGGCAGGATCATGGAGATGCCACGTGGAAATCGAGCGGGGTTGGAAGCCACTGAGCTCGAGCTCGATGTCCATAGGATGGCGGCCGGTGGTGAGATGCTGGGCGACGCGCAATGCCAGCTGTTGTGCCGACGTAATGGACTGGACGAGGGCCTGCTGTGCGGCCGCCTCGCGGGATTGGACGAAGCGACGCAGCGAACGGGATAGGCTGGTCATGGAGTCTTGGACCTGAACGGCCGAGCCTTCCAGGCCGCCCACGAGGTGACGCAGCTGCGTGCGGTCCGTGGGGCTGAGCGAATCAATGAAGTCACGCGAGAGGACTGCCTCCACGGTGGCGTCGAGCCGGGCTCCCTGTTCGCGGTCGAAGAGCAGTTCATAGAAGCCGTTGAACGCGCGGCCAGCTTCGGAATCGCTGATGAGGTCGACGCCGCGGAATACGTTCTCGAGCACCTCGGAGGCAGTCAGTTCTTCTTCGACTACCGCGCGACGCAAGTTCGTATCGATTCCTTCGATATCGCTGCGCACGCGTGCGAAGTCAGTGGGCAGGTCGCCGAGCAGCCCGAGGACTTCGCGTGTCTTCTCAATGGCTTCGTCATCGGAGATGGCCTCGACGCCCCGCTCGCGAATCCTGTCGATGCGCGCCTGGAGCGCGGCCTGCTGTTCCTCCAACCTTGCAATGGCCGTGGTCTCATCCGGGTCGGTGTCTGCGGCGAGCGACTGCAGCGATGTGATGAGCGTGGCAAGACGCGACCTAGTGACCGTGCGCGTCGGCGCGGCGAGAGTCTGGATGTAGTCCAGTGCGGCGAGTGTATCCATGGAGAGCTCGTAGATCTCCTCGCGTTGACCCTGGGGACTGCGGCGGATGAGCCATCCCGCCTTGACCCACTCTGTGAGGTAGTGCGCGGCTGACCGTGGCAGATCCGCGTCGGTCTGTTCCCGGATGTCCGTGAGGAGTGGGCCGATGGCATGGACGAGCTCGGAGCCCTCGATCTGCTGCCGGTCCCCAGTAAAGACGGTGCCCAGGATCGATAAAATGGCCGGCGCCAGGGGCGAGCGCAAGATGGCCCAGGCAGGGGAGTCGTCTTTGAGACGAGTCAGGGTGTGCACATTCGCCGTCGCGGCGAAGTTTCCTGTGCTTAGCGTCATGAGGATGAGACTATCGGAGGGGGCCGACATGACGCAGCGGAATAAGCAGAGAAGTGGACCTGTGTTCGAAGTTCGATCCGCATGGCGCCTCGCGTCGGGCGACGTATTAAGATAGCCCCCATGACTGCTGCGATGTATGACCTGATGGACTACGACGAGGTCCTCGAAAAGTTTGAACCGGTGATGGGCATGGAGGTCCACGTCGAGCTCAACACGAATACGAAGATGTTCTCTACCTCCGCCACGAACTTCAACGCGGCCCCGAACTCCAACGTGGATCCGGTCTGCCTGGGTCTGCCGGGCGCGTTGCCGGTTGTCAACCACGATGGCGTCGAGGGAGCCATGAAGATTGGCCTGGCGCTCAACTGCAAGATCGCAGAGTCCTCCCGCTTCGCGCGCAAGAACTATTTCTACCCGGACCAGCCGAAGAACTACCAGATCTCCCAGTACGACGAGCCGATTGCGTACGACGGCTACCTTGACGTCGTGCTCGAGGACGGCACGGAGTGGCGCGTGGAAATCGAGCGCGCCCACATGGAGGAAGACACCTCCAAGCTCACCCACATCGGTGGCGCGGACGGCCGCATCTCTGGTGCAACCTCGTCGCTCGTGGACTGCAACCGTGCAGGCATCCCGCTTATTGAGATCGTGACCAAGCCGATCATCGGCGCGGGCGAACGTGCCCCCGAGGTCGCCAAGGCCTACGTCGGCGCCCTGCGCGAGCTCGTCGCGGCCCTCGGCGTCTCCGATGCCCGCATGGACCAGGGTTCCATGCGTGTCGACTCCAACCTCTCCCTGCGCCCCATCGGCCAGGAGGAGTTCGGTACTCGTACCGAGACCAAGAACATCAACTCGCTGCGCTCCGTCGAGCAGGCCGTGCGCTTCGAGATGCAGCGTCAGGCACAGGTCCTCGAAGACGGCGGCACCATCGACCAGGAGACCCGCCACTACCAGGAGGTCGACGGCACGACCTCCAAGGGCCGCCCGAAGGAGACCGCGGAGGATTACCGCTACTTCAATGACCCGGATCTCCCGCCGGTGAAGGTCTCCCGCGAGTGGGTCGAGGAAGTCCGCAAGACCCTTCCGGAGATGCCGTGGATCCGCCGCGCCCGCATCCAGGAAGAGTGGGGCCTCAAGGACGAGGAGATGCGCGACCTCGTTAACGCCGGTGCACTCGACCTCATCATCGCCACCACCGAGTCTGGCGCGAAGCCGGACGAGGCCCGTTCCTGGTGGGTCTCTTACCTCTCCGGTAAGGCCAACGAGGCCGGCACGGAGCTCGCCGCCCTGGACATCACCCCGGCCCAGGTTGCCCGCGTCATCGCTCTTGTCAACGAGGGCAAGCTCACCAATAAGCTGGCCCGTCAGGCCGTCGACGGCGTCCTTGCCGGCGAGGGCGACGTCGACGAGGTCGTCGCAGCCCGCGGTCTTGAGGTCGTCCGCGACGACGGTGCCATCGAGGCCGCCGTCGACGAGGCACTTGCCGCCAACCCGGACATCGTCGAGAAGTACAAGGCTGGTAACAAGAAGGTCACCGGCGCCATCGTCGGTGCCGTCATGAAGGCCACGCGCGGCAAGGCTGACCCGGCTCAGGTCAACCAGCTCATCGCGAAGAAGTTGGCTTAAAGCTTTTAGCTTTCCCGTGCCACCGCTGCGGCGGTGGCATTTTTATTGGAAACACTTTCCGTTATGCGAGGTCAGGGGGCATTTCTGTAGGCTCGGCTGCATGACAATTTCTACCAAGGTCCTGCAGAAGACCTCTCCTGATGCCCCCTTTAAGGTCGCGACCATCGAGCGCCGCGACCCGCGCGCTGACGATGTCGTCATCGATATCAAGGCCGCCGGCATCTGCCACTCTGATATCCACACCATTCGCAACGAGTGGGGCGAGGCGCACTTCCCGCTTACTGTCGGCCACGAGATCGCCGGCGTCGTCGAAGCCGTTGGTTCTGACGTAACGAAGTTCAAGGTCGGCGACCGCGTCGGCGTGGGCTGCTTGGTCAACTCCTGTGGCGAGTGCGAGCAGTGCCGCAATGGGCAGGAGCAGAACTGCCTCAACGGCAACGTGGGCACGTATAACTCGGAGGATGTCGACGGCACGATTACCCAGGGCGGCTACGCCCAGAAGGTCGTTGTCAATGAGAACTTCGTGTGCACCATCCCGGACTCTATCGACTTCGACCACGCGGCGCCGCTGCTCTGCGCCGGTATTACGACCTACTCGCCGCTGGCCCGTTGGGACATCAAGCCCGATCAGAAGGTCGCCATCGTCGGCCTAGGTGGCCTCGGCCACATGGGCGTCCAGATCGCTGCTGCCAAGGGTGCGGACGTCACCGTCATCTCGCGCTCGACGCGCAAGGAAAAGGAAGCCCTGGAGCTCGGTGCCAACCGCCTTCTGGCTTCGGGCGATGATCCGGACTTCTTCAAGAACCACCGCGGCGAGTTCGACCTCATCCTGTCGACTATCTCCGCGCCGTACTCGCTCGACCAGTACTTGGGCCTGCTCAAGCCGCGCGGCATCATGTCCGTCGTGGGCTTGCCGCCGGAGGAGATGGGCATCCACATGAACCGTCTCATTGGCGGCGGCAAGGTGCTCACCGGCAATAACATCGGCGGCATCGCCGAGACCCAGGAAATGCTCGACTTCTGTGGCGAGCACGGCATCGGCGCCGTCATCGAGAAGATCGGCGTGGACGACGTCGACGCCGCCTATGACCGCGTGGTGAAAGGTGACGTGAAGTTCCGCTTCGTCATCGACACCTCCACCTTCGACGCCTAAGAACTCTACGCTCATGCCCGGTTTCGGCCGGACGCACCGTGGAGTTGTCACATCATGTGCTGAACGAAGGGTGCGCGCCTTGCTCAAAGGACACCTCCACGTCGAGGCTGAGGCCGAGCACGCTTTCGCCGAGCTCAAGGATTTCACCAAAGCAGAGGAGTCCGTCCTCGCTGAGATGGCCCTCGCCGCTTTCGATACCGACACCTGCCGCTGGGGCGTCTCCACGGTTGCGGAGGAAGTCGACGCAGCCCGGGTACTCTCTACCGCGAAGTCAAGGGCCGACTCCGCGAGGAGCGCAAGGCCAAACGCACCGTTCGCGTCGAGGGCTTCCGCCACAGCGTCCGCGACGCTTTCGAGCGCCTCTCAGCCCGCGTCGGCTTAGCTTTGGTTTTATGGCGCTTTGGACGTCGAGAGAAGGCCCGAGGCACCATAAACCCAAAGCCAAGGAGGCAACGAGCGCACGACTGAAAGCTGGCTGTGGGTTCTTATTGTTTCGGCCGTCGATCGTGGCCTGAATTGATTAAAGCCCGCCACCTCATCCAGGCCAAAGAATCCTGGTCTACCCCACGCAAGAGCATAGATGCAGGAAATCTCACCATTCCACAAACGGCGCCGGGGGAGTAGCCGGGGGTATTATGGGTAGCGATTGCCTTCCGCCGAGGGGTGCGGCGTGAGCGCATGGAGAACTGCTGTCAACCAAAGGAAAACGTGTCTTTTAACAAGACAATCGGTATCGCTTTATCATTCATCGGCTTGCTCGTCGGCGCTGGATTCGCCACGGGACAGGAGGTGGTCCAGTACTTCACGTCCTTTGGTGTGAGCGGCGTGTGGGGCATCATCGTCGCAGGCCTCATCATGGCCTTGTCCGGCACGGTGTTCCTCCAGCTGGGTTCGTACTTCCATGCCTCGGCGCACTCGGACGTATTCCGTCACGTCACGCACCCGTTTATCTCGCGGTTCCTTGACGTCTGCGTCATCTTCACGCTGTTCGCCGTCGGCTTGGTCATGCTCGCCGGCGCGGGCTCAAACCTGTCCCAGCAATTCGGCATTTCCGCGTGGATAGGCTCGGCTATCATGGTCGTCCTCGTCCTTGTCGCGGGCATGCTCGACGTTGACAAGGTCTCGCAGGTTATCGGTGCGATTACCCCGCTCATCATCATCGCGGTTGTCGGCGTAGGAATCCACGCCCTTCTGAATATGCCGGCCGATCCGGTCGAGTCGATGAATATCGCAGCCCAGACGGAAAGCCCCATTAACAACTGGCTGGTGTCCTCGCTCAATTACTGCGGTCTTGCGCTCATCCTCGCTGTGTCCATGTCTCTCGTCATTGGCGGCGACAACATCAGTCCGCGCGAGGCAGGCTGGGGCGGCCTGATTGGCGGCATCTCCTACGCGATCCTCATGGGCATCGCCGGCTTCGTGCTGCTCATGCGTCCGGACGCCGCGGGCTCGGATATCCCGATGCTCACCCTCGTCAATGAGATCAACCCCACGCTGGGTCTGCTCATGGCCATCACCATCTACCTTATGATTTTCAACACGGCCATCGGCATGTTCTACGCGCTGGGCAAGCGCCTGACCTCCACGCGCCCGCACCTCTACCGTCCGGTCTTTATCGTGGGCACGCTGGTTGGCTTTGCCTTCTCCTTCGTCGGCTTCAAGGAGCTCATGGGCTCCGTGTACCCGGTCCTCGGTTACTTGGGCATCGTCATGGTTGTCGTCCTCGTGGCCGCGTGGTTGCGTGGCCTGTCCAAGATTCAGGACGAGTCCATTCGCCGCGACCGCATTCGCGCGCTGCTCGCGCTCAAGCTGCACCCGGACAAGGCGTATGACGAGAAGTTCGACGAGGAAATCGGTCAGCACGTCGTCGACTCCAACATGGAGGACGAGGCCCTTTACGAAGAACTCGTCACCGAGGTGACGGAGAAGCTCGATGCCGATGACGACGTTGATTTCTCCCTCGACGATTTCGACGAGGATGCCCATGATGTCACGGATTACACCGGGCTCGACGGCGTTGAGGAAGGACGTTCCGACGAAGAAATCGCGGAGTTCCTCGAGGACACCGTCAAAAACATTGAGGAAGGCCCCACGCTCTCCAAGTAAAACAAAGAATCCGGCCGCAGGGACCCTGCGGCCGTTTCTGTTTCAAGGGCACAATGGGCAGCATGGATGACTACACACCCGCCGCCCACCGCTATGACGACATGACCTACCGCCGGGTTGGCTCCTCCGGCCTCAAACTCCCGGCTTTGTCTTTAGGCCTGTGGCACAACTTCGGCCACGACACCACCTTCCACGCCCAAGCCGCCATCCTTCGCGCGGCCTTCGACCACGGCATCACGCACTTCGACCTTGCGAATAACTACGGTCCGGGTCCCGGCGCCGCCGAAGAGAACTTCGGACGCCACTTCGCCAGGGACTTCCAGAGCCACCGTGACGAGATGATTATTTCTACCAAGGCGGGCTTCGAGATGAACCCCTCGCCCTACGGCACAGGCGGTTCGCGCAAGTACCTCGTGAGCTCCCTCGACGCCTCGCTGCGCCGCTTGGGCCTCGACTACGTGGACATCTTCTACCACCACTGCCCGGACCCCGAGACCCCACTCGAGGAGTCTCTCGGCGCCCTGCGCGACATCGTGGCGGCGGGCAAGGCCCTCTACGTCGGAATCTCCAACTACGGCGCGGACCTCACGGCCGAGGCCGCGGACTTCATGGAGGAGGAAGGGTGCCCGCTCCTTATCCACCAGCCGCGCTACAACATGCTCGACCGCTGGGTGGAAGAGCCGGGTGACGAAGGCGATAGCCTCCTCGAGGTCGCCGCGGACGCAGGCTTGGGCGTTATCTGCTATTCGCCACTGGCGCAGGGTCGTCTCACGGATCGCTACCTCGACGGCATCCCCGCGGACTCCCGCATCGCCCGCGCTCCCGGCAACGGTGCGCTTGACGCAGACTGGCTTTCCGATGCCGCCTTAGCCTCCCTGCGTGCACTCAACGACATTGCAGGTGAACGCGACCAAACGTTGGCACAAATGGCACTGGCCTGGATTTTGCGCGACCGCGGCGAACAGACCGTCACCTCGGTCGTCAACGGTGCCTCGAGCGTCGCCCAACTCGAGTCGAACCTGCACGCACTCGACAACCTCGACTTCAGCGACGCTGAGCTCGAGGCCATCGATTCGGCTCTCGTAACGAACGACGAGAACTAAGCAGCCCGCCGTTTGTGCGATATATTCGAAACATAAAAACAGTCCCCGCCTCATGCACACGCTCGATCGCGCATGACGGGGCTGTTCTCTTTGTTTATGGGCTTAGTGCAGCAGTAGCTTAAGGGTGAGTCCCGTCATGACGCAGCCAATCGCGAAGTTGATGCCGCGCCACACGTTGGGGCGGGCAAGGACGTGGGCGAAGCGCTGGGAGCCGAAGCCGACCAGGGGGAACCAGCAGAAGGACGCGCAGATGGAGCCGGCGGCGAAGACCCAGCGGCCTTGTTCGCCGTATTGGTTGGCGATACCGCCGAGCATGACGAGCGTGTCCACATAGGCTGCGGGGTTGAGCCACGTGAGCGCCATGGCGCCGAGGACCGGCTTGACCCAGGTCGCAGCCGGAGCGGAGCGCACCAGGGTCTGGACGGCGGAGGAAGAATTGGGGGAGGTGGAGGGGGCATCGGAAGGCTCGGTGTGCTCAATGACCAGGGCTTCGCCCTGGGGCTTGAAGGCGTCGCGGAAGCAGAGGTACGTGAAATAGGCGAGGTAGATAACGCCGGCGTACTTGAGGACTGTGAGGACCATGGGGTGGCGGTCCACGAGGTAACCCACGCCGGCGGTGCCGGCGAGGATGAGGATGACGTCGGAGAGTGCGCAGGCCAGCACAATCGCGCCGATATGGTTGCGTTTAATGCCCATCTTGATGATGTAGGCATTCTGGGGACCGATGGCGACGATAAGCGACAGACCGAGGACGAAACCGGCGACGAGGATTGACATGCTTTGAAAAGTAGTACGGGGGTTATATGAAGTCCATTTACATCTTCTTCATTCGATTAAGATGAGCTTCATGAACCAGGTACAGATGGATACGCTGCTTGCCATCGTGGAAGAAGGCAGTTTTGAAGTGGCGGCGGCGGTGCTGGGGATTTCACCCTCGGCGGTAAGCCAGCGCATCAAGGCGTTGGAATCCGATACAGGACGCGTGCTGCTGCGGCGCACGACGCCGGTCGAACCCACAGAGGTGGGCGAAGTCATCGTGCAGACCGCGCGACGGATCGCGCTGGTCCAAGCGGAGGCGCAAGCGCAGCTTGATGCGCGTGTGCGTTCTATTCCGTTGTCGGTGGGGGTTAACGCAGACAGTCTGCATTCGTGGTTTCAACCGGTCATCGGGAAGGTGGCAGGGCTGGACGGTGCGACGCTGCGGTTGCGCGTGGAAGACGAGACGGAAACGCTGGGCATGCTGCGCCGCGGCGACGTGCTGGGTGCCGTGACGAGTGAACATACTCCGGTCGCAGGCTGCGAGGCGTCGCGGCTGGGGACCATGCGCTACTACGCGATGGCCTCGCCGGACCTGCTGGTGGGGCCGTGGGAAGAAATGCCGATGGTGCTCTACAGCAAGCAGGATCCCGTGCTGAAATCGACGCTCCGGGGGTTGGGTCTGGAGCTGCGGGAGATGCGCGGGCGGCGTAACTTTGTGCCCGCCATCGATGCCTACAACGAAGCCGTGCGGGTTGGCTTGGGCTGGGGCATGATCCCAGAAATCCAGGCCGAGGCGCTTCTAGAAAGCGGCGAGCTCGTCGTCCTCGACAACGTGCATCTCGACCTGGAATTGTGGTGGCAGCGCTGGCGCTTGGACTCGGAGATGCTCGATAAGCTCACCGAGTTTGTGCACGAGGCTGCGGCAGAACTGCGTTAGGCGTTACTTGCCTGCGACGGCGGGACCGAAGAGATCAATCTGGAACTGCTCCGGGTTCTTGATGTGCTCGCCGGCGGGAAGCGCGCCGGGCAACGTGGTGCCCTCAGCGAACGGGGCACCGCCGAAGCGGTCGCGGTCGTGCGGCTGCGCCAGCCAGGACATGTCCGGACCAACGGGCACGATCTTGGTGGGGTTAATCTCCGTGTGCACCATGTAGTAATGCTGCTTGATCTCGGTGAAGTCGGTGGTGTCGCCGAAGCCCGGGATTTGGAACAGCTCCTGCAGATAGCCGCGGATATTCGGCATTTCTGCCGTCTTCTCGCGTGAACATTTGAAGTGTCCGTAGTAGACCGGATCGAAGCGGATGAGGGTGACAAAGAGACGGATATCCGTCTCCGTGATGTGGTCGCCCACCATGTAGCGCTGCGTGCCCAGGCGCTCCTCAACGAAGTCGAGCGCCTCCCAGAGTTGGTTGTAGGCCTTCTCATAGGCCTCTTGGGAACCCGCGAAACCAGCGCGGTACACGCCGTTATTGATGTTGTGGAAGATGTACTCGTTGAGCTTTTCCATCTCCTCGGCGTGCTGAGCTGGGTAGAGATCCGGCGCGCCCGCGCGCTGGAAATCGGTCCACTCCGTGATGAAGTCGCGGACGATCGTGTTGTACGAGTTTGTCACCACGCGCTTCGTGGATTCCTCCACGATGGCTGGCACCGTGATGCCGCGCGGGTAGTTGGGGAAGCGGTTGAAGTAGGCCTCCTGAAGGCGCTTCGTACCGAGTACCGGATCGACCTCGCCGGGATCCAGATCGAAGGTCCAGGAGCGCACGTCGTGCGTCGGGCCAGCCAGACCGAGTGAGAGCGTGTCCTCGAGACCCATGAGACGACGGGTGATGACGGCGCGGTGTGCCCACGGGCAGGCGCGTGCCGCGACGAGGCGGTAGCGGCCGGCTTCCATGGGCCAGAAGAATGTGCCGTCGTCCTGTGCGGTCGGCTCGGAGACGCTGGGGGAGATGCGGTCTTCGATGTAGGTGGTGTCGCGGACGAATTCGCCGTCCGGAGAGGCATTGTGCGCGTCGCCGGCCCAATCCGTTGCGGTCTCCTGAGTGGCCATTGCGGGTCCCTGCCTTAAAGTTGTGCCCAAAGTTGTGAACGTGTCAACAAAATATTGAACCTTAGAATAGTCCGAGTTTTCCCGTAGTGCAAAAACAACGCCTCGGTAACAATCGGCGCGCCCCACGGCAAACTCCCAGGAACTGCTCTACATTCGGAGAGTATGACCGACAAAAACAGGCCCGATAACGCACGCGACTTCGACGACGTCGACGTTCCGACCTACAACCCGAGCACCGGCTCCTCGCCTGCGAGCACGTCTTTCGGCGACCGCGCCCAGCCCCAGCAGGTGGGTGGCTCGCCGGAGACCATTAGCTTTGACTCGGCCGCACAGAAGGAGCCCCAGGCGGAGACCACGCAGTTCGCGCAGACTTCCGAGGATTACTCCAAGCCCGTTGAGGTGCGCAATGAGACGGTCGACATGGCTGCCCCTACCCAGCACTTCGACCCGAATACGAACGCCGCGCCCGTCGCCGTCGCTGAGGCGGAAGAGGGCCCGACCCCGGAGGAGCAAAAAGCTGCCGATGCCCGCGCCAAGCGTGAGCAGTGGAAGGCTGACCCCCGCCGCGGCACCCTCGACTTCGGCCTCCTCTTCGTCCGTATCGCGCTGGCCCTGTACCTCATCGTCGCCGGTGTTGGCACCTTCTTCGGCCTCGGCGAAGCCCAGGGGCTCTCCGAGCTGGAGACCTCGTTTGCTGGCTACGCCCTGCCGCAGGTCCTCGCTATCGCGGTGCCGACGCTCCAGCTCATCGCTGGCGTCTTCCTGCTGCTCGGCCTGGTCACCCCGCTGGCATCCATGCTGGGCCTGGTTGTCACCGGCTTTACTGTCATTCATGAGCTCACGCAGTCGAGCGCTGGACTCAACCTGTTCAATTGGCCGGACGCCATGTGGCTGTCCATCGTCCTCTTCCTGGTAGCCTTCGCCCTGCAGTTCACTGGCCCGGGCGTTATCTCCTTCGACTTTGGTCGCTCCTGGGCTCGCCGCCCGCTGGCCTCGTCCTGGATCTTCGTCGTCATTGGTATCGCTATCCTCGTCGTCGCCTGGTGGTTCGGTGCCGGCGTTAATCCGCTGAGCTAAAAGCTTGGCCGTGTTCCTTTCACGGCCCGTCGCAGTTCGCTGCGGCGGGCTTTTGCTTTGTCTTGTTTAGCCACAACGTCCGAATAAGCGGCGAAAAATTGAAAATTCTCGACCTTATTCGGGGGTTTCGGCTAATAACCCCTTGCTTTCCAGAGCGGAAAATGAAACAGTTTCCATAGAGGAAAACAAGGAGGAATGATGAACGATGAAGTTCGTGAGGCCCTGGGATACCAGGCCGGAGTTCAGGAAAAGGCACATCGGACGACCGCCGCGCCGGTGTGGATGGCGGTGCTCTTTGGCCTTGTCTACGGCGTTTCCATTTTCGTTCTTGCACTGAACCGAGGAGGGTGGCAGAGCTTTCTCACGATGGGAGGGTTGTTCGTAGTTCTCTGCGTCCTGGCGTGGCAGATTGCCCGTCTGTCCAAGGTGCGCCCGGCTATGCGCCAGGATCCGTTTACGCAGCCGAAGGTGAGCAAGAGTTTCTACGCGGCCCTCAGCTTCATGTTGTGGCCGTTGTTCGTCGACCTCATCAATAATTTCTTTGATCCCATGCCGGTGTGGCCGTGCGTTCTCTTCGGGGCGTGCGCTACGGCGCATAGTGCCTGGATGCTCCGCAGTGGCGCGTTGATGAACCCGGGAGTGCAGTGATGGCGGCGCTTGATCCGGTCATTCACCCGCTCAATCGCTTCAAAATCTGCGCGGCGCTCAACGCGTTTGGGGCGGTTGAGGGGCAGGTCCGCAAGGAGATGAAGTTTGCGGCGCTGCGTGACGAGGTAGGGCTCTCGGATGCGACGCTGTCCAAGCAGCTGGGCACGCTCGAGGAACATGGTTATGTCTCACGCTTTCGTGAGTATGGCTCCTCGCGCGGCAAGGACACCGTGTGGGTCATGCTCACCACGGCCGGAAAGTCGGCGTTCGAGGGTCACTTGGCGGCGCTGCGCGAGGTGGTCGGGGACTGAGTGCGGGCGAAGCACAGAGCGAAGAGCGTGAAAGCGATAACGGCCAGCCACACGAAGTCATCGACGAGGAACTTCTGGAAGAAGGGCATGCCGTAGACGTCGATTTGGTCGCCGAACCACCACTTGGGCGGGACGGTGAGCAGCATAGCGGCCCAGGCGACGAGGACGGCCATGAGTCCGCCGGTAAGCCACGTACGGGTTTCAAAGACGCGGTAGATGAGTACCGGGATGATGAGCGCGAGCCAGACCCAGTGGTGGGACCAGGAGACGGGGGAGATGAGCAGCATGACGACGGCGGCGGTCATCCAGGCTTCGGTGTCCCAGCCGCGGTGGACGAGGCGGCGGATGAGCAGCGCACCGAGGACGACGGTGAGCAGCGCCGCGGCGAGCCACAGGAGGTTGATAAGCGTGCCGTGGGCCTCGGCGGCCTCTTTGGAGGTAAATAGACGCTGGATGACGGCCTTGAGCGAGGAGTTGGACTGGTAGTCCGTGCCCACACCAAAGTCGCCGCCGGAGCCCATCTGCAGCAGTTTGGTGGAGAAGAACTCGACGAAAACCTGCCAGCGCACCGCGGCGGCGAGCAGCGTTGCGATGACGGCCGATGCGGCTGCGGTGAGGATGGGCTTCCATTCCTTGCGGACCAGGAAGTAGAGCAGGATGGCCAGCGGCGTGATCTTGATAGCGGCAGCGACGCCGATGAGCCAGCCTTGGGGGAGAAAGCGCTTGCGGGGAACAAGATCGGCGACGACGAGCGCCATGACCACGATGTTGATTTGGGCGAAGCCATCGTTGAGGCGGACGGGCTCAAAGTTAAGGGCTAGGGCCCAGACGGGCAGGATGGCCCACCAGATGTCGCTGCGCTTCGTCACGGCGCGGAAGATACCGAAGAGGCAGGCGAGGATCGCGAGGTCTGAGATGACGATCATGATGTCGCCGGCCATCGAATCCGTAATGCCGGAGAAGATGGTGAGCGGCACCATGAACAGTGCGCCGAAGGGCGGGTAAATAAATGGCAGCTTGAGGTCGCCAGCCATCATGGGTTCCGCGTAGACGGACCGGCCGTCGAGGAAGGCCTTCACACCTTCGCGGTAGATGATCATGTCCACCGGGAAGTCCGTCACGAGGACGTGCTGAATGATGGTGGCGAGGCCACCCAGCGCGCCGAGGACGGCGAGGGTGAGGCGGAAGGCGGGATTCTCAAGCAGTTTCATCGCTAGATAACTCTAGGCCATCCGCGCGTGAAAACGGCGAAGCCCTCCTGTCGGGGCAACAGGAGGGTCGATATGCCTAGTTGACGAAGCCGTCGACAACGCGGACGGCGCCGCGGTCAGCGGAGGTCGCCATGTTGGCGTAGGCGCGCAGCGCCTTGGTCACCTGGCGGTTGCGGTTGACCGGAGTCCAGGGGTTCTCGCGGGACTCCTGGGCGTTGCGACGATCCGCGATGACGGTCTCATCGACCTCGAGGGTGAGTGTGCGCTCGTGGATGTCGATGGTGATGGTGTCGCCATTTTCGACCAGGCCGATGAGTCCGCCGTGGGCGGCTTCCGGGGAGATGTGGCCGATGGACAGGCCGGAGGTACCGCCGGAGAAACGGCCATCCGTGATAAGCGCGCAAGCCTTGCCCAGGCCCGAGCCTTTGAGGAAGGAGGTCGGGTGGAGCATTTCCTGCATGCCCGGGCCGCCGGACGGGCCCTCGTAGCGGATGACGATGACGTCGCCCGGCTGGACCTCGTGCTTCAAGATGATGGAGACGGCTTCTTCCTGGGACTCGACCACGCGGGCAGGACCGGAGAACGTCCACAGTTCCTCGTCGACGCCGGCGGCCTTGACGATGGCGCCATTGGGGGCCAAGTTGCCACGCAGGACAACGAGGCCGCCGTCGGAGGAGAAAGAGTGGTCCACGGAGTGGATGCAGCCGTTCTCCGCGTCGGTGTCGAGGGTCTCCCACTGGGAGGACTGGGAAAAGGGCTCGGTGGTGCGCACGCCGCCAGGGGCTGCATGGAAGAGCTCGGTGGCTTCATCGATGGCCTTGCCGCCACGGATGTCCCAGTCGTTGAGCCAGCCGTCGACCGTGTCGTAGGCGACGGTGTGGACGGACTCGTCGATGAAGCCGCCGCGGCGCAGCTCGCCGAGGATGGCGGGGATGCCGCCGGCACGGTGGACGTCCTCGATGTGGTAGTTGCCGTTGGGAGCCACCTTGGAGATACACGGCACCTTGTAGGACAGGTTGTTGATGTCCTCGAGGGTGAAGTCGACCTCGCCCTCCTGGGCGGCGGCAAGCGTGTGGAGGATGGTGTTGGTAGAACCACCCATGGCCATGTCGAGCGCCATGGCGTTGGTGAAGGCTTCCTTCGTCGCGATATTGCGCGGCAGGACGGACTCGTCTTCCTCACCGTAGTAGCGCTGGCACAGATCCATGATGGTGGCGCCGGCCTTCTCAAAAAGCGAACGGCGAGCGGTGTGGGTGGCCAGCGTGGTGCCGTTGCCCGGCAGGGAGAGGCCGAGGGCCTCGGTGAGGCAGTTCATCGAGTTCGCGGTAAACATACCGGAGCAGGAGCCACAGGTCGGGCAGGCGGCTGCCTCGATGGCGGTCAGCCCCTCGTCGGAGACCTGCTCGTTGGCGGTCGCGTTGATGGCGGTGATGAGGTCGGTGGGTGCATGTGCCACGCCGTCGACGACGACGGCCTTGCCGGCTTCCATCGGGCCGCCGGAGACGAAGATGGTGGGGATGTTGAGGCGGAGTGCTGCGTTGAGCATGCCCGGGGTGATCTTGTCGCAGTTGGAGATACATACGAGGGCATCGGCAGTGTGCGCGTTGACCATGTACTCAATGGAGTCGGAGATGATCTCGCGCGACGGCAGCGAGTAGAGCATGCCCTGGTGTCCCATGGCGATGCCGTCATCAACGGCGATGGTGTTGAATTCCTTGGGCACGCCGCCCGCGGCGCGGACGGCCTCGGCCACGATGTCGCCGACGTTTTTGAGGTGGACGTGGCCCGGAACGAACTGGGTGTAGGAGTTGGCGATGGCGACGATCGGCTTGCCAAACTCGTGTTCCTTGGTGCCGGTGGCGCGCCACAGGGCGCGGGCGCCGGAGGCCTGGCGGCCGACGGTGGTTACTTTGGAGCGCAGGGGAAACATGGGGAGTCCTTGTTTATGTTCGGGTGAGTTTAAGCGTCGGGGTGAGTGCGCTTGTAGTCGGCGAATTCTTCCTTGGTGAGAAGAATCTGCTCGCCGTCGCGGTGGATGATGACGACCTTTTCCTCGGCGGCGTACCGGCCGGCGGTGAGAGCGTCGGGGATGCGGCCGCGGGAGGCATCGGAAAGCTGGGGCAGCGAGTTGAACGTGACGCCGGGCAGGCTGTGGTCCTTGCCGGCGGCATCGGAAGCGAATGTGCGGGAACCTTTGAAACCGATGCCGCGGAAGTTATCCCAGTCGAGGTGCACGTTGCCGCGGAAGGCGTAGCCAATATCAATGCCGTCTTCGGAGACCGTGGTGCGGGCTTTGAGTACCCACCAGATCCACAGGACGGGGAAGATCAACAGCCAACCGAGTTTGAGTGGTGCCCACGCGATGCCGATGATGGCGATCATCGCAATGAGCACAATGGCGAGGATATGGGTGCGATCCGGCCTGAAGGTGTGCGCATTCATGTCAATAGACACTAGTGGACACGGCGGGGAGGTGCGTAACGGGGGCGACCGTCCGAGTGTGAGAAATCCGGCTCACCTCGTGAGATGATTGTTTCAATATGTGAAATGGGGGTATCAAGTGGCGGGATAGCCTATCGAGTGTAAGATAGAAACCATGATCATTATTCGACTTCAGCTTGTAGTACCGGACGCGGCGCCTGCCGCAACGGCATAAGTTGTCGTTGATTAGAGCAAGCGCCCTCGCCAGTTGCACACACCGCAACTGAGACGGGGGCTTTGTTGTTGGAGGACCACCTTCATCCTTCACAGATCGCACGGCGCCACACCCGCGGCACCGTAAAAATAAACAAGCTTTGACCCCAAGGAGTAATTGACCGTGGCAGCATCACCGTCGCCGACCCCGGCTTCGCTCGCCAAGTCGACGTCCGGCGCCAAGAAGGGCACCGAGCGCATGACTGGCGCGCAGGCCATCGTCCGCACCCTCGAAGATTTGGGCACTGACCTTGTATTCGGCATTCCGGGCGGCGCCGTGTTGCCGCTGTACGATGCCCTCTATGCCTCTACGAAGCTGCGTCACGTGCTCGTCCGCCACGAGCAGGGCGCGGGCCACGCGGCGGAAGGCTATGCACAGGCCTCCGGCAAGGTGGGCGTGTGCATTGCGACCTCCGGCCCAGGCGCGACCAACCTTGTGACCCCGATTGCGGACGCGAACCTAGACTCCGTTCCCATCGTCGCCATTACCGGACAGGTGGGCTCGAGCCTGTTGGGTACGGACGCCTTCCAGGAGGCGGATATCCGTGGCGTGACCATGCCGATTACGAAGCACAATTTCATTGTCACGGATCCGCAGGAGATCCCGGAAGCAATCGTCGCGGCCTTCCATCTTGCCTCCACGGGGCGTCCGGGTCCTGTCCTCGTCGACATTCCCAAAGACGTCCAAAACGGCTACCTCGATTATTCCTACCCGCCGCAGCTGGACTTGCCGGGCTACAAGCCGACCACGACGCCGCACCCGCGTCAGATTTCTTCGGCGGTAAAACTCATCGCGAAGTCCGAGCGTCCGGTGCTGTACGTGGGCGGCGGCGTCATTAAGGCCAATGCGCACCGCGAGCTCCTGGAGTTCGCGGAGTACACGGGCATTCCGGTGGTGACGACGCTCATGGCGCTGGGTTCTTTCCCGGACTCGCACCCGCTGCACATGGGTATGCCAGGCATGCACGGTACGGTGCCGGCTGTGGCCGCCATGCAGCGTGCGGATCTTCTTATTACGATTGGCGCGCGCTTCGACGACCGCGTGACGGGCGACTTGAACACCTTTGCGCCGGGCGCCAAGGTTATTCAGGCAGATATCGATCCAGCCGAAGTGGGCAAGCTGCGCGAGGTTGAGGTCCCGATTGTGGGCGACGCCCGCGAGGTTCTGCTCCAGTTGACGAAGACGTACCAGGGCAAGGCGAAGCTCAATCCGCCGGACATCGAGGATTGGATTGCGTACCTGGAGGATATGAAGGAGCGTTTCCCGCGCGGCTGGAAGCCCACCGCGGACGGCAAGCTTAACCCGCAGTTCGTCCTGGAGAAGCTCTCGGAGACCGTCGGACCGGAGGCTATCTACGTCGCTGGCGTGGGCCAGCACCAGATGTGGTCGGCGCAGTTCATCGACTTCGAGAATCCTCGCACGTGGATCAACTCGGGCGGCGCGGGCACGATGGGTTACTCCATCCCGGCGGCACTGGGCGCCAAGGCCGCCATGCCGGAGAAGGAAGTCTGGGCGATCGATGGCGACGGCTGCTTCCAGATGACGAACCAAGAGCTGGCCACCGCCGCGGTGGAAGGCTTCCCGCTCAAGGTTGCCGTGATTAATAACGGCAACTTGGGTATGGTCCGCCAGTGGCAAACCCTCTTCTTCGACGAGCACTACTCGCATACCAAGCTGCGCGAGGCCGACCATTACCTGCCGGATTTTGTGAAGTTGACGGAAGCTTTGGGCTGCGAGGCGATTCGCGTGACTACTGAGGACGAGGTCGTGCCCGCTATTGAGCGCGCCCGCGCCATCAATGACCGCCCCGTTGTCATCGACTTCATTGTCGGCGAGGACGCTCAGGTGTGGCCGATGATTGCGGGTGGAGCTTCGAACGAGGAGATTCAGTACGCGCTGGGTCTGCGACCGCTCTTTGATGACAACACGTCCGCGGCGGAAGAACCCGCCGACATCCACGAGGCCCTGGAGGAGGCTTAAATACCATGGCAGCAACCGATATCACTCGCCACACCCTCTCCGTCCTCGTGCAGGACGTGGAAGGCATCATCTCCCGCGTCACCGGCATGTTCTCTCGTCGCGGCTACAACCTCATCTCGCTTGTGTCAGCGAAGACGGAGGTGGAGGGCATCAACCGCCTCACCATCGTCGTCGATGCGAATGACATCGTGACGGAGCAGGTGACCAAGCAGCTCAACAAGCTCATCCACGTCCTCAAGGTCGTAGAGCTCGATGAGGAGACCACTATTTCGCGCGCGATCATGCTCGTGAAGGTCTCGGCTAATAACGACAACCGCGCGCAGGTCGTCGGTGCGGTCGACATCTTCCGTGCTCGCGTTGTTGACGTCGCTCCCGAGTCTGTCGTCATCGAGGCGACGGGCACCCCGGGCAAGCTGCGTGCGCTGCTGGATGTGCTCGAGCCCTTTGGTATTCGCGAGCTCATTCAGTCCGGTCGCGTCGCATTGGGCCGCGGTCCGAAGTCGATGGCGCCCACGAAATAACCCCAAATTTCCCGCCAATTGAGACAAACTGAAAAATTTGTCTCAGATAATGAACACTTTTCTTCTATCGTGTGCTAGAAATAAAGAAAGCACTCGCACGAACCAACAGTAAGGATTGACACTCATGGCAATTGAGACGTTCTACGACGCAGATGCAGATCTGTCCATCATCCAGGGCCGCAAGGTCGCCATCATCGGCTACGGCTCCCAGGGCCACGCGCACGCGCAGAACCTGCGCGACTCTGGCGTTGAGGTTGCTGTCGGTCTGCGTGAAGGCTCCAAGTCTCGCGTGAAGGCCGAAGAGGCCGGCTTCAAGGTCCTCACCAACGCGGAGGCCGCCAAGTGGGCCGACGTCGTCATGCTGCTGGCTCCGGATACGTCCCAGGCGCAGATCTTCACCGAGGACATTGAGCCCAACCTGGAGGCAGGCAACGCCCTGTTCTTCGGCCACGGCCTTAATATCCACTTCGAGCTCATCAAGCCGGCTGCTGACATCACCGTTGGCATGGTTGCGCCGAAGGGTCCGGGCCACCTCGTCCGTCGCCAGTTTGTCGACGGCAAGGGTGTTCCTTGCCTCATCGCCACTGCGCAGGACCCGAAGGGGGAGGGCCACGACCTGTCCCTGTCCTACGCCGCTGCTATCGGTGGCGCCCGCGCCGGCGTCATCCCCACCACCTTCAAGGCGGAGACCGAGACTGACCTCTTCGGCGAGCAGGTTGTCCTCTGTGGTGGCCTGGAGTACCTCATCATGGGCGGCTTCGAGACCCTCGTTGAGGCTGGCTACGAGCCGGAGATGGCCTACTTCGAGTGCCTGCACGAGATGAAGCTCATCGTCGACCTCATCTTCGAGGGCGGCCTGGCCAATATGAACTACTCCATCTCTGATACCGCTGAGTTCGGTGGCTACGTCTCCGGCCCGCGCATCATCGATGACTCTGTCAAGGCTCGCATGAAGGACGTTCTCAAGGACATCCAGGACGGCACCTTCGTCAAGCGCCTCGTCGCCAACGTTGAGGGTGGCAACAAGGAGCTCGAGGGCATGCGCGCCGAGGTCTCCAGCCACCCGATTGAGAAGACTGGCTCCACGCTTCGCGACATGATGAGCTGGGTCAAGGTCGACGCTCGCGAGCAGACCGCTTAAGCTCTTCGCACTCAAGCCCTCCTGCGATACACGCGGGAGGGCTTTTGCATGCCTGCTTTTGGCTCCGTTTGTGTGAGATATGCCCTGGGATCGCTTTTATGCGGGCGGGTGTTCCCTTTGCGGGGTACCCTCGGGCACATGGGTTTTACAACGCCAAGCTTTGATCTCACCGACCTGTTCGCCCGCATCGAGCGCGGCGATATTCAGTTGCCCGATTTCCAGCGTCACTACGCCTGGGATGAAGATCGCATCCGCTCGCTCATCGTCACCGTCCTGCGCGGTTACCCGGTGGGCGCGCTCATGGTGCTCGATACTCGTAACGAGCCCATGCGTTTCCGCCCGCGCCCGCTCACCGGTGCGCCGAATACCGGCGTGAACCCGGGCCTGTTGCTCCTCGATGGCCAGCAGCGCCTCACCACGTTGTACCACTGCTTCCGCGGCGAAGGCCGCGTCAATACCAAGGACTTCCGCAATAAGAAGATCACCCGCACCTTCTACGTCGACGTGCGCAAGGCCGTCTCCAACGAGCTCATGCCGGACGAGGCCGTGTTCGCAGTGAATCAGGATGGCATGATGCGCTCGCACTTCGGCCCGGACCTGGAGCGCATCCCGGACCGCGCCACCGCGCTGGAAGCTGGTTGCATTCCGGTCGCCGATCTCCTCTTTGAGGACGGCACCAAGGCCCTCTTCGAGTTGGCTGCCTCCGGCGACGCTGAGCTTGCCGATGCCGCCGTGGCGTTCCACAACCGCATCCTCCGCCCGCTTGCAGGCTACGATATCCCGATCATCCGCCTGTCCCGCGAGACCGAGCGTGCTGGCGTGGGCCAGGTCTTCGCCCAGGCGAATAGCTCCGGCCTGCAGATGGATGTCTTCGATCTGCTCACCGCGGTCTTCGCCAGCGAGGACGAGAACTTCCACTTGGCGGAGGACTGGGCCGAGACCGAGAAGCTGCTGCGTCGCCACGGCGCGCTCGACGCCATCGGACGCACGGAGTTCCTCTCGGCCGTCTCTCTGCTCGCGACCTCGCTGCGCGGACATGCCTCCGGCACGCGCGAAGACATCCTGTCGCTGTCCCTGCCGGAGTACAAGGACGCGACGAAGACGCTGCGCGTGACCATGGCGGAGGTCGCCTCCTTCCTGTCCGAGCGCTGCATTTTGAGCCACGAGCAGGTGCCGTTCTCCAAGCAGATCGTGCCGCTGTCCGTCATCCTTGCGCGTCTCGTCTCCGAGCCCGGAGCGTTGTCCACTCAAGAGGCGTGGGACAAGATCAACCGTTGGTTCTGGTCCGGCGTCTTTGGCGAGCTCTACGGTTCTTCCGCCGTGACGCAGCGCTCCGGCCGTGACGTCGACGAGGTTGTCGCCTGGGTGCTGGGTACCACGGACGTAGAGCCGAAGACCGTGCGTGACACTGACTTCCGCGAATCCCGCCTGCTGTCTGCGGATTCCACGACGGGCATCTTCAAGGCGCTCGACGCGCTGCTCATGGCCCGCGGCGCCCGTGATTGGCGCACCGGCCGCGTCTTCGACAAGAACTCCTTTTCCGAGCTCAAGCCGGGTTTCTTTCCGGTCTTCCCGCTCGCCTGGTGCGAGAAGAACGGCGTCGATCCCGTCCTCGCGGCGTCCGTGCTCAACCGTACGCCCATGGGCAAGCGCACCGAGGTCGTCCTCGAGGGCCGCTCGCCGCAGCGCTACCTGCCGCGCCTGCAGTCCAAGTCGATCCTCGACGACGCTGATTTCGACGCCGTCCTCGCCTCGCACGAGATCGACCCGACGACGCTCCACACCTCGGATTGGAAAGGCTTCTTCGCCGACCGCCGCGAGCGTTTCATTGGCATGGTCGAGTACGCCATCGGCAAGCCGGTCATCCGCGACGTGAACGAAAACGACCTGGGCGGCGGTGATGAGGGGCCGAATGCCTTCGTGCGGTAGATTTCTCGCCGCCTGTGCCTGCACGCTGCTCCTCGCGGGCTGCGCACAGGACGCCCACGTAGCTGTGCCCACGAATATCACGGAATTGCCGGACTCGGAGATCAACCTCGAGCAGGCCCGCGCACAAAACGTCAACGGCTTCGTGTCGAAGGATTTTGAGGGACACATCAGCGTGCTCACGGACGCTACGGGCGTCGACGCCGTGCGCACTTTCTTCCCAGACTCGGAATCGCTCATCATTGCAGAAGATTCCGATGCCACCGCGCTGCGCGCCGCGTCCCTGTCCGTCGCTCAGCGCGTACCCATGGTCACGTATGGGGAAGACGCGCGTACGGATATCATGGGGCTCGTCAACGAGCTGGGGGTCTCGCGCATCGTCCTCGTCGGCGACGTGCCACTGGCGTCCAACACGGCCGGTTCCCTGACCGTCATCAAGGACAATGGGTTCACCCGCGCGATGGGGGAGTTCACCGCCTTCGAGTTCACGAGCCAGGTCATTGCGGACCCGCAGCGCATGGTCGCCGCGGTTGCCAACCTCGATAGCGCGAAGCACATCGAGCTCAAGGCCGCGTGGCAGCCGCTCACGCGCTACGAGGACATCAAGCGCGTCGAGCCGCTGCCTGCGCAATCGCGCCGCGACGCCCAGATGTCGCCGATTGTTGTCGCGA
This sequence comes from Corynebacterium sp. SA-MJD20WY100, assembly GCF_039822565.1. Taxonomy (NCBI): domain Bacteria; kingdom Bacillati; phylum Actinomycetota; class Actinomycetes; order Mycobacteriales; family Corynebacteriaceae; genus Corynebacterium; species Corynebacterium sp. SA-MJD20WY100. The sequence continues at coordinate 8,653 of NZ_JBCJKS010000003.1, read as the reverse complement.
CGCCCACGACGCCCATTGCCGCGGTCGCGAATGCCGTGGCCTTTGGCGCGTCCGTGCGCGTCATGCCCTCGGGCGACCCGACCGCGTCGAAAGCGGCGTACGCGATGGTGGCGGGTCTAGAAAATGGCCCGCTGGTGGCATTGGGCAGCGATTTCGGTGATGCCAGCCTATTGTCCGACCGAATTGGACAAGGCTGGCATGAATAGATTACAATTCGGCGTATCTTATACACCCCACTGACATTTCCCTCAAGGGAAAAGAAGGAAAGTAATGTCGAAGCCGGTAGTCCTCATCGCTGACAAGCTCGCTCAGTCCACTGTGACTGCACTGGGAGAGGGGGTGGAGGTCCGCTGGGTCGACGGTCCCAACCGTGCCGAGCTCCTCGCCGCTGTCCCGGAAGCCGACGCGCTGCTTGTCCGTTCCGCCACCACGGTCGATGAGGAAGTTCTCGCCGCCGCGACGAATCTCAAGATCGTCGGCCGTGCCGGCGTGGGTCTCGACAACGTGGACATCCCGGCTGCCACCGCGCGCGGCGTCATGGTCGTCAACGCTCCGACCTCCAATATCCACTCCGCGTGCGAGCACGCCATCGCGCTGCTCATGGCCACCGCCCGTCAGCTTCCTTCGGCTGACGCCTCCCTCCGCGGTGCCGAGTGGAAGCGTTCCTCCTTCAAGGGCGTGGAAATCTACGGCAAGACCGTCGGTATCGTCGGCTTCGGCCACATTGGCCAGCTCTTCGCGCAGCGCCTCGCCGCGTTCGAGACCACCATCATTGCCTACGATCCGTACGCGAACCCGGCCCGCGCCGCCGCCCTGGGCGTCGAGCTCGTCGAACTCGAAGACCTTATGGCGCGCGCTGACTTCGTGACCATCCACCTGCCGAAGACCCCGGAGACCGCAGGCATGTTCGACGCGAAGCTGCTGGCCAAGGCGAAGGAAGGCCAGATCCTCATCAACGCTGCCCGCGGTGGTCTCGTCGATGAACAGGCCCTCGCCGACTCCATCAAGGCTGGCCGCCACCGTGGCGCTGGCTTCGACGTCTACGCCACCGAGCCCTGCACCGACTCGCCGCTCTTCGCGCTGCCGCAGGTCACGGTCACCCCGCACCTGGGCGCGTCGACCGTCGAGGCGCAGGACCGTGCCGGTACTGACGTTGCAGCCTCCGTGCTCAAGGCCCTCAACGGCGAGTTCGTTGCGGATGCCGTCAACGTCCAGGGCGGCCGCGTCGGCGAAGAGGTCGCCGGCTGGCTCGAGATTGCCCGCAAGCTCGGTCTCACCGCTGGTGCGTTGCTCGACAAGGCGCCGGTCGCCATCGAGGTCGAGGCCTGCGGCGAGCTGTCCACTGAGGACGTCGAGGCCCTGGGCCTGTCCGCCGTCCGCGGCCTGTTCTCCCGCGTCGTCTCCGAGCCGGTCACCTTCGTCAACGCCATGCAGATCGCAGAGACCCGCGGCGTCGACGTCTCCGTGCGCACCAACGCTGAGTCCAAGGGCCACCGTTCCTCGCTGCGCGTGAAGGTCATCGCCGCCGACGGCGACTCCTCGCAGCTGACTGGTGCTCTTACCGGCATCGACGGCGTCGAGAAGTTCGTCCGTATCAACGGCCGCGGCGTCGACATGCGCGCTACCGGCCGCAACATCTTCTTCCGCTACGCGGACAAGCCGGGCGCACTGGGCACCGTCGGTACCGCGCTGGGTGCGGAGGGGATCAACATCCAGGCCGCTGCCCTGACCCAGGGCAAGGTTGCGGAGTCCGCAGTCCTCATCCTCCGCGTCGATCGCGAGGTCCCGGAGGCTCTCGTTGAGTCCATCTCGGCGAAGCTCGAGGCTGAGGCCTTCCAGTTCGAGCTCAGCGAGTAAACACCCCACTCTGAAACGGGCGTCACCGGATGGTGGCGCCCGTTTCTGCGTGCTACACTAGCCAGAAAATCCATCAGGCGAGAAAGGAATCCCGCAAAATGAAACTCGCGGTTATTGGTGGCGACGGTATCGGCCCGGAAGTCACGGCAGAAGCGCTCAAGGTTCTCTGCGCCGTGCGCGACGATATCGAGACGACCGAGTACGACCTCGGTGCGCGTCGCTACCTGCGCAACGGGGAACTGCTCACCGAGGATGATCTGGCCTCCCTGCGCGAACATGACGCCATTCTGCTCGGCGCCATCGGCGCCCCGGGCTCCGTGCCGCCGGGCATTCTCGAACGCGGCCTGCTGCTCAAGATGCGCTTTGCACTTGACCACCACGTCAACCTGCGTCCGTCCAAGCTGTATCCGACGTCGACCTCGCCGCTGGCTCATCCCGGTGACATCGACTTCGTCGTCGTCCGCGAGGGCACCGAGGGCCTCTACTGTGGCAACGGCGGCACGTTGAGGGAGGGTACCCCGCACGAGGTCGCTTCCGAGGTCTCCCAAAACACCCGCTTCGGAGTCGAGCGCGTCGTGCGTGATGCCTTTGCGCGCGCCCAGAAGCGCCGCAAGCACGTCACGCTCGTGCACAAGACGAATGTGCTCGTCAACGCCGGTTCGCTGTGGCAGCGCACCGTCGACGAGGTCGCACAGGAATTCCCGGATGTGACGGTCGACTACAACCACATTGATGCCGCGACCATCTACATAGTCACGGACCCGTCCCGCTACGACGTCATCGTTACCGACAACCTTTTTGGCGACATTTTGACGGACCTTGCTGGCGCCGTGACCGGCGGCATCGGCCTAGCGGCCTCCGGCAATATCGATGCCTCCGGCACCAACCCGTCCATGTTCGAGCCCGTCCACGGCTCGGCCCCGGATATTGCGGGCCAGGGCATTGCGGACCCGACTGCCGCCATCCTGTCGGGCGCTATGCTGCTGCGCCACCTGGGTGACGAGGCGGGCGCGCAGCGCATTGAGAAGGCGGTTGCCGAGGACGTCTCCGCCCGCGGCGATGCCCCCATTCGTACGACTGAGGTGGGCGACCGAATCGCCGCCGCAGTCTAGACCACATTCCTGGGAGCGCCCTGTAGCATTAGGCCAATGACTACAGTGCGCTCCCTTCGTACATTTTCGGCCGCCGTCCTCGCCGCGAGTGCCCTCGCTCTCGGCAGCTGCTCCAGCACGCCTGAAACGCAGCCGTCTCAGGAGACCACCGCGCCGAGCGCGCCCACGGTGATGGCCGACGCGTCTTCTTTCTTCGATGCTACGGAGGAGGCCGTCGTCACGGATAAAGACCATGCGCTCGTCGGCGCCGAGACCGCAGTCGACAAGGGCATCCCCATGTTTTTCGATGGCGCGGATACCGCGGCGCAGCTGGAGAAACTCGGCGTGACCAAGGTATACACGGCCGGGAACGTGGGGACCTATGAGAATGCGGAGGCTTTGGAGAAGGGGGCATCGGCAAGCGATCCTTTCGGGGATATGCAGACCGTCGCTGGCATGACGCCGCCGAAGACGCGTGACGTCACGGCGCTCGTTACGGCGGAGGCCGGATTGGCAGATATTGCCACGGCACGCGCCGCGGGCGCGACCGTGATGCCGCTTGCGGTGGGTGACCCGCGCGCGACGAAGGCGTCCATGGATGCCGTGACCAAGGGCAACGTCGTGGCGCTGGGCCCGGCGTTTGGCACACAGGAAAACTTTGACCGGAGGGTCGAGCTCGCCGCGAATGGCGAGCTGCCTGGCGGCGGCGGACTCGTCTTCCCGGGCCGACGCATGGTGGCGCTCTACGGGCACCCGTCGGGACCGGCGCTGGGTGTTATGGGCGAGCAGGACCCGGCCGGCTCGGTCGCGAAGGTCAAGGAACTCGCGGCGCAGTATCAGCAGCTCACGGATTACCCGGTCATTCCGGCCTTCGAGGTCATCGCGACGGTGGCCTCCGGCGGCCCGGGACCGGATGGCAACTACTCGAATGAGACGGACCCGGCGGAGCTGGAGCCCTACGTCGACGCCATTGTCGACGCGGGAGGCTACGCCGTCCTTGACCTGCAGCCAGGCCGCGCGAGTCTGCTCGAGCAAGCGAAGCGCTACGAGGACCTGCTCTCGCGCCCCAACGTGGGACTTGCGCTTGACCCCGAGTGGAAGATTGGTCCGGATGAGCAGCCGATGGAAAACATCGGCCACGTCGAGGCCGCAGAGGTCAACGAGGTCGCAGACTGGCTGGCGGGGTTAGTCTCCGAGAAGAAGCTGCCGCAGAAAGCGCTCGTGCTGCACCAGTTCCAGCTGCAGATGATTCGCGACCGCGAGACCATCAATACAGACCACCCGGAGCTTGCCTTCGTCCTTCACGCGGATGGCCACGGGCCGACCGATGTCAAGATGGAGACGTGGAACATGATGCGGGAAGGCCTGAGCCCGAATTTCTTCATGGCATGGAAGAACTTCATTGACGAAGACCAGCCCATGCTTACACCGGAGGGGACATTTTCTGTCGAACCGCGCCCATGGTTCGTCAGTTACCAGTAATCTAGCCCACTATGAACACCCCCACCGTCGAGCTTGAGGAGGTCACGGGCTTCCTCGCCCAACACGAACCCTTTTCGCGCCTGCCTCATCTCGCCGCGTTGACGTCAGAGCTCAGCGTGCTCTACGCCCGCCGCGGCACACAGCTGCTGAGGGCGGGCGAACGGGGCGATAACCTCTACATCATCCGCTCGGGCGCGGTGGACGTGGTCAGCGAGGAAGGCCAGCTCGTGGACCGCCGCGGGGCGGGGGAGTCCTTGGCCTACTCGACGCTCGTCGAGGACCCCGTTTCGTGCTATACCTTTGACGTCGTCGAGGACTGTCTGCTCCTTGTGCTGCCGCGCGCCGCTTTTCAGGCAGTCTCCGCGGAGAATCCGGACCTCGCGCGCTTTTACGACACGGAGGCCCGCCGTGCTTCCCACCTCGCGCACGAGCTGCAGGAGGACTCGACGGAGTTGCTGCGCACGCGCCTGTCTGAGATGACGCTGCGGCCGGTACAATCTGTGTCTCCTGATGCCACCATCGCCGAGGCCGCCCGCGCCATGACGCAGGCGGAGACATCTTCGCTGCTCGTCCTCGACGACGGCCAGCTGCGCGGCATCGTCACGGACCGTGACTTGCGCACCCGGGTTCTTGCGGCGAACCTGGATCCGTCCGAGCCTGTGCGTCGCATTATGACGGAGAATCCACTGTCCGTGCGTCCCGACGCCATGGCCATGGAAGTCCATCTCCTCATGACGGAGCGCGGTTTCCACCACATGCCGGTGGTCGGCGACCGCGTCCTCGGCGTCGTCACGGATTCGGAGATCGCCCGGCTCCTGCATGCGGATCCCATCTTTGTTGCCGCGGATTTGTCCCGCCGCAGCAGCCTCGCGGAGCTTCACGGCGCGTTTACTGAGGCCGCGACACTCGCCGTGCGCTATATCGATCGCGGCTCGAGCCCCCAGGAGGTCGCGAACATCATTACGATGGCCGCGGACGCTTTGGCCCGCCGCCTGTGCCAACTCGCGGAGCTCGAGCTTGGCCCGCCGCCCGTGCCATACGCCTTCGTCGCGGTTGGCTCCCAGGGCCGCCGGGAAATGGGTCTCGCCTCGGATCAGGACAACGCGCTTGTCCTCGACAACTCCTATGACGCGGAGGCCCACGGCGAGTACTTCGCACGCCTCGCCGAGTTCGTCTGCCGTGGCCTCGACGCCGGCGGCCAGTCCTTGTGCCCGGGCGACATGATGGCCAAGAACCCGCGATGGCGCATGACGGTCGCGCAGTGGGAACAGACCTTTGCAACGTGGACCGCTGCACCGGAGCCCGATGCCCTGCTCCATGCCCAGGTATTCTTCGACTTCCGCGCGGTCGCGGGCACCCTCGCGCTGGGCGAGCGCGTCCACGCCGCGGCCGTCGCGGCAGCGACCTCGCAGCGCCTCCACGCACACCTGGCGAGCCTTGCCGCCCGCCGCGAGCCGCCGCTGACGTTCTTCCGCGGCCTCGTGGTCGAGCGCGACGGCCAGCACGTCAACACCCTCGATATCAAGAAGGGCGGCACCGCCGGCATCGTCCAAATGGCGCGCCTCTTCGCCCTTGCCGCAGGTTCGACAGCCCTCGAGACCGATGAGCGTCTTACCTCGGCTGCCGGAAAAAGCGTCTCCGCCGCCGGAGCTCACGAGCTTGCCGATGCCCACTCGGTCCTCCGCGCACTCACCCTCCGCCACCAATCCCTTCAAGTCCGGGCTGGGCAAACCCCGAACTATCGCATCGACCCCGCGCAGCTCAGCCGTCTTGAGCGCGAACAGTTGCGCGACGCCTTCCGCATTATCAAGTCGATGCAGAACGCCTTGGCCACCAAGTATCCTGTACGCAATATCTAATTCTTGAGGGAGGAGGCTCGTCCATGCTGACTCGTTTCTTCACGCGTAGAAAGTTGGACCTCGACCCGCCCGAAAAATCCACGCCGCTCGCCAAGGTGGAGTTTCTCGCCGTCGATTTTGAAACCACCGGCTTCGACTCCAGTCGCGACCGCATTGTCTCCATGGGCTGGGTTCCCGTGCGTGGCCAACTCATCGCGCTTGGTCTGGCTGGCTACCACGTCATCCGCGGCGTCGAGGTGGGGGAGTCCGCCACCCTCCATGGCATCACCCACGACGAGTCCGCCCACGGCACTCCGCTTGCCGATGCCCTCGATGCCCTCCTGGCCGCACTCCACGGCCGCGTTCTCCTCGCGCACTTCGCCAGCATCGAGGCTGATTTTCTCGACGCTGCCTGCCTCGAGCTGCGCGGCGAGCTACCCACGCTCACCATTGCGGACACCTTCGCGCTGGAGCGACGTCGCATGGAGCGTACCGGTACCGTGCCTCGTGGCGAGGACCTTCGGCTTGCCCGCGTGCGCGAGCGCTATGGGCTACCGCGCTACGGCAGCCACAACGCGCTGTCCGATGCCCTCGCGTGCGGCGAGCTCTTCCTCGCTCAACAGTCCCATATGAACGCCGTAAAACTCGGCGACGTCGTCACCGAGCGCAGAATTTAATGCATAGCCCTTTCCATGCGCCACAGCTGTTAATCCCACCTTTGCACGTGTGCTAACCCTGCCCTGAGTATGATTGCCCCCATGCGCTTAGGACGAATTGCACACCAAGAAGGACTTTGTTTCGCCATCATCGAAGGCGAGCCCGGCTCGCTCGTTGCGAAGGAAATTTCCGGCACCCCGTTTACCCCGCCGGAGACCACCGGCCGCGAGTTTAAGGAAGGCGAATTCCGCCTCCTCGCGCCGACGCTGCCCACCAAGGTCGTCGCGCTCGGCCGCAACTACGCCGACCACGTCGCCGAGGTCTTCGCCAAGTCAGCAGACGACCTGCCGCCGACCATCTTCGTTAAGCCGTCCACCGCCGTTATCGGTCCGGGCGCTCCTATCAAGATCCCGGAGTTCGCCACCAACGTCGAGTTCGAGGGCGAGCTCGCCGTCGTCATCTCCAAGGTTTCCAAGAATATCGATCCGGAGCGCTGGCAGGATCACGTCCTTGGCTTCCTTATTTGCAACGACGTCTCGTCCCGTGACCTCCAGTTCAAGGATGGCCAGTGGGCACGTGCCAAGGGCATTGACACTTTCTGCCCGCTCGGTCCCTGGATCGAGACCGACATCAACAAGTTCGATCTCGATGACACCAAGATCAACGCCTACCTCACCCACGATGGCGTCCGCGAACAGAAGCAGGACTCCAACACCAACCAGATGATTGTGAAGATGGGCGGCATCCTCGCCGAGATCTCCCAGTCCATGACCCTGCTGCCCGGCGACGTTGTCACGACCGGTTCCCCGGCGGGCACCGCGCCCATGGTCCCGGGCGACTCCATTGAGATCGAGATTCCCGGCATTGGTTCGCTCACGAATCCCATCGAGCGCGCCTAAGCACTCCTGCCAGTAGCATTGGTGCAATGACACAGCACCAACATCACCACGAGCACAAGGGTCCTGGATACCAGCCCACCGCCGAGGAAATGGAAGCCCGCTACCTCGAGTCCGAGCAACTGTGGTCCGGCAACCCCAACTCCACGCTTGTCGATTACGCAGGCACGCTCAAGCCCGGCACTGCCCTTGACATCGGCTGCGGCGAAGGCGCGGACTTGGCCTGGCTCGATGCGCACGGCTGGGACGCCGAGGGCATCGACTTCGCGCCTACCGCCGTCGCCCGCACCCGCGCACACGGATTAATCGCTCGCGTCGCAGACTTCGCCGAGCTCGGCGGCACAACCTATGACTTGGTCTCGGTCCACTACGGCGGCATCCCCGCCACCACGGACGCAGTCGCTCGTCTCGAGTCGCTCGTCGCTCCCGGCGGCACGCTCCTCTTCGTCCACCACGATATGGAATCCGATGAGGTCGCCATGCCAGAATGGCTCGCCGAACAGCTCACGCAGCTCGAGGTCGTCGAATTATCCCGCCGCGACCGTCACGTCACGCACGGCGCCGGGGCCATGCATCACAGCGACGTCATCCTCGTCGCTCGTCGTCACTCCTAGTCTGCGAAGCTGGTCTCCTCCGGTTCGGGCAGCGGGATGAGGTTGCGCTCGGCGGCGAGCTGTTCGGTGCGCTGGGAAATGGTCTGGCGCCACCGCTGGGCCATAATCCCCTGCGGCTCCGTCGACTCCCACGTGCCATCCTCAAACAACCAGTACACAAACCCGGTGACGGGGTCGAAGAGATAATCACACCGGCGGTCCGTCTTGGCGTTGTGATG
>NZ_JBCJKS010000002.1:0-202510 GCF_039822565.1 Corynebacterium sp. SA-MJD20WY100 | reverse complement strand
GAGGATCCACTTGCGGTGAATCATCTGCCCACGCAGGACATGTTCGAATGCGGGGTAGGTGCCCACGAGTGCGGATCGCATCTGGTTGATCAGGCGTGTGTAGGCCCGGGCGAGGTCTTCGTCGATACCGTTGAGGACTTTCAGCTGGAGGAAGACTTCCTCCACGCGGTCAACACTACGCAGGGCATCCGGAAGGTTGAGGCCGGCATGGGCGATGACGTAGGCGTCGCGTACATCGGTCTTGGAGTTGCCGACGTGGATACGTGAAAGCTGTCGCATGGCAAGCCCGGGGAGGTAGCGAACGTCGGCTCCCATTGCTTGGGCGACTGCGACGGTGAGCCTGCCGATGTTGTTGGGTTGATCGACGACGACAAGGACCTTGGCGTCATTGGCCAGGAATTTGCCGAAGAGCTTGCGTAGCGAGCCTTCGTGCTGGTTGATGCGTTTGGATAGGACTTGTCGGCCCTGGAGATCGAGGACGCAGGCGTGGTGGAAGTATTTGCCGACGTCCATTCCAATGACGAAGTCATAGGCCATGAGTTGGTGCCTCCTAGCGATGAAAAGGGAGTTGGATTATTTACGCTTCATCGCTGGGGGGTCGGACATACTTGCGCTGGCATCCACATTACTGTGAGACCTCGTGCCGCCTGGGCCGGGTCAGGTTCCTATTAGCAGTTCGAGTATGTCACTGTCTTCGGCGGCATCACCCCCCGGATCATTTTCTTAACAGGGACAGGAATAAGCCATACCGAAGCCAGCGACTAGTTCCACTGTCCTTTCGGACGGCGGGAACGGACATAAACATAGCCCGCCCACTCGGGTGGACGGACTATGAATCTTCGGTGCCCTGGGGTGGAACTGCTAACAACGTAATGGGGCACACCCTGCGCATTCCTGCGCAGGGCACGGGTCGAGAGAACTCGAGAGGAGAGGTGTTCCGGACGAAGCCCGGTCTCCGGGATAGGGAAAGAGGCCGGATGCTCTCTCGCGCGGAACACAAGTAGTTTCTCGCGGACAGGTGACATGGAGGCTCGGGGCCTAGAACGCTCGTGCGAGCGGAAAGAAAAAGGGGGCATCGGCACGCTGGCGCAAGCGTGCCGAGCCTGCGCCTTAAATGGTGTCGTATGCCTGCTCCGCCGTGGTATTGAGATTCAGGCGGATGGTGCGGCCTAGCTGCGGGAAGGCGCGCTGTGGGCAGTCGGTACGCGGGCAAGCGAGACAGCCGGGGCCGATAGGCGTGGCGGCGGAGGGGGAGAGGTTGAGGGCGTCCGCGTAAACAAGGCGATCGGCCTGCGTGATGTCGCAGCCAAGCCCCACCACGAACTCCTTGCGCGGCGTGCCGAAGGACTTGGCAGTGCCTTGGACGTGCCGGGCAATCCAGAGGTAGGTGTGGCCATCGGGCATGGAGGCGACCTGGCGGGTGATGCGGTTGGGGGTCTCGAAGGCGCGGTGGACGATCCAGAGCGGGCAGGTGCCGCCGGAGCGGGCGAAGTGGAAACTCGTGGAGGACTGGCGCTTGGAGATATTGCCGGCGCGGTCTGTGCGAATGAAGGAGAATGGAACGCCCTGGTTGCCGGGGCGCTGGAGGGTGGACAGGCGCTGGGCGGTGGTTTCGAATCCGGTGCCGAAGTCACCGGCGAGCATGTCGATGTCATACCGGGACTCTTCCGCCTTCGCGAGGAACTCGTTATATGGCATGGTCACCGCGGCGCCGAAGTACTGGGCGAGGCCCAGCCTGCCGATGTCGCGCGCGACGCCTTCGGGCAACTCGGAGACCAAGTTATCGCAGAGATCCTGGTAGGCGAGAAGGCAGTACTGCAAAGACATCTCAAAGACCAGCTGCGCTTCGGTGAGGCCGCCGCGCAGATTGAGCTCGCGGCGGACCGGATCGAATTCGCGGCGAGGGCCGGTGCGGCCAAAGCGCACCGTGACGCCGAGTTCCTCTTCGAGGCGCGAGGCAAGGCGAGCCCGACGGAAAACGCGCTGGCCAAGCTGGCCGGCGAGCTCCTCGGCGAGCACGTCGAGTTCATGGATGTAGTTGTGTGCGTTGTAAAAGAACTCGCGGACGGCTTCGAAGGGGCCTTCTTGCTCGCGGGGAACGAGGGCGGCGGCGCGGGTGAGTCCCGGCATCAGCTCAGGAAACCGGCCGGCGAGGTCTGCCAATGTGTCTTCATCCGCGCCGGGGAAGAGGAGGCGTAGCTCCGTGATGGCATGCAAATCTTTTTCTGTGGAGAAGTAGCTGGGGTCCACATTAAAGCGCTGTGACAGGTTCATGAGCACGGTCACAGTAAGCGGCCGTTGGTCGTTTTCGAGCTGGTTGAGGTAGCTCGTGGATAGCCCCAAACTCTTGGCCATGGCGACTTGCGTTAGCCCGTGTTGTTTGCGGAGCGCGTGGATTCGTGCCCCCGCGTAGTGCTTGCTCATGGGTGGTGCTCCTTTAGATCTGCGTCCTGCCTGCGAGTTTTACAGGTTTTACAGACTATGCATAATAATGCCACAAATTTACGCAAACGTCACTTGTGGCCTGGGGCGCGTTGAAAAACGTAATGTGATTGCTATCGCAACAACGCGGTGCCACAGTGCGTCGCTCGCTTTCCTTGCGATGCACTCCACGCTTCCACACTTAAAAAGGAGTTTAAATTCCGGTGATTAATCACGAAGTACGCACCCACAAGTCCGCCGAGGATTTCCCGATTGAGGAGCACCTCGCCTACAAGATCGCCAAGGTTGCCGCAGACAAGGTTGAGGTTCCGGCCGACACCAAGGACATGATCATCAACCGCATCATCGACAACGCCTCCGTTGCTATGGCGTCCGTCGTCCGCGGCCCGGTCACCTCCGCCCGCGTCATGGCTCAGTCGCATCCTCATTCTTCGGATGCGAGCGGCAACGGGTCCACCGTCTTCGGTGTTGATGGTAAGTACTCCGCCGAGTGGGCCGCACTCGCCAACGGCACCGCCGTCCGCGAGCTCGACTACCACGACACCTTCCTCGCCGCCGAGTACTCCCACCCGGGCGACAACATCCCGCCGATCCTTGCCGTCGCACAGCACAAGGGCCTCACCGGCAAGGACCTCATCCGCGGTATCGCTACCGGCTACGAGATCCAGGTCGACCTCGTCAAGGGCATGTGCCTTCACGAGTGGAAGATTGACCACGTCGCTCATCTCGGCCCGTCCGTCGCCGCTGGTATCGGTACCATGCTGAACCTCGATGTCGACACCATCTACCAGGCCATCGGCCAGGCTCTCCACACCACCACCGCGACCCGCCAGTCCCGCAAGGGCCTGATTTCCTCCTGGAAGGCCTCCGCTCCGGCATTCGCCGGCAAGATGGCCATCGAGGCTGTCGACCGCGCGATGCGCGGCGAGGGCGCCCCGGCTCCCATCTGGGAAGGTGAGGACGGCTTCATCGCATGGATGCTGCACTCCCCGGAGCGCACCTACACCATCCCGCTGCCGGCCGAGGGCGAAGAAAAGCGCGCCATCCTCGACACCTACACCAAGGAGCACTCCGCGGAGTACCAGGCACAGGCCCAGATCGACATGGCCTTCGCGCTGAAGAAGCGCCTCGCCGAGGAGGGCCGCGACCTGGCGGACATCGAGTCCATCGTCCTCCACACCTCGCACCACACCCATTACGTCATCGGTACCGGTGCGAACGACCCGCAGAAGATGGACCCGGACGCATCGCGCGAGACGCTCGACCACTCCATCATGTACATCTTCGCCGTTGCCCTTGAGGACGGCGACTGGGACTACGAGCACTCCTACTCCGACGAGCGCAAGCACCGCCCGGAGACCATCGAGCTGTGGCACAAGATCTCCACCGTCGAGGATCCTGAGTGGACCCGCCGCTACCACTCCAACGACCTTTCCGAGAAGGCGTTCGGCGGCAAGGCCGTCATCACCTTCAAGGACGGCACCGTTATCGAGGACGAGCGCGCCGTCGCTGATGCTCACCCGCTCGGCGCCCGTCCGTTCGGCCGCGAGGAGTACATCAACAAGTTCAAGAAGCTGGCCGCTGGCAAGGTCTCCGAGGAAGAGCAGGAGCGCTTCCTCGCCGCCGTCCAGGACCTCGAGAACCTCACCGACCTGAACGAGCTCAACGTCCGTGTCACCCCGGACCACCTCGCGAAGGCCCCCAAGAAGCCGGAAGGAATTTTCTAACATGGCTGGACTGTTTGGTTCTACCAAGACCAACGCCGAGAAGCGCGCGGAGTTCCGCGCCTCCCTGGAGGGGCCGGGTTTGACCCGCCTCCCGGGTGCCTTCAACCCGCTCACCGCGCGTCTTATCCAGGACATCGGCGGCTTCGAAGGCGTCTACATCTCGGGCGCCGTCCTCGCTAACGACCTGGGCCTGCCGGACATCGGCCTCACCACTCTCACTGAGGTCGCCCACCGCTCCGGCCAGATTGCTCGCGCCACCGACCTGCCGGTCCTCGTCGACGCTGACACCGGCTTCGGTGAGCCGATGTCCTCGGCTCGCACGGTGGTGGCCCTTGAGGACGCTGGCCTCGCCGGCATGCACCTTGAGGACCAGGTCAACCCGAAGCGCTGTGGCCACCTCGACGGCAAGGAAGTTGTCCCGACCGACCTCATGGTCCGCCGCATCTCCGCCGCGGTCAACGAGCGCCGCGACCCCAACTTCATCATCTGCGCCCGTACGGACGCCGCTGGCATCCACGGCATCGACGACGCCATCGAACGCGCCAAGGCCTACGCCGACGCTGGCGCCGACATGATCTTCACCGAGGCCCTCTACTCCAAGGAGGACTTCGAGAAGTTCCGTGCCGCCGTCGATACCCCGCTCCTGGCGAACATGACGGAGTTCGGCAAGACCGAGCTGCTGTCCGCCAAGGAAATCGAGGACCTGGGCTACAACGCCGTCATCTGGCCCGTGTCCACCTTCCGTGTCGCCATGGGCGCCACCGAAGAGTTCCTCCGCTTCATGGAGAAAGAGGGCAACCAGACCGAGTGGCTCGAGCGCATGCAGCACCGTTCTCGCCTGTACGAACTTGTTCGTTACAACGAGTACAACGCCTTCGACCAGGCGGTGTTCACCTACTCCAAGGACTCCTACAAGCCGACCTTCGAGTAAAAACACCCCGGCTCCTGCCGACCGGCGCTTCGCCGGTATGACGAGCCACTGCGTTCGAAGCGCGAAACCCCGCGCCTCGAGCGCACAGCGGCGAACCTTCCTTGGAACGTCGTTCCTTCAATCCAAGTAAAAGAACCGCGCCACGGTTTGTGGCGTCTTTCGTCCCACACACTTTTCCAAGCACAAGGAGAACACAATGTCTGAGAACACCCCCGAAATCCGCAAGGGCCTGTACGGCGTCGTCGTTGACGAGACCGCCGTCTCCAAGGTCGTCCCGGAGACCAACTCCCTGACCTACCGTGGTTACCCCGTTCAGGAGCTGGCACGCTACTGCTCCTTCGAAGAGGTTGCCTACCTTCTGTGGAACGGCGAGCTTCCGACTCAGGAGGAGCTCATCCGCTTCTCTGCACGTGAGAAGGCTCTGCGCCACCTGGACCGCCACCTTATCGACCTCATCATGTCGATGCCGCTGTCCTGCCACCCGATGGACGTCCTGCGCACCGCCATCTCCTTCATCGGCGCTCAGGATCCGGAGGCCTACACCAAGAACTCCGAGCACATCCGTCGTACCGCTCTCGAGCTGATGGCCAAGATCCCGACCATCATCGCGCTCGACATCCGTCGTCGCCGCGGTGAAGGCTACATCCAGCCGTCGCGTAAGAAGGGCTTTGCCGAGAACTTCCTGTGGATGGTCTTCGGTGAGGAAGAGGGCTCCCCGGCCAACTCCCGCGCCGACATCGAGGCCTTCGACAAGTCGCTCATCCTCTACGCTGAGCACTCCTTCAACGCCTCCACCTTCACCGCGCGCGTCATCACCTCCACGATGTCCGACACCTACTCCGCAGTCGTCGGTGCTATCGGCGCCCTCAAGGGCCCGCTGCACGGTGGTGCGAACGAGGCCGTCATGCACAACTTCATTGAGGTTGGCGACCCGGCGAAGACCGAAGAGTGGACCCTCAACAAGCTCAAGAACAAGGAGCTCGTGATGGGCTTCGGTCACCGCGTCTACAAGAACGGTGACTCCCGCGTTCCGACCATGGAGGCCGCTTTCCGCGAGCTGGCCAAGGAGCACGGCCAGGAGCAGTGGGTGGAGATGTACGAAATCATGGCAAAGACCATGTACGACAACACCTCCATCAAGATTCAGCCGAACCTCGACTTCCCGACGGGCCCGGCGTACCACATCCTGGGCTTCGACATCGAGTTCTTCACCCCGATCTTCGTGATGTCCCGTATCACCGGCTGGACCGCACACATCGTGGAGCAGAACGAGAACAACTCGCTCATCCGCCCGCTGTCTGCCTACAACGGTGAGGCTCAGCGCTCCGTTCCGCCGAAGCAGTTCTAATCGCCGTCTGTGGCGCTGGGGCATTCCTGGCGTCACCCCGGAGGGAACGACGTTTCCTATGACCTATCGGTGACGGAACCCCCTACACTCCTCCGTTGCCCCTGAATTTCCCCGGCCGGCGCCAGACTTAATACGTCGGGCGTCCGGCCTATGGGACGTTTTACCCCCTTTAGTACCAATAATGTGGGATCGTGTTCGCATCGTGCATCACGCACTACTAATCTGAGATGTGGATCACCCGTGCTGGCATTGGTTTTCTGAACCACCCCGTAGCAGCGTGAACCAATGACCACAATCCGAAAGGAACCTACTGCAGTGACTGCCACCGCGTTACCGACGTTCAACAAGGTGCTTGTAGCCAACCGCGGCGAAATTGCTGTCCGTGCCTTCCGTGCCGCTTTCGAAATCGGCGCGAAGACCGTGGCAATTTATCCACGTGAGGATCGCAACTCCTTCCACCGTGCATTCGCCAACGAAGCCGTTCGCATTGGCGCTGAGGGCGCCCCGGTGAAGGCGTACCTCGATATTGATGAGGTGATTCGTGCCGCCAAGAAGTCGGGCGCGGATGCCATCTACCCGGGTTACGGCTTCCTCTCTGAGCGCGCCGACCTTGCCCGTGCTTGCAATGAGGCCGGAATCAAGTTCATTGGCCCCACTCCGGAGACCTTGGACCTCACCGGCGATAAGGCCGCTGCGGTGCACGCCGCTCAGGAAGCGGGCCTGCCGACCTTGAAGGACTCCGAGCCGTCCACTGACTTGGACAAGCTCGTCGAGTACTCCAAGGACTTCACCTACCCGATCTTCGTCAAGGCAGTCGCAGGTGGCGGCGGACGCGGCATGCGTTTCATCGAGAACGAGTCCGAGCTGCGCGAGAAGTGCGCGGAGGCCTCCCGTGAGGCCGAGGCTGCCTTCGGCGACGGCCACGTCTACCTTGAGACCGCCGTGATTAAGCCGCAGCACATTGAGGTCCAGATCCTCGCCGATAGCCAGGGCAACGTCGTCCACCTCTTCGAGCGTGACTGCTCCGTGCAGCGTCGTCACCAGAAGGTCGTGGAGATCGCTCCGGCTCCGACGCTGGATCCGGACCTGCGTGACCGCATCTGTGCGGACGCCGTGAAGTTCTGCCAGCACATCAACTACGAGGGCGCTGGCACCGTCGAGTTCCTCGTGGATGAGCGCGGCAACCACGTCTTCATCGAGATGAACCCCCGTGTCCAGGTCGAGCACACCGTCACCGAGGAAATCACCGGCGTCGACATCGTGAAGTCGCAGATGCACATTGCTGCGGGCGCTTCCCTCGACCAGCTTGGTCTGCACCAGGAGGATATCCACATCACCGGCGCGGCACTCCAGTGCCGTATTACCACCGAGGATCCGAACAATGGCTTCCGCCCGGATACCGGCACCCTGACCACGTACCGTTCGCCGGGTGGTGCGGGCGTGCGTCTCGATGGCGCTACCGCCGTCGGCGCCGAGATTTCGCCGAACTTCGACTCCCTGCTGGTGAAGATGACCTGCCGTGGCGTGACTTTCAAGCAAGCCGTTGCCCGCGCGCAGCGTGCCCTCAACGAGTTCACCGTCGCCGGCGTTGCCACCAATATCGGTTTCTTGCGCGCCCTGTTGCGCGAGCCGGACTTCACCGAGACCCGCGTCGACACCAGCTTCATCTCGTCCCACCCGGACCTGCTCAAGGCTCCGCCAGCTGTGGACGAGTCTGGCCGTATCATCGACTACATCGCGGACGTCACCGTGAACAAGCCGAATGGCGCGCGTCCGACCGCGCTTCGTCCGTTCGACAAGCTCCCAGAATTTGATCGCAACTCTGAGCTGCCGCGTGGTTCTCGTGACGATCTGCTTGAGCTGGGTCCGAAGGCTTGGGCAGAAAAGATCCGTAATCAGCAGGCTCTCGGCGTTACGGACACGACGTTCCGTGACGCGCACCAGTCGCTGCTCGCCACCCGTGTGCGCGGTACTGACCTCGTCTCCGCCGCGGAGGCCGTGGCCCGCATGACCCCGTCTCTCTACTCGGTGGAGGCGTGGGGCGGAGCGACCTACGATGTCGCGATGCGCTTCCTCAAGGAGGACCCGTGGGTTCGCCTTGATCTGCTGCGTGAGGCCATGCCGAACCAGAATATTCAGATGTTGCTGCGCGGCCGCAATACGGTGGGCTACTCGCCGTACTCGGACAAGGTGTGCCACGCCTTCGTGGACGAAGCCGCCAAGTCTGGCGTCGATATCTTCCGTATCTTCGACGCCCTCAACGACGTGAGCCAGATGCGTCCGGCTATCGAGGCTGTCCTCGAGAATGACAAGTCCGTGGCCGAAGTTGCCATGGCCTACTCCGGCGATATGTGCTCTCCGAATGAGAAGCTCTACACGCTGGATTACTACCTCAAGCTCGCCGAGGAAATCGTGGGCACCGGTGCACACGTGCTGGCTATCAAGGACATGGCGGGCCTGCTGCGTCCGGAGTCTGCCTCTAAGCTGGTCATGGCACTGCGCAAGGAATTCGACCTGCCGGTGCACGTCCACACCCACGACACTGCGGGCGGCCAGATGGCGACCTACTACGCGGCGGCGCTGTCCGGTGCCGATGTCGTCGACGGTGCCTCCGCTCCGTTGGCCGGTACGACGTCGCAGCCGTCCCTGTCCGCTATCGTCGCGGCATTCTCCAACTCCGCGCGCGACACTGGCCTCGACCTCAAGGCCGTCTCCGACCTGGAGCCGTACTGGGAGGCTGTCCGCCAGCTCTACAAGCCGTTCGAGAAGGGTATTCCTGGCCCGACTGGTCGCGTGTACCGCCACGAGATCCCGGGGGGTCAGCTGTCCAACCTGCGCGCTCAGGCGACCGCTCTGGGCCTCGAGGACCGCTTCGAGGTCATCGAGGACACCTACGCCGCCGTCAACGAGATGCTCGGCCGTCCGACCAAGGTCACCCCGTCTTCCAAGGTCGTGGGCGACCTCGCCCTGCAGCTTGTGGGCGCTGGCGTGGACCCGGCCGAGTTTGAAGCTAACCCGTCCAAGTACGACATCCCGGACTCCGTCATCGCCTTCCTGCGTGGCGAACTCGGCACTCCTCCGGGCGGCTGGCCGGAGCTGCGCGACCGTGTCCTCGAAGGCCGTACGCCGGGCGAGGTAACCGTCAAGGAGGTGCCCGCTGAAGAGCAGCCGCACCTTGACTCGGATAACTCGCAGGAGCGTCGCGACTCCCTCAACCGCCTGCTCTTCCCGAAGCAGTTCGAGGAGTTCAACGAGTTCCGTCGTAAGTACGGAAACACGGAGGCCCTCACCGACACCGTGTTCCTCTACGGTCTGGAAGAAGGCCACGAGTACGTGGTTCACTACTTCCCTGAAGGATCCAACGACCGCGCTGACCTCAAGCCGATTACTGTGCGCCTCGATGCACTCGGCGAGGCCGACGAGAAGGGTATGCGCAACGTTGTCCTGACGGTCAACGGTCAGATTCGCCCGATGAAGGTCCGCGACAATAACGTCGAATCCACCGTCGCCTCCGTCGAGAAGGCCGACCCGAGCAACGAGGGCCACGTGGCCGCTCCGTTCGCTGGTGTGGTCACCCCGACCGTCTCCGCGGGCGACGAGGTTAAGGCTGGCGACCAGGTGGCCGTCATCGAGGCCATGAAGATGGAAGCCTCCATCTCCGCAACCAAGGATGGCGTCATCGAGCGTGTCGCCATTGGCAAGGCCACCAAGGTAGAGGGCGGAGACCTCATCGCTGTCATTAAGTAGGCAGTAGTGACCGTCTAGCGTCCACACACAAGGCCCGTTGCACCTCCATGGTGCAACGGGCCTTATCCGTGCCGAGGGCCCGCCGACGGCGTTGCTGCAGGCGCACAATGACGTTTGGGGGAGGAACGGTGCGGAGCAGCTCGAGGAAACCCAAGCAGTACAACCGGAGGACAGCAGGGGACCGAGTCTCGTGACGGCCTTGCCGGTGTAAAGGGATAGATCCGCTGTGCATGAGTTCGCTGGCATAAGTCCATCGGTTACCAGGCCGGAGAGCGACAGAATTGTGTTGCCTGGTGGAGTGCGTTGCATCGCGAATATGCCTAAGCCCGCAGCACGGTGTGAACCATGCGGCGGGCTTGGGTGAGGGGGCATCGGCAAGCGATGCCGCTAGGGTGGGATGTCCTACTTGATGTCGAGGATGGGCTCGCCCTTGTTGATCTGGGTGCCGGTCTCGACCTTGAGGTCCTTTACGGTGCCAGACTTGTGGGCCTTGACGGGGTTTTCCATCTTCATGGCCTCGAGGACTACGACGACGTCGCCCTCATTGACCTCGGCGCCTTCTTCGACGTTGACCTTGATGACGGTGCCCTGCATGGGCGCTGCCACGGTATCGCCGGAGACGGCTGCCTTGGCGCCGCCACCGCGACGCTTCTTCGTCTTCTTACGTCCGCCGGTGTTGCCGAAGAAGAGATTGCCCGGCAGGGCCACCTCGACGCGGCGACCGCCGATTTCGACGACGAACTTCTGGCCGGGTTCGTTGTCTTCCGCCGACGCGCCAGCGTCGGCGTCCGGATCGGTGTACGGCGGCAGGCCGTTGACCCACTCTTCCTCGATCCACTTGGTGTAGACGCCGAAGGAGCCGTTTTCTGCGGTAAACGCGGGGTCCTCGACGATGGCGCGGTCGAAGGGGATGACGGTGGGCAGGCCGGTGACGGTGTACTCGGCCAGGGCACGACGGGCGCGCTGCAGGGCCTGCTCGCGGTCTTCGCCCCAGACGATGAGCTTGGCGAGCATGGAGTCGAAGTTGCCGCCCACGACGGAGCCAGCTTTGACGCCGGAGTCGACGCGCACGCCGGGACCGGCGGGCTCGGAGTACTGGACGATGGTGCCCGGTGCTGGGATGAAGCCCGCGGCGGCGTCCTCGCCGTTGATGCGGAACTCGAAGGCGTGGCCGCGCGGGGTGGGATCCTCGGTGATCTCCAGCGGCTGGCCCTCGGCGATGCGGAACTGCTGGCGCACGAGGTCATAGCCGGTGGTCTCCTCGGTGACCGGGTGCTCGACTTGGAGGCGGGTATTGACCTCAAGGAAGGAGATGAGGCCGTCGGAGCCGACGAGGTACTCGACGGTGCCGGCGCCGTAGTAGCCAGCCTCGCGGCAGATGCGCTTGGCGGACTCATGGATGGTGGCGCGCTGCTCATCAGTGAGGAACGGGGCAGGGGCCTCCTCGACGAGCTTTTGGAAGCGGCGCTGCAGGGAGCAGTCGCGGGTACCCATGACGACGACGTTGCCGTGCTGGTCGGCGAGGACCTGGGCCTCGACGTGGCGGGCCTTGTCGAGGTAGCGCTCGACGAAGCACTCGCCGCGGCCGAAGGCGGCGGTGGCCTCGCGGGTAGCGGACTCGAAGAGCTCGGCGACCTCGTCGCGCTCGTAGGCGACCTTCATGCCGCGTCCGCCGCCGCCGAAGGCGGCCTTGATGGCGATGGGCAGGCCGTGCTGGTCGGCGAAGGCCTCGACCTCGGCGGCATCCTTAACCGGGTCCGGGGTGCCTGGAGCCATGGGGGCATCGGCACGCTCCGCGATGTGGCGGGCCGTCACCTTGTCGCCGAGATCGGCGATGGACTGCGGGGAGGGGCCAATCCAGATGAGGCCGGCGTCGAGGACGGCCTGGGCGAACTCGGCGTTCTCGGAGAGGAAGCCGTAGCCCGGGTGGATGGCGTTGGCGCCGGACTTCGCGGCGGCGTCGAGGATCTTGGCAATGTCGAGGTACGACTCGGCAGAGGTCTGACCGCCCAAGGCGAAGGCCTCGTCGGCGAGCGCGACGAACGGGGCGTCCGCGTCCGGCTCGGCGTAGACGGCGACAGAGGCAATTCCAGCGTCACGTGCGGCACGGATGACGCGCACGGCGATCTCACCGCGGTTGGCGATGAGCACCTTGGTGATCTTCTTGGTTTCAACAGTCACGGCTTATTTAAAACCTTCCTAGTTTGTTTGTGCTCGGACTATTATCGCACACAAAAACATGAGCGATCCGTCAGGTTTCTAGAAATTTGATCGACAAAGCCCTTACCTGCACTTTTGTCGCGGTTAAAAACGGTGCGGCGTGTCGGTAAGGGCTCGTTCGGTGGTGTGAAGGGTTTAGCGCTCGATGGGCATGCGGACCATGTTGCCCCACTCGGCCCAGGAACCGTCATAATTGCGGACCTTCTCAAATCCCAAGAGGAATTTGAGGACGAACCACGTGTGGGCTGCCTGGCTGCCGAGGTGCGAGTAGAGGATGGTGTCCTTCTTTGGATTGAGGTCCGCGTAGGCTTCGTCGAGCGAGGCGCGGGAGCGGAAGATGCCGTTGGCGTGCACGGCGAGCGACCACGGCAGGTTGATGGCGCCCGGGATGTGGCCGTGGCGGATGGTCGTGCCGTAGGCAGAATCGCCCTTGGGGGAGAACTCCGTGGCG
This sequence comes from Corynebacterium sp. SA-MJD20WY100, assembly GCF_039822565.1. Taxonomy (NCBI): domain Bacteria; kingdom Bacillati; phylum Actinomycetota; class Actinomycetes; order Mycobacteriales; family Corynebacteriaceae; genus Corynebacterium; species Corynebacterium sp. SA-MJD20WY100. The sequence continues at coordinate 189,644 of NZ_JBCJKS010000002.1, read as the reverse complement.
ATGCCTTGGTATTCCTCGGTGGGGCGGGTGTCGACGAGGGAAGCGTCGCCCAATTCGGCGACGAAGGCGCGGTGGTCCGCGTCGTCGCGCTCGGTGACGGGGTACTCGGACTCCGGGTGCTCTGGGACGGCGTAGGAGGTATCGCGTTCCTCGTTCATCCAGGCGTCACGGCCGCCGTCGAGGAGGCGGACGTCCGGGTGGCCGTAGAGTTCGAAGACCCACAGGGCGTAGGCGGCCCACCAGTTGTTCTTGTCGCCGTAGACGACGATGGTGTCGTCGCGGTGAATGCCCTTCGAGCGCATGAGCGCCGCGAAATCCTCGGGGCCTATGATGTCGCGGGTGAGCTTGTCCAGCAGATCTGTCTGGAAGTTGATGCGCGTGGCCGTCGGGATATGGCCGATGTCGTAGAGCAGATTGTCTTCATCGACCTCGATGACGCGCAGGCCGGGGATGCCCAAGCGGGCGGACAGCCACGGCGCGGAAACCATGCGTGAAGGAACGGCGTAGTCCTGGAACGACGGATTCGGGTCGGTCTCGATCATGGTCCTGGTGACCTTTCTGTTGATTCAGGGCGGGCTGGGGGCGAATTCCCTAGCGTAGTCTTTAGCCCTTTTACAATACCGCGATACCCAACAAGGGGTAATATAATGTGGTCTCGGATACACGTGGGGGACTGGTTATAACAACAGTGCAGGTGGGGCGCATGGGTCATGCGTAGGTGGGGTTAATCACGGTTTCTTTAGCGCGCAGAAATGCGCGTACTCAGGTAATTTTTAGGCGAGGGCCGGAGGAATTCTCTTTACGTGCCCACAACAATTTTTCCCAGTGACGAAAGGTAAATTGCTGTGCACAAGGCAATCGTGGTTTTTGAGGTTGAAGGCGGCTCCGACAAGGGACCGGACGGCCACCGCAAGGACACCATGCCCATCGTGGAGGCCATCAAGGCTAACGGATGGGACTCGGAGGTTATCTACTACCACCCGGACAACGCGGACGAGATCTTCGAGCGCGTCTCCCAGAACTTTGACGCCTACATCTCGCGCGTCAACCCCGGCAACATCCCCGGCGGCGAGAAGGGCTACTTCGAGCTGCTCACCAAGCTGGCGGATGCCGGCCTCGTGGGCATGTCTACCCCGGCCGACATGATGGCCTACGGTGCCAAGGACGCGCTGGTTAAGCTCAACGACACCCCGCTCGTGCCGGAAGACACTGCGGCCTACTATGAGGTCTCCGACTTCCACGAGACCTTCCCCACTTCCCTGTCTTTCGGTGAGCGTGTGCTCAAGCAGAACCGCGGCTCCACAGGTGAGGGCATCTGGCGCGTTCGCCTCGCTGACGCAGATCTGGCTGCCTCCGTCGAGCCGGGCACCGCGCTGCCGCTCGACACGACCCTCAAGTGCACTGAGGCTGTGGACAACAAGACGCACGACTACACGCTGGGCGAGTTCATGGACTTCTGCGACCAGTACATCATCGGCGACAACGGCATGCTCGTCGACATGCGCTTCATGCCGCGCATCGTCGAAGGCGAAATCCGCATCCTCCTCGTGGGCAACGAGCCGGTCTTCATCGTCCATAAGAAGCCGGCTGAGGGCGGCGACAACTTCTCCGCGACGCTCTTCTCTGGCGCGAAGTACACCTACGATAAGCCGGAAGCCTGGCCGGAGCTGCTCGCCATGTTTGAGCGCGCCCGCCCCGTCATCGCCGAGAAGCTCGGCGAGACCGGCCACGTCCCGCTCATCTGGACCGCGGACTTCATGCTCGCCGACGACGAGAACGGCGAGGACACCTACGTCCTCGGCGAGATCAACTGCTCCTGCGTGGGCTTCACCTCGGAGCTCGACATGGGCATCCAGGAGAAGGTTGCTGCAGAAGCCATCTCCCGCGTCGAGGCGGCCAACGCGTAGCGCACGTGCCGTCACGGTCAACGCGAGAACCTAGCAATCTGGCGATGACCCGCACCTCCCGTATGATCGGGAGGTGCTTTTTAAATCGTCGTGGCAGTCATCATGCTGCTCGTGGTGAGCGTCGTCGTCGCTATCGTCACGCCGGTCCCGGAGCTCGACCTCGAGCCCGACCTCATCCTCGAGGTCATCCTCCCGCCGCTGCTCTACGCCGCGGCGTTGCGGCCGGCGCCGTCATGAGCCCTTCCGATGCCGTCGCCACCTCCATCGTGGAGAAGGCCGGCGTCAACCGCCGCGTCATCTCCATCCTCGATGGCGAGGGATTCATCAACGACGTCGGCTCTGGTCACCCTGCGCACGGCGCTGCTCGCCGTGAGGGTGCCGTCATCGTCTGGTCCGGCATGCGTGGTGCCGTGAGGCTCGCCGCGGCGTAGACCATCCCCGTGGGCACGTGGCCTCCGCGAGGAAGTCGTCGAGGTGGTTTCCGCACTGCTCGAGGTATCCGTCAAGCCACACAGGGGACCCTTTCTGTCGCGCGTGGAGCGCGCCTTAGTCGAGCAGCTGCGCCACGCAGTCCGGGTCCGCGTCGGAGAGCATCTGGCGCAGACGGTCGTACTCGTCTGTCTCGCCGATGGCTTGGGCGGCGTGGGCGAGTGCGGCCCACGAGCGTAGGACGCCCTGGTTAGGCAGGTGGGCGAAGGGGACTGGGCCCCAGCCCTTCCAGCCGTTGCCGCGCAGGCGGTCGAGGCTGCGGTGGTAGCCCGTGCGCGCCAACGCGTAGGCCGTGATGTAGGCGGTGGGCAGGGCCTCGTCCTCGCGGACGCGGGCGAGCTCCTTTTCGGCGAGCAGCGCCCACACGAGCGGGGAGTTGGGGTGCTCGACGGCGCCCTGCGTAAGGTCGGTGACGTCGTGGCCGGGGTCTTCCGGCAGCAAGATGGGATCCGGGGCAAGCATGTCTTTCATTTCCATGCCCGCCACTCTACGCAGGATGCAGGGAGTCGCGTGGCTAATTGCGCGGCAGATTCCAGAATTCCGAGGCGTTGACCCCAAACTCGTAGAGCGCGCGGCGCACGACGGGCAGGGACAGGCCGATAACGGAGGAGGGGTCGCCCTCGATGGCGTCGATGAACCAGCCACCGAGCGCCTCGAGCGTGAACGCGCCCGCGCACTGGAGTGGCTCGCCCGAGGCCGCGTAGGCCGCGATGTCGGCCTCAGAGGCCTGCGCGAAGTGCACCGTTGTCGTGGAGGTCTCCACGTAGCGCTTGTCGCCGAGCAGGATGCAGTGCCCAGTGAGCAGCTGGGCGGATTTGCCCGCTTGGGCGCGCCAGCGCTCGACGGTGCGCTCCTCCGTGAGCGGCTTGCCTTGGAGCTGCCCGTCGAGGAGCAACATGGAGTCGCCGCCGATGACGACGTCGTCCGGGAACTCGGGCGCGATGGCCTCAGCCTTGGCCGCAGCGAGGGCTGCGACGACCTCGGTGGGGGCGGCATCGGCAAGCTCAGCCTCTATGGCACGCTCGTCGACGTCTGCCGGGCGTAAAACTGGCTCGACCCCGGCGCCGCGCAAGATCGCTGCGCGGGACGGGGACTGAGAAGCGAGAATGATACGCATGCTTTAGTAGTAGCGCACGTTGCGGAACGCGGACGGGTTGAACCGGTGGCCCGGCTCGGTCCACAGATCACGCGTCTGCTTCGTCTGCGCGGCCTTGGCGCGGGCGTCCGCGTCGAGCTGCGTGAGGACGGCGGTGAGAGCCGCGACCTCGTCGTCGCTGGGGTTGCCCCGCAGGACCTGGATGACGGGAGCGTTCATAGCTTCCTCCTTGGGTAGTTTCTAAAGAACGATATTGCTGTGCTTCTTGGCGGGGGTCGAGACGATCTTGCGCTCGAGGAGACGCAGGCCCTCGATGAGGTAGCCGCGGGTGGCGGCCGGCTCGATGACGGCGTCGACAAGGCCGCGCTCGGCGGCCTGGTACGGGGTGAGGAACTCCGCGGCCTCGGTCTCCTCGACGCCCAGGGTGCTGGCCAGCGTCGTGGCGTCAGCGACGGCGATCTCTGCGGTGGGCCATGCGTAGGCGAGGTCCGCGCCGAGATCCTTGGAGCCCATAACGACGTAGCCGGAGCCGTACGCGCGGTGCAGGACGACCGTCAGCTTGCCCACCGTCGCCGCGGCGTAGGCGTGGACGAGCTTGGACAGACGTGCTGGCTGCGCGGTGAGCTCCGGGGTGTCGACGAGCTCGATAATCGGCGTGTTGAACGAGTCGCACAGGCGGATGAAGCGGGCGGCTTTCTCTGCGGCGGCCTCGTCGAAGCCGCCGGCCGTCGCGATAAGGCCGACGGTGCGGCCCTCGAGCCGGGCGAATGCGGTGGAGATACCGCGCACGTCTGCCTGGAGCTCGAGGACGTCATCGAAGAGGGCGTCGACGATGTCGCTCATCTCGAAGGATCCGTTGTCCGCGATGGCCGCGTTGAGCGCTCGGTCGGACTCCGAGATATTCTCCGCGATGGAGCCTGCCTGGAGGGCGGCGTCCGTGCGCGGGGCCTCCGCCCGGTTATTGGAGGGCAGGTAGCCCAGCACGGTGCGGGCGGCGGCGATGGCCTCGTCCGCATTCGCGGCGTGAAGGTGGCCGCCCTCGCCGATCACGATGTCCGCCATGACCGGAGCGAGCGTGGCCAGCGGGGCGAGCTCGCCGACCTGGATGGCGACCTGCGGGATAAGCCCCGAGGCGCGCGTGACGCGCTCGAGGATGCGTGCCTGCATGGCGAGCGTGACGATGCCCTCCTGGGCACGAGGGGCGCCGGCCTCGACAATGGAGACCATGGGCACTCCGGTCTTGAGCGCTAGGTCGTAGAGCTTGATGATCTTTTCGCCGTAGACCTCGCCCATCGTGCCATCGAAGACCGTGGCGTCCTGCGAGTAGACGCAGACCTTGCGGCCGTTAATGGTGCCGTAGCCGGTGATGACGCCGTCCGTGTAGGGACGGTCGTGCTCGCGGCCGAAATCCTTGGAGCGGTGACGGGCGAGGGCGTCCGTTTCCACGAAGGATCCGTCGTCCATGAGGGCATCCAGCCGCGTGCGGGCCGCCGGGGTACCGGCATCTGCGCCGAGTGGCGAGCGGGACTCGGCAATCTTATTACCGAGGTCCTCAATCTTGCCTGCAGTGGTTTTCAGATCAGTCATAACGCCTTAGTTTACAAGCCGGAACCGGCAGGGGTCGCATCAGCGCTGCCAAGCGGTGCGCGCTGGTGTGGTCCTGCCGGTTGTTGCTCCGTGTGATCTACAGCGGGATATTTCCGTGCTTGCGGGCCGGGCGGGCAACGTTCTTGTCCGCGTAGAGGCGCAGGTTCTTTGCGATGGTGGAGCGGGTCTCCGACGGCAGGATGACCGCGTCGATGAGGCCGCGCTCGGCCGCCTTGTACGGGTTGAGCATGTGGTCTTCGTACTCACGCTCGAAGGACTTGGCGAGCTCGGCGACGTCGAGGCCCTTTTCGCGAGCCTGCTTGAGCTCCTTGCGGTAGATGAAGCCCACAGCGCCGGAGGCACCCATGACGGCGATCTGTGCGGTCGGCCATGCCAGGTTGACGTCGGCGCCCAGGCCCTTGGAACCCATGACACAGTACGCGCCGCCGTAAGCCTTGCGCATGGTGACGGTGATCTTCGGGACGGTGGCTTCGCCGTAGGCGTAGAGCAGCTTCGCGCCGCGACGCAGGATGCCGTTGTGCTCCTGGTCCGAGCCCGGCAGGAAGCCCGGGACATCGACGAGGAGGACGATCGGGATGTTGAAGCTGTCGCACGTGCGGATGAAGCGTGCGGCCTTCTCCGAAGAGTCGATGTCGAGGCAGCCGGCGTAAACCATGGGCTGGTTAGCAACGAAGCCGACGGTCTTGCCCTCGATGCGCCCGAAGGCGACAACGACGTTTTCGGCGCGCTCTGCCTGGATTTCTAGGTACTCGCCGTCATCCGTGAGTGCCTCGATGACGTCGCGGACGTCGTAGGGCTGGGTGGGGGAGTCCGGGATAATCTCGTCGAGAACGAGGTCGTCCGCGGTGATCTCATCGAGCTCCTCGTAGGGCTCGACGGGAGCGAGCTGGCGGTTGTTCGACGGCAGGTACGAGACCAGATCGTGGACCCAGTCGAGTGCCTCCTCGTCCGAGGAGGCCGTGTAGTGCGAGTTGCCCGCTTCCTTCATGTGGACCTTGGCGCCGCCGAGCTCTTCCTGCGTGACCTTCTCGCCGGTAACAGTCGTGATGACGTCTGGACCGGTGACGAACATCTTGGACTTCTCGTCCACCATCACGACGAAGTCGGTCAGCGCCGGCGAGTAGGCGTTGCCGCCGGCGCAGGCGCCCATGATGACAGAGATCTGCGGGACGACGCCGGAGGCCTTGATGTTCTGGTAGAAGGTCGCGGCAATCCAGTCGAGGGAGACCGCGCCGTCCTGGATGCGGGCGCCCGCGCCCTCGTAGAGGCCGATGAGCGGGCGGCCGGTGGTGACGGCGAGTTCCTGGATCTTCACCATCTTTTCGCCGTAGACCTCGCCGAGTGCGCCGCCGAAGACGGTGCCGTCCTGGCTGAAGATGCACACCTCGCGGCCGTCGATGGTGCCCCAGCCGGTGACGATGCCGTCCGTCACGGGTTTCTTGGCCCCCATGCCGAAGTCCGTCGTCCGGTGCACGGCGAGCATGTCGGTCTCTACGAACGAGCCTTCATCAAGGAGGTAGTCGAGGCGCTCGCGCGCGGTAAGGCGACCGGCGGCGTGTACCTTCTCGTGCGCCTTCTCGCCCATGGGTGCTTGGGCGGCCTCGCGGCGACGCTTGAGCTCAGCAATCTTCGCGGCCGTGGTATCTGCCGTGGTTTCGAGTTCCGTCCAATGTGAGGAAATGGTCATGTTTGGAAATCGTACTGGCACGACCGGCGGTTTTCCACACCGCCACACCGGTGATTTGGATCACGAAACTAGTTTTCGCAGCTCAAACGTGAGGAAGTACTCAAAAATTATTTTGGAGTGGTCTGGTGGCGTGGTGCGGGTTGGGTGGTGGGCCCGCTGGGCGCATATAAAAAGCGACCCCGCGGACCTTGGAAAGGTTGTGCGGGGTCGCTGAGGGTGGGGCGTTTATGCAGCCCAGTCAAAGCTGGACAGGAAGCCTTCCGTCACTGCGAGCTCTTCGGTGCGGGGAGCGCGGCCAGTGACAGACTCGAATGCGGAAATAGTCTCAGTCGGGGTGGCCGGGACTAGGTCGTGCGCGAGCAGGTGCTCGGCGACGCGGGCGGCGGTTGGGCTCTCCTGAATGAGATCAAGGCCAGTGACTGTGGAGCCACCGAAGGCTGAGGATAACGTGTCCAGCAGGGTGGTGATCGTATTCATTGTCGAACCTCCTTTGTAGATCGTCGGGTGTAGATCATCGGGAATGTGTGCATCCCCTTCTAGGGGAAGAACGTCCGAGCGGTATCGCTCGGACGGCACTTAGTTGGTATGTACCCACTATACATGCAGACCTATGTTCAGCCAAAGTTTTCATTAACGTTATGTTTACCTGCTGTTCACTTCGTGGGGACTGTGCGTGGGGGGAGGTGGTGAAAAACGGCGAAACGCCGCATGCACATAAATATGCACGCGGCGTGTCGTTGAAGAGGGCTAGTGAGAGCCTCCGAGGTTGCCGAAGAGCTCCCAGCCGAAGTAATGCTCCAGCGTGCCCTTGGAGATCCACAGGATGGCCACGACGATGACGGCGGCGAGGAACGCGTAGACGGTCCAGCCGAGTACCTTCATCTGCGTGGAGGCCTCGGTGTCACCGACGATGACACCCTGGTCGTTGCGGATAGGGTCGCCGGTCATGCAGCGCATGCCCAGGGCGAAGAGGAGGGGAATGCCGGCGCCGAAGATGAGCGCGAGCCCGGCGACGCGGAGGATGGCGATGGCGATAGATGCGGCAGTCATGAGTGGGTTACCTTCTTAACAGTGCTTACCGGTTGTCAGCCTGCGGAGCGTGGGAGGCCGGGTCGTTGATGGTGGAGGCTGCGGCTGCGGTGGTCACAGCGCCTTCGTTGGCGACGGCAGCGGGGGCCTTGGGCTCCAGGGAGGAGTCGACGGACTCGGCGTTCGGGTCCCACTCGTCGTTGACGTTGCTGGCGTCAACCGGGTTCATGCGGGCACGGATGACCATGATGGCCGCCATGGCGATGAGGATGATGAAGTCGACGATGACGCCCACGGTGGTGGTCGTAGCCGCGGAGATGCCCGTTGCGACCCACCAGGAAGCGAAGCCGACGGCGGCGGCGCACGGGATGGTAATCAGCCAGGCGGATACCATGCGCATCGCAACGCCCCAGCGGACCTCGGCGCCCTTCTTGCCGATGCCGGTACCCATGATGGAACCGGTGGACACGTGCGTCGTGGACAGCGCCATACCGCCAGCGGCGGAGGTGAGGATGATGGCGGCGGAGGTGGCCTCAGCGGCCATGCCCTGCGGGGACTCAATCTCAACGAGGCCCTTGCCTAGGGTGCGGATGACGCGCCAGCCGCCGGAGAGGGTGCCGGCCGCGATGGTCACAGCACAGGCAACGATGACCCAGGTCGGGATGCGCTGGTCGGAGACGGCCTCGCCAGCAGCGACGAGTGCGAGGAAAATAACGCCCATGGTCTTCTGTGCGTCACCGGCGCCGTGTGCGAGTGAGACGAGGCAGGCGGTGACAATCTGGCCGTGGCGGAAGTGCTCGTTCTTCGTCTTGTCCGGGATGGTGTTGGTGACCCAGTAGACGAGGGCCGTTGCGGTGGCGGACACGAGGGCTGCGATCACCGGCGAGGCGAGGGCCGGGACAATGATCTTGCCCAGGATGGACGACCATGCGACGCCGCCAGAGCCCATGGCGGCGAAGGCCGCGCCGATGAGGCCGCCGAACAGAGCGTGCGAGGAGGAGGACGGCAGGCCGAGGAGCCAGGTGAACAGGTTCCAGAAGATGCCGCCGATGAGGCCGGTGAAGACGACGATGAGAAGGTTCTCGCCGTCCGTGGCACTCGAGAGGTCGTAGGAGTCAAGGTTGACGATGCCCTTGGCGACCGTCGCCGCGACATTGACGGACAGGAATGCGCCCACGAGGTTGAGAGCGGCGGAGATGGCAACTGCCGTGAACGGCTTGAGGGCACCGGTGGCAATCGAGGTTGCCATAGCGTTGGCCGTATCGTGGAAACCGTTGGTGAAGTCAAAAGCCAACGCGGTGATGACCACGATGGCGAGAATGAGCAGAGTCGCTGTCACGGCGGAGTTCTCTTTCTTGCACGGCGGGATGGCTCTGTTGCGGCTTCCCGGTTCGATGCAGGTGTGAAGCGCAGGAAATACGCGAAGAGTATGTACAGCTTGAAGCTTAGACCGCTGGCATGTCTGCAGTTAAAAGTTGGTTTGACCTGCAGTAGTGGTTCTAATGTGTGCTCATTTGACCCTAGGGGAACAGGTGTTAAATCGCAGCACAACTGGAGTTAACCTCTAGTTCATTTAAGCCTGAGGGAAGCGTCACATAGTTCCGTCTTGGTGATAAAGTAGACTCGTTTTTCACCGCTCACAAGCCCCAAAACGGCCGTTCGAGGCGTTCTACGTGACCGTGAGCCACGGTGATAGTCTCCGAACACGCGCAGACATGGCATCACATATTCATGCCAGCATGGCGCGCTAGCAGTCGCGAAGAATAGCCGACGGATGAGGGGTGCGCCAATCGAGGACGAGGATGTGACGGCTGGGCGCCTATACGGCTCCGTCCCCAATTTCTTCGATCGGCACCCACGCGTAGCCATAGGGACCCAATTCCACCGGGCCCAAGTCGACGTCCGCGTCGGTGAAGTTGTGGAGACAGAGCAGATCGCCGCGCTGGAAGCCGAACACGCCTTCGACGCCAGTCTCGACCGCTTCATAGGGCGCCGTGCCGAGTTCGGGGTGCGCCTTGCGCTGGGCGATGAGCCCTCGGACGGTCATGAGCACGGAGGCATCGTCAAGCTGTTGCTCCGCGACGGAAGTACCCTCGCCGCCGACGATGGGCCACACAGGCTCGCCGGTGGAAAAGCCGGCGCCGGGGCCTGGTTCCCACTGCATGGGCGTGCGGACGGCATAGCGATCCGGAAGGGAGACGTCGTCGCCCATTCCGATCTCGTCCCCGTAGTAGATAAAGGGCGCACCCGGCAGCGTCATAAGCAGGGAGAAGAGGAGCTCAATCTTGCGGCGATCGCCTTCCATGAGCGGGGCGAGACGGCGTGCGATGCCCACGTTCGCCTTGGCGCGCGGGTCCTTGGCATAGGCGTCGTACATCCGGGTGCGCGCGGCGGGGCTGGCCATCTCGAGGGTGAGCTCGTCGTGATTGCGCAGGAGCGTGCCCCACTGGCAGCCAGCCGGCAGGGGCGGCAGTTCGTCGAGGATGTCGTAGAGGGGCTCGGCGCTGCCGGTGGCGACGGCCTCGAAGATCTTGGGCATCACCGGGAAATTGAAGACCATGTGGACGCGGTTGCCGCTGCCGAAGTACTCCATAGTTTCGCGCGGCGGCTGGTTGGCCTCGGCGATCATCATGGCCTCGGGATACTCCGCATCGACCATCGCGCGCAGTCGCTCGAGAAACGCGAAAGTCTCGGGCAGGGACTCGCCGCCTTGGCCGTCGCGCTCGAAGAGATAGGGGATGGCGTCGAGGCGGAAGCCGTCGAGTCCCTTGTCCATCCAAAATCGCACGATGTCGAAGACCTCGGTCTGCACCGCCGGGCAGTCGTAGTTGAGATCCGGCTGATGCGAGTAGAAGCGGTGGAAGTAATACTGCCCGCGTTCCTCGTCCCACGCCCAGTTGGAGATTTCGTGGTCGGTGAAGATAATGCGGATCTCCGGGTAGCGCGTGGGATCGTCGCCCCACACGTAGTAGTCCCCGTAGGGGCCGGTGGGATCGCGGCGGGACTCCTGGAACCAGTAATGCTGGTCAGAGGTGTGGTTGAGTGCCAAGTCCGTGATGACGCGGATGCCGCGCGCGTGCGCCTGCTCTAGGAGCTCCTCGAAATCGGCCATCGTGCCGTAGCGCGGGTTAATGGAACGGTAGTCCGCGATGTCGTAGCCGTCGTCGCGCATGGGCGAGTCGAACATGGGCGGCAGCCAGAGGCAATCCACGCCCAGCCATTCCAGGTAGTCGAGCTTGTCCGTCACTCCGCGCAGATCGCCCATGCCGTCCCCGTTCGAGTCGTTGAAGGCGTGGAGTAGGGCTTGGTAGAAAATGGCGTTGTGGAACCAGCTCATTGAAGATCCTTTCGCTTGGCCCGCCACAGCGCCCACTCGAGCGCCACGAGGACTCCGGCTAAGAGGCCGGGCCACAGGGCAGGGGAGGGTTGGAAGAGATTGAGGATGGCCTGCAGAAGGGCCAGGGCCGCGAAGAAGCCGACGAAGCCCAGCGCCGAGTCCCACAGAAGCGCGCGGCGCATTAGCGCACCGTCACGCTAAAGATCGTGCCGTCAGAGAGCCGTACCTCGGTGGTGCCTGCGGTGAGTCCGCCGACGCCGGCGTTGAACTGGGTGCCGTCTTGCTCGTAGGCCGGGCTGAAGACGGCAACGGCAGGATCAGCGATCGTCGCGTCGAGACCCTCTGCGCCCGTAATGACGAGGTATTCCCCGGAGGCCAGCTCGATGTCCTTGCCCTTCAGCTCCGCAGGGCTGAGGATCTGCGGGGCCGGGGCGCCCTCGGCGGTGGCCTCTGCGCCCTGCGGATTCGTCAACGGTGCCGCGGGGGCTGGGCTTTCCGATGCCCCCTCATTTCCACCGTCGGCCGGGGCCGAGGCCTCGGCGGGGACTGATGCCGCAGCGGGGGCACCGGTAGGCGGGGCCATACTCGTTGGGGACGCGGCGCTGGTGTGTACGCTCGGCGCGGGGGAAGCGGGCGCCGACGTCTCCACGGATTCCTCGCCGCTGCTGCACGCAGTCACGACGAGTGCAGCGGCGACGAAGGTGCCGACGGCAAGCGCTGTGTGACTCGTTCTCATCTAGGCTTTCACTCCTCCGGCGGTAAGCCCCGCCACGATACGGTGCTGGAAAACTAACACCATAATAATGAGTGGCACTGTCACGAGTGCGCCCGCGGCCATCGTCGCCGCGTAAGGGTACTCGAAGGCCGAGGGGCCGCTGAAGCGCGCGATGGCGACGGTCACCGGCTCCGTGTCCGTGGTGGACAGTTGCTTGGCGAGCATGAACTCGTTCCACGTCGTGATAAACGCGATAATCGCGGTGGTAAAGAGTGCCGGTGCGGCGAGCGGCAGGAGGACGAGGCGGAAGGCCTGGCCCTTTGTCGCACCGTCGACGCGGGCGGCCTCCTCGAGCTCCCACGGCAGCTGCCGGAAGAAGCTGAGCAGCGTGTAGACCGTGAGCGGCAAGGCAAAAGAGATGTTCGGGATGATCATCGCCTGGTAGGTGCCGATCCACGTGAGATCGCCGAAGAGCTGGAAGAGCGGCGTGACGAGCGCGATGCCTGGGAACATGGAGGCCGCGAGGATGATACCCGTGACGAAGCCCTTGCCGGGGAAGTCGAGGCGTGCGAGGGCGTAGGCCGTAAACACGCCCACCGCCACGGCGACGGCGGTCGTCGCGAGCGAAATAAGCAGGGAGTTGCCGATGGCGCCCAAGAAGTCATTGCCCTTGTCCGTGGCGAGCGCGTCCTTGAAGTTGTCGAGCGTGACGTGTGTGGGCCACGGAGTGGTGTCGAACGTGTGGGCGCGGTCGCGCAAGGCCGTGACGACCATCCAGTAGAAGGGCGCAAGGCCCCAGAACATGATGAAGAGGATGCCGGCGTAGTGGCCGACGGTGCTCCACGGTTTGTTGCCGGTCATGCTGCTACCTCCTGGTTGTCCTGAGCTTTCTTCGCCGCTTTTTCTTGGCGGCGTTGCGCGCGCTTTTCCGCTGTGCCGCCCACGTCAGCGCCGAGGAAGCGGATGAGAATGAAGGCGACGGCGAAGATGAGCAGGAAGATGAGCGTGGACAGTGCCGAGGCCGAATTGAAGTTGCCCTGGCGCATATCCTCGACCACGAGCTGCGACACCGTTGCGGTGGGCGAGTTCGAAGAGCTGGAAATCATGATGACGGGCAGGTCGTACATGCGCAGCGCGTCGAGCGTACGGAAGAGGATGGCCACCATGAGCGCCGGTTTCACCAGCGGCAGCGTGATCTTGGTGAAGCGCTGCCACGCGGTGGCGCCGTCGACGCGGGCCGCTTCGTAGACGTCCCTGGGGATCATCTGCAGGCCGGCGAGGATGAGCAGCGCCATAAACGGCGCAGTCTTCCACACGTCCGCGATGATGACGGCCAAGCGCGCGTAGAAGGGGTCCGTGGTCCACGCGACGTGCGTGCCCAACAGCGAGTTGACGATGCCCTGCGGCGCGAACATGAACTGCCAGAGCTTCGCCGTCACGGCCGTAGGAATAGCCCACGGCACGAGCACGGCCGCACGCACGAGGCCACGGCCCTTGTACTCGCCGTTCATGATGAGTGCCATCACCATGCCGAGGATGGTCTCGAGCAGCACCGTGACGACGGCGAAGAAGATCGTGATGCGCACGGCGGGCCAGAAGTCCGTAGCGATAACCCCCGGCGGGCAGGCGCTCACCACTCCCGTGCCGGACATGCATCGGTTGTTGATCCAGTAGAGGTAGTTCTCGAGACCCGCAAACTGTCCTTCGACGAAGACGCCGGTGGAGGGATCAAGTCGCCGGTTGCCCTGGAAGGAGAGCATGATGGCGCGCACGATGGGGTAGCCGATGACGATGGCCAGCACGATAAGTGCCGGCGCAATGAGCCCGGCGGCCTGGCCGTAGGTCTTGCGTTTTAAGGCTTGGGGCGTGGAAATTGCCACAGCGGTGGGCCTTTCTAGCTTGTGTGATGATGACGCGCTCCGTACGCCGGGGCGATGCGGCATCCTTGTGACGCTTCATCCTATCGCGTGAAAGTGTGACTTCAGCGAATTGCGGACCGTAGGGACGAGGAAAGCGTGTGGAAAACGCGAACGCCGCCCCCACGACGGGGGCGGCAAGGCGTCTGCGAGGACGGTGAATTAGCCCTGCTGCGCCTGCTCGATGGCGGCCTTCATGTCGGCGGTGGCGTCGTCGACGGAGGCACCGGAGGTCAGGGCTGCGTAAGCGTTATCCTGCACGGCCTTAGAGATGGCGGTGTAGAACGGGGAGACCGGACGCGGTGCGGCGTTCTCGAGGGACTCCTTGAGTGCCGGCAGGTACGGGAACTGCTTGATCAGTTCCTCATCGTCGTAGATGGACGCGAGGACCGGCGGGAAGGAAGCCTCAGCGAAGGACTTCTGGTTGTCCTCGTTGACGATGAACTTCATGAAGTCCAGTGCAGTCTGCTTGTGCTCGGAGTTGATATTGATGCCGTTGTTGTAGCCACCCAACGTGGACACGCCCACGCCGTCCTTGCCCACGAGCGGGGAGACCTCAACCTGGACGCCTGCGTCGACGGCGTTGGTGTACATGTACGGCCAGTTGATGGCGAAGGCGGTCTTACCCTCGGTGAATGCGAGGTTGGTCTCCTCCTCCGTGGCGGCGGTGGAGTCCTTGGAGATGACGCCATCCTCGTAGGCGTCGACCATGGCCTGGAGACCTTCCTTGGACTCGGTGGAGTCGACGTTGACGGAGCCGTCGTCCTTGAGGACGCTGCCGCCCCAGCCTTCCATGAAGCCGGCTGTATTGACGGTGAGGCCCTCGTACTGCTTGAGCTGCGTGGTCAGGCAGTTGGTGCCTTCTTTGAGTGCCTCACATGCGGACGTGAAGTCGTCGAACTTGTTGACCTCGGTCGGGGCGAGCTCCGCGTTGCGGAAGAGCAGCTGGCCATTGGTGTTTTGCGGCAGTGCGTAGAGCGTGTCGTTGTACGTCGCAGACTCAACGGTGGCCGGCAGCAGGTCTGCGGTGTCGACCTCGAGGTCGCCCGTAAGCGGTGCCAGCCACTGGTTAGCGGCAAAGTCTGCAGTCCACACGACGTCGAGTGCCATGACGTCATAATCGGAGTTGCCAGCCTGCAAGGACTGAACGAGGGTCTCACGCTGTGCGTCGGCCTCACCAGCAAGCTCGGCGAGGGTGACTTCCTCGTCCGGGTGCTCCTTGTTCCACGCTTCGATGATGGGTTGGATCTTGTCAGTATCGTTCTTGCCCATCGCGAAGGTGATGGGGCCGCGGCCGCCTTCGCCCGTGCCCTCTTGTGCTGCTTGGGAGCTGTCATCGGACGAGTTCGAGCAGCCCGTGAGCACCAGAGCGAGTGCCGCAGTGGTCGCGAGGATAGTTTTCTTCATGGAGATTTCACCTTTCAGAAACAACAGTTGTCTCAAAGGTAAAACACCCACAGCGCCCGTGGCCGCTTTTTGTGGTTTTCCGGGCTCAATGGGGGTAACGCGCATACCCCTCATGCGCGAGGGTGGGGAGCGCCTGAACCGGCTGCGTAGGGCGGCGGGTCGACACTCGAAGGAGGGCCGTCGTGACCAGCGCCCGCGACCAGAGATTCGCCCCAGCGATTCGCCGGTGGCTTGTTCGGTCCGCATGGACTGACGCGGGTAACGTGAAGGGCTATGAGCACTTATGACTTGGAGCGCATTCGCACCGAACTCGCTGAAGACTATGCCGTTATCGACTACGTCGAGGAAACCGGTTCGACGAATACCGATCTGATGCAGGCCACCGACGTCACTGATGGCACTGTTCGCCTCACCGATCTGCAGACCGCCGGAAAGGGCCGCCTGGGCCGCGTGTGGACCGCGCCGAAGGGCTCGCAGGTGACCTTCTCTGTTCTTCTGCTTCCTGAGTCCCTCGATCATCTGGGCACCTTGCCTCTCGCCGCCGGTTTGGCCGTCACCGACGCGATCCCCGGCACGGTTCTCAAGTGGCCCAACGACGTGCTGCTCGATGGCAAGAAGCTCTGCGGCATCCTCGCCGAAGCCGGTCCCGTGGGCAAGGCCTTCAAGTCGGGCACATTCAAGTCCGGTGGAATGAACAAGGCAGAGATTAATAAGGCTGAGGTCAATAAGGCAGAGATTAATAAGGCCGAGGTCGTCCCGAAGACGGAAGCCTCCAAGCTCGAGGTGTCCAAGGCCGAGGTCGCGCCGAAGACTGAAGTCAATAAGGCAGAGCTCAACAAGGCTGAGGTCAATAAGGCCGAAATCACCAAGGCTGAGGTCAATAAGGCTGAAATCAATAAGGCTGAGGTGGCGCCGAAGACGCAGGGCGGCAAGGCGCCGTCCGCACGCGTCGTGCTCGGCATGGGCATTAACGTCTCCATCGCGGAAGAGGAGCTGCCGGTTCCCACGGCTACCTCGCTCGTGCTCGCCGGCCGTGAGGATGACCGCACCGGGGTGGCTATCGCAATCCTCAAGGCGCTGCGCCACCGTATCGAGCAGTGGGAGAACCAGGATCCGCAGCTCATGGATGACTACCGCAAGGTCTGCTCGTCGATTGGACTCAATGTGCGCCTCGAAGCCCCGACCGGGGATGTCACCGGCATCGTGGAAGGCGTTGCGGAGGACGGCCGTATCAACGTGGGCGGCGAATACTACTCGGCCGGTGACGTCATTCACCTGCGCCCGACCGACTAATTTCGAGTCTGCGTCTTCTACGAGGGGATAGGATAAGAGAGTCTTTCTCTTCCTATCCCCTCATTCGCGCGCACTGCGCGGAAAGGTGTCTCGCCATGGCTCGACGTTCTCTTTTATCCTTCCGTTGTTCCTCGCGCATGCTGTCGGCTGCAGCGCTGATAGCCGTAGCTTTCACCGTCGGGGCGTGCAGCGCGGGCGGTTCTTCTGAGCCGCGCACGAGCACCATCACGGTGCGGCCGTCGGAACAGCCCGGCGAGAGCGCTCCTTCGGCGTCCGCCGTCGACCCCAGCGAGGGCGTGGCACAGGACGCGCAGCCAGCGCCGTCGGGTGAAGGTTCTCTCGCCGAGGCGTACGGGCGCATCCTTGATAATCCACGCTCGGTGAACTTCAACTACGACTACAGCCTGCGGACTTCACGAGCTAGCGGTAGCTACCAGTATGCGCTCGCTGACATCACGGGGGACAACTCGCCGGAGCTGCTCCTGTGCGATTGCAACTACGACGTCAGCCCCGTCGTTGTCATCAACGGTGCGGCCAATCCGGCGAATCCGGTGGTCTCCGAAGACGTCCTCATCAGGGGTGCTGCCGGCGCGGGCGGTGGACGCTATGGCCTCTCGGTAGGTAACGGTGGGATTTATCAAATCGAATGGCACTCGCTGCGTCCGGAATCCTATGCGACGAAGATCGGCATGCAGGGTTCCCAGCTTGTGAAAACTGCCGAGCAAGTCGAGATCCAGAATCCGAACGAGTTGGGGGTCACTGCCGCGAATTTCGTCGACGTATCGGACCGTTCGGTACTGAGCAACGCGGGGCTTGGAGCGGCATCGGCAGGCCCGGCCCAGACAGCAGCGAATACTGCTACTGCGCAGGAAAGCCAGCCTCAAGGTGAGAACGTGCTCAGTGGCACCATTAAGCAGATGACGGCGCGGGAAGTCATGAAGGGGCAGCCGACGCCGAATGGTGAGTCCCCGGACTTGACGCTCTGGGTGTTGGTTCTCGATAGCCCGCAGTCGTTGACGGGCAGGTCGGTCGGTGACCGAGGAGCCATAAAGACACGCCCCAACCAAGAGATGGTGAGCTTAGACAACCACGGCGAGTGGTCTGGATATAAGGATCAACACGTGAACCTCACATACGACCCCACGCAGTCGTGGTGGCCCAGCGACGCCAGCCTGCCGTTGGGCAAGCTGCGTGCCTACCCCGTCGATGTGTCGGTGGGGTAGCACGCCTGAAACGCAGCATCCCCGCCACACTCACGATAGAGCGGTGCGGGGATGAATTCGTGAGGGGACGTTAAGCCTGCGACGACAGGCCATTGCTCGATGCGGTGCTGTCATCGGGTCGCTGACCCATGCCGCCAGCGGGGTCACCGCCCATGCCGCCCTCAGCGGCTTCGCCCGCAGTCACTGCGGTGTCGGTGCCGTTGACGGAGACGGTGTAGCTCTCGCCGTTGGTGATGCCAGTGGCGGAGTACACGACGTTGCCGAAGTCCTTCGTCGTGGTGAAGGTGGCGACCTCGTTGCCGCTGGCGTCGGTGATGGTGACGGCGTCACCCGCGGAGCCGGAGGCGCTGGCGGAAATCCAGCCCTGGCCGTCGGTGCTGCTGGGAGCCTCAGCCATGCCGGAGGAGCCGACGGCGAGGAGTGTGCCGCCAGTGACTGTGAGGCTGCCCGCGGTATCGAGCGCACCGTTGCCGCCGTCGGTCGGGCCCCACACCGTCACGGTGCCGCCAGACATAGTGAGGTCGCCGTTGGAATCGAGGCCGTCGCCGCCCGCGTTGACGGTGACGGTGCCGCCGGTGATGGTGAGCTGTTCGCCGGTGGACTCCATTCCACCTTCCATGCCAGCGCCCATGCCACCTTCACCAGGTTGGCCCATCTGGCCGGGCTGGCCGGGCTGCGCTTGGTCCTTGGTGCCGGTGTTAGTGGTGGTGTCGGTGTCAGTGTCAGTGTCAGTGTCGGCGGATTCGTTATCTGCGGATTTTTCTGCGGCGGCGATGGCCTTGGCGCCAGCTTCGGCGGTGGTGGAGCCAGAGGCGTTGATGCCGTCATCGTTCGAAGTCAGGTTGAGGTCACCGGCGGAGATGGTGATAAGCCCGCCTTCGAGGGCTTCCTCAGAGTTGGTGACGGTAAGGTTCGCGCCATCGAGAACGGCCGCGACTTCGGCGTGGACGCCGTCATCGACCGCGCCGATGGTGAAGATGCCGCCGGTAAGACGCAGGCCGCCATCAGAATGCAGGCCGTCGTCCTCGGAGTCGATGGTGACGTTGCCGCCGTCGGAAAGGATGTACGTGCCGGCGTTGATGCCCTTGTCCGCGGAGGTGATTTCGGTCGTGCCGCCGTCGAGGATGACGTCGGTGGCCGCGGAGATGGCGTCATCGCCCGCGGTGAGGTGAAGAGTGCCGTCCTGGATGCGGACCCAGCCCTTCGTTTCGTCATCCTCCTTGCTCGACTTCACGGCGTCACCCTGGGCATTGACCGTGATGTCGCCACCCTTGATGGTGACGGAGTCGGTGCCCTTCAGTCCATCATCGCCAGCGGTGACGTTGAGCGTGCCGGAAAGAACCACGAGGTCATCCTTGGACACGATGCTGTCCTCGTCCGCGGTGGTGGTGAGACTTCCCTCGCCGGAGATGGTGAGGTCAGCCTCGGAGTAGATGGCGCCGGAGGTGTTGGAGCCCTCCACGTAGATGGCGACATCGTCGGCGGAATTGACGGTTATGGAGCCGACCTTAGCGTTATCGAGCACGAGCACGACCTGCGCGTCCTCCGGGGCGTTGACGGTGATATCGCCCGCGGCGCCGGTAATCCGGTAGAAGCCGGCCTCGGTGATCTCGGTGATTGCGGTGCCGGTGAGGTCCTGGGCATCATCCATGGACCACTCGTCGTCCTTGGTCACTGTGTTGTCGGAGTTCTCGTCGGCGGCCTCGGAAGCTGACGGCGGGTGGGCGGTGTCATAGGAGGAGGACTCGGCCGTGGGAGTGATCTCGGCGGCCTGCGGGGAGCACGCGGCGAGCATAATCGCTGCGGTGGCGGTCGCGATGGAAGCGAGGAGGGGCTTCTTCATTACAGAGTGTCCTTAAAGTAGTTGTTGATGACGCGGTTCCATTTATTCGAGGGCAGTTCCGGGTGCATGGCGGCCATGCCGGTGCCGAACTTGGAGACACGGGTGGGGCGGTGGCCAAGGCCCCACAGAATCTTGTCGAGCGGGGAGGGGCGGGCGCCGGACTTTGTTTCGATGAAAACGACGTCGCAGTTGCCTAGGTGCTGGTTGGAGCGCTCTGAGCGCCACGTCAGTGTCGTGTCGATGGTGGCGCGGCCGACACCGCTGGGCCGAAGCGTTGCGCGCAGATAGGTGTTGTGGACGCTGGGGCTGAGTTGGCCCACGAGCTGGGGGTTGAGCTCCTCATCAAGGAAATCCAGCGCCTCGGGGGCGAGCCTGCCGCTGTGGGCGTACGCGGGCGCGATGGGCACGCGGTGCTTGACCGTGACCCCGCGCGGACCGCGGGTCTTCACCTCGCAGAATCCCAGGTTGGAGTCGACGTAGGTGCGCTGGCGCACCTTAAACCGGTGGCGGCGCGTCTGCGCAGTCATGCGGTAGGAGAGCAGGTCCGGGGTGTCGAAGTAGGTGGTGACGTAACGCTGTTGGCGCTTGCCATTGATCTCCAGCACGCGGGTATCGGCGGGGACCTCGTCGAGGAATGCGCGCAGCTCGTCGGTGTGGAGGAGGTACTTGCGGTCGACGCGGGTCATCATGCGGGCCTCGGTGTTCATGTCGTCGAGGGTGATGGAGTCGAATCTACTGAACATGAGCCAACTCCGAGTGCGCGGATTCGGCGTGCTTCGCCGTGGTGTCCTTGCGGCGCTCGAGCGGGCTGCGGCGGCCACGGACCTGCACCCACGTCGTGTCGTTGACGATGTCGACGCGGTGCGTGGTCACGCCGAGGATGTGGGCATCGAGCATGTCTTCCAGCTCATCTTTGAGCTGATCTTGGTCCGTGAGCGCGTGGTCGAGGGTCATCTCCTGGACGAAGTAGCCGCCGAAGATGAGCTGGGAGTCGACGATGACGAGGGCGAGGACGATGAGGATGATGGCGCCGATGGCGATGGGGTTGACCTCAACCGACAAGCCGGCGATGAGCCCTGTAGCGAGCGCTGCAAAGAAATACGCGACCTCGGTCTGGGAAATCTCGGAGGAGCGCAGTCGGATGATGGACAGGACACCGAAGAGACCCAGGCCCACGCCGGCGGAGACTTCCATGTCGGCGAGCATGAGGGAGACGCCCAACACGCCGATGAAAGCGACAACCAGATCGGCGCGCTGGTGGCGGGGCAGGTAGACGGCAAAGACGAGGAGGACGATGGCGATGATGTCGACGCCCATCATGATTGCGGTATCGGTGCTCATTGGAAGCAGACCTTTCTAACTCGGTGTTGCTCTTTACTATGCGGCGCTGAGATGTGAGAGGACACTTTTGGTTCCTTCCACCTGCCTGTGGAATTGCCGCAGAGTTGCTCAGGAGATTCGCTGAATGGCTCCTGTGAGCGTTGCAGGGTGCGGCTGTTGGGGCGAGAGACGTCTAGGATGTGGAGTCATGAATCTCATGAAGATGCGTCCGGGCGAGTATCCCGTCGTCGACGTGACGGCGCCGTATCGCTCGCTCATCTTCCCTGTCCTCGAGCTCATCCTCATCACGGGGCTCGCTTGGATCGGCATTGGCTACCTGGACGCACATGGCTTTGAAGCAACGGTGCGCAACGCCGTGGTGGTGCTCTGGGGCATCCTTGTGCTGTGGCGCTTTGTCCTGCCGGTCTATCGCGCACGCCGCCGTCGGTTCATCCTTACGACGACGCGCATTATCGCGCGGACCGGCACGAAGATTGACTCCATTCCGCTTTCCGATGTCGTGGGCGTGCGCCGCCGCCGCGGCGGGATTTCGCTTGCTATTCGCGGCTACGATCGGGCACTGTATTTCCCGGATCTGCCGCGCACGAAGCGCATCGAGCGCGCCGTAGCCTCCGAGCTGGAGCAGTACAGCTCGCCGCTGTGGCGCTAGCCATAAAAGGCCACGGAGGGCGGCTAGTAGGATGTAGGGCGTGATTAAGACAGTAAGCGTTATCGGAGACGGCCAGCTCGCGCGCATGATGCAACCGGCGGCCGTTGAATTAGGAATCAAACTCCAGCTCCTCGCCGGTGCCCCAGACTCATCCGCGGCCCAGGTCATTCCCGCCGTGACGGTGGGGGACTACCACTCCACCGCGGACTGTCTCGCCGTCGCCGAGGGCTCGGACGCCGTCACTTTCGACCACGAGCACGTGCCTTCCGATGCCCTCTCTGCCATGCTCGACGCTGGCTACAGCGTCCAGCCCGCCCCGAGCGCTCTCATTAACGCCCAGGACAAGCTGGTGCAACGCCGCCGCATGCGCGAGCTCGGCGCACCAGTGCCGCCCTTCGCCGCCATCTCTTCGGTGGAGGATGCCCAGAACTTCTGGAACGAGGTCGACGGCAACGTCTGCCTCAAGGCCTGCCGCGGCGGCTATGACGGTCACGGCGTGTGGTTCCCCAAGGACCCGACTGAGCTCGAGTCCCTTGTCGCTGAGTTGCTCGAGGCTGGCACCCCGCTCATGGCGGAGAAGAAGGTGGCGCTTACCCGCGAGCTGTCTATCCTCGTCGCTCGCAATCCCTCTGGTGAGGTCAAGGTCTGGCCGATCACCATGTCCGTGCAGGAAAACGGTGTCTGCGCCGAAGCCATCGCGCCCGCTCCGGATCTCGCTCCCGAGCTCGCACAGCGTGCCACGGACCTTGGCGTGCAGATCGCCACCGAGCTCGGCGTGACGGGCGTGCTCGCCGTCGAGCTCTTCGCCTATACCAACCACGAGGGCGCAGAGGATATCGCCGTCAACGAGCTGGCCATGCGCCCCCACAACACGGGCCACTGGACCCAGGCAGGCTCCATTACCAGCCAGTTTGAGCAACACCTGCGCGCCGTCCTCGATCTCCCGCTGGGCGATCCGTCTGCCTCCGCGCCCATCACCGTCATGGCTAACGTGCTCGGCGCCGACGAGGATCCGGCTATGCCCATGGCCGAGCGCGTCGTCGAGGTCGCTCGTCGTTTCCCCAACGCCAAGATTCACCTCTACGGCAAGGGCCACCGTCCGGGCCGCAAGATTGGCCACGTCAATCTCACCGGTGCGGCTGCCGATGCCGCCACCGTCGCCGCCACCCGCCGCGACGCAAAGCTCGCCGCGAACTTCCTGGTCCACGCCGAATGGGCTGACCAGGCCTAACACGACTACTTTCCGAGGAGACAAAACATGAACGCACAGGTCGGCCTCATCATGGGCTCCGATTCCGATTGGCCCACCGTCGAACCCGCCGCCCAGGTCCTCGCGGACTTCGGCATCCCCTTCGAGGTAGGCGTGGTCTCCGCGCACCGCACCCCGGAGAAGATGCTGTCTTACGCCAAGTCGGCGCATACCCGCGGCCTCAAAGCGATCATCGCCTGCGCCGGTGGCGCCGCCCACCTGCCAGGCATGGTCGCAGCCGCGACGCCGCTGCCGGTCATCGGTATTCCGCGTGCGCTTAAAGACTTGGACGGACTTGATTCCCTGCTCTCGATCGTCCAGATGCCCGGAGGTGTACCCGTCGCGACCGTCTCCATTGGCGGTGCCAAGAATGCCGGCTTGCTCGCCGTGCGCATCCTGTCCGCTGGCAACGCAGAGCTTCTGCAAAAGATGGTCGACTACCAGGCGAATATGGCTGCCGAGGTCGAGCAGAAAGACGCGAACCTCCGCGCCAAGTTAATGGGTGAGTAGCGCTTTCTTCGCGTATGCGCCGTACGCACCGCCGGACTCACTGGCATGTGTCCATTCTTTGCCTGGTGGCGCAACGATTATGCTTATCCCCGTGGATCCTATCGTTGTTCTCGGCTCGCGCGTCAAGCGCGGGCGTCCAGGGATATTGCTCGAGGAGCGTTTGCGTGCGGCGATGGCCGCAGCGGTACCTGGGCAGACTTTCATTGTCAGCGGTAGGGGCGAGGCGCCCGCCATGCGTCGCTACCTCGAGGAGCACGGGTTTGATGGGGTGATCGAAGATAACGAGGCGACATCGACGAATGAGAATCTTGAAAATGCGTGGCGACTTGCCGGTGGGGCTGGCCGTCTCATCGTTGTAACTAACAATTTTCATGTACTGAGGACGCGGTTGTGGGCCTGGCATTTGGGTATTCCGGCCCGGGTCATTTCAGCTCCCACCCCCTTTGATCAGCGCCTGGTCAACTATGCGCGGGAAATTGTCGCGACCCCGCATTCGGCCGGGCGGATCCTCTTTCGGAAATTAGTACACACCCTGTCGAGGGCGTAAATTGTGCGAAGTTACATTTCGCACTAATCGGTGTTGCACGCCACGCCTAGCGTAATTGTCATACCACTGCCACCCATGCATGGTCCTGTTATGTGTTGAAACCTTTCCTAGGAGCATGCCTTGAACACTCCGGTATGGCCGCACAGTTCTTTGCGCCCGAGGCGGCCCTGCCAGGGGCATGCGCGGCCGTCATGCACAACGTTAACGGCGCTATCTATGCCTTTCTTGTGTGTCGTCTCGATGGGCGACGCGTGCGGGCAACGGTGCCCGCGCGGGAGCGCGAAGCGCAGTCGGTATAAAATGCCTCTGAGTGCATAACAATTCCACAGGGTGAGACTGTGGGGCGCACGTTTTCACCCCCGCATTCCGCCCCCATTTCTATCAATCTATTGAACGTGCACCTAAAGGCCCTGTTCGCGCCGATTGTTTAAGTAACTTTTTTATAACGGCGCCGTGAAATCCTTTCGTATTACGTCAAAATGGTGCATATTTTAACTCACCCCACCATTTAATGAACCTTCGTGCAAGGGTTCATTCCATTTACTTGGCGGTGTATTGGGGCCCGCCAGGACATGCCGCCGCTCGGTTCCGTCGATGGGGAGCGCAACCTCTATCGAACGTCGAAAGCTGAGCGGCGGTGCCTTTCTTGGGGGCTGTCCTATGTCTGGGGAGTTAAAGGCACCGAATCGAGACGCAGCGTCGGCATGATCTGATCGAGCGGCATGACGGCCAGATTCAGTGTCCCCTCGTAGCGGCCTTCCATCATGCCCATGGGGTGGATCACGCCGTCCTTGAGGGCGAAAACGGGGGCCAGAATCACCATGGTTACTTGTTGCTTCGAAGACGAGTCGCCCGAAACTGGTGTGGTACTGGTAGGTGCCGCGCTTAGGTATTTCCGCTGGTTGCGCTCACTGTGGCAAGCAAATGCAACGAATAGCCAGAGAAATGCAGGGCTCGTTGTAACGCTGTGCGCCCAAACAACCACAAGGAGGGTGAAAGGCTTCCGGCGGGAAAGAATGCCAGTACGAAGCACCACCACGAGAAGAAGGAGTCCTCTCATGAAAAAGGGAATCATCGCCATCACCACCGCCACTGTCGCCGTCCTTGCCGCGGGTGGGGCAGCGATTGCCACGGGCGCGAACGATACCCCCGCCATGACTGCTGGCACGGAGGATATCCTCAAGCCTGGCATGGAGATGACGTTCACCGCGACGTGCCCCGATAACAGCACACGCGCGGACCTCACCACGAGCTTCGGTGCCCACGCCGTCCTGCGGCCGGCGGCAGATGCTGGCTACCTCATGGGCGAGATCACCGCGCCGGAGCAGATTGGCCCCGGCCCGGCGGACGGCTACCACACGTACACTGTTACCTGCGAGAACGGAGCGACGACCACCGCGCGCTTCGCCGACGCCGGCAACGGCACGGCCAAGACGGCCCGCAGCTAAACCGCACACGCGGCCGACAGCTCACGCCGCGACAACACCATAGGTACACCTCAAGAAAGCAGTCAGTGTCCGTCACCTATCTCCCCGCCGCGCACCGGAAAGCCTTTAGCGAGGCTTTCCGGGCGCATTACCCTGCCGTGCGCGCGTTCTTTGCGCGCCGCGCGCCCGCCGAGCACGTCGAGGAGTTCACCGCCGACGTCTTCGAGCGCGCCTGGGTTAACTTCGACCAGATTGAAGGCAGCGTCCTCCCGTGGCTCTACGGCGTCGCCCGCAACGTCGTGCGCGAACACTATCGCACGCAGGGGCGCCGTCCCCGGCTCGTGGATCTCGAGCAGGCGGAGGCGGATCCCCAGGCCGAGGATTTTGCGAGCCACAGCGACCTGAACCTCGATATCAACCGTGCGCTGCTTACTCCCAGTCCCGCTGAGCGTGAGATCCTCACCCTCCACGCGTGGGAGGGCCTCACGCCAGCCGAGCTCGCCGAGGTCCTCGATCTCACTCCCACGAACGCCCGCGTGCGTCTTCACCGCGCGCGCACCAGCCTCGCCCGCGCCCTCGACCGCGCCGGCTCCCACTAAGGAAAACCGTCATGAACGATCCTCTCGCCCAACTCGCTGCAGCTAACCCCGTCCCCGACGAGTCGCTCACCCCCGAACAGCAGGAGCGCGCCGACGCCCTCCTGGAACGTTTCACACAACCTGCCCAGAAGAAGCGCCGTCCCTTTCTCGTCGCTGCCGCGGCCGTCGCGGTGCTTGCCCTCGGCGTCGCCGTCATTCCGGGCTTGAGCAATAACGCCACGCCCCAGGCGACGGCGGAGGAGGTGCTCGCGCAGGCGGCGGCGGCATCGGCAAGCCAGGCGGACGCCCCGGCCCTCGGTCAGGAGTACATGAAGCGCATGGACAGCGACGGCCAGGCTACCGTCACCACGGAATACGAGGTCCACGCCGGCCAGCTGCGCCAGTTTACCCGCACCGAGGGCACCTCCGCCGCGCTCGCGGACTTCGACCCCTCGCCCCGTATCACGCTCGCCCAGCTTGCCGATGCCCCCTCCGCCGACGCCCTGCGCGACCTCGCCGTCGCCACGTATGGCGACGCTGCGCTCGGCTCGCTCCAGCTTCTTCTGCACCCAGGGCTGACCTCCGCGCAGCAGAAGCTCGTCTATGACAACCTCGCGGCGGCCGGCGGCAACGAGCTGGGCAGCGCGGACATCACGGCGGGCCAGGACTCGCTCGTCACCGTCTACCGCGACGCGGACCACGTGAGCTTCAGCGTCCTGCCGTCCACGGGCCAGATCGTCGAGGTCCACGGTCTCGTCGCCCCGGACGTCACCACCCGCGTCGAGGCCACGGCCATCCTGGGCTGCGTCGCCGCGACTGGCCTCGAGGGCCCCGAACTGATTTCGCTCGCCTGCGCGGACAACAACTACCTCGTTCGTGACCTCCAGTGGTCGAACTGGGGCGCCGACTCCGCCCGCGCGGAAGGCACGGCTTTTATCAACGACTGTGACCCCAACTGCGCGGAGTCTGGCTTCACGCAGCTGCCCGTCACCGTCACTGTGCGCGAGCGCCAGGAGTGCGGCTACAACGCGAAGCTCTACTCGAAGCTCGACGTCGCCTACGCGGACGAGCCTGCGCGCAACGAGACCTTCGACATCGGCTGCGACTACGAGCTTATGAATTAACCGCGGGCGCCGTGAAGGCTAGCGTGCGAGCTTGCCGGGCAGCTGGCGCAGGATATTGTCGATTTCCTTCCACGCGGTCGCGCGCGACTCCTTCTCGGGGAAATTCGAGGCACGCAGACCCAGGTACGCGATGCGGTCCGCGGCGTGGTTGAGCGGGTCGCCCGCATGCCCGAGCACGCGCCCGATGGTCGCCTTGCCTTGCTTGTTGAAGTCCCGCCACGCCTGCTGGAAGCGCGAACGTGCGCCCGAGGAGACGCCGCGCCATGTGCGCCGCGACTTCGCGCCGCGTCCGCCTGCCAGGATATTGTCCACGGCCTCGAGTGCCGCGACGGAATCTGACTCGATGATGACGCGCTCGAAGCCGTTCTTCAGCGCGTACTTGAGGGCGAGCGTGATGGTCTCCAGCTCGAGCTCGTCCGTGCCCGCCTTCGTCATGCGCGTGCGCAGCTGGTAGTCGCCATTGGAGGCGACGAAGCACATCGCGCCCTTAGACAGCGTGTCCGAGGACGCGTCCGTCGCAATGCGCACCTGCTGGCCCCGGCCCGCAAAGCGCGAGCGGTTGGGGAGCCAATGCGTGGGCGGCGCCTCGACCGCCGGCGCCTGCTTGGCGGGGCGCTCGCCTTCCTTCTTCGAGCGGCGCACGGCCTGGGCCTCGTGCTGCTTGCGCAGTCCGCGTGCCCGGTTGCCCGCTTTATTCTCGTCCGCGAACGAGCCGGTGACGAGGTAGCCCGCCCGGCGGATGCGCGTGCCCAGCGCCGCCTGACGGCGTCCCACCACGACCCAGATGGGCTTGGGAACGCTTTTCACCGCGCGCTCGAACTCGGCGAAGACCCGGGGGTAGGGGTCCGCGTCCATCGTCTTGCCGGTGCGCACGAAGCGGCGCTTGCCGCCTGCCTCGACCGCGATGACCCAACCGTAGAGCTTGCCGTGTGGTGCCGACTTCCAGGGGATATCCCACAGCGCGATGGCCACGTGGGTGCGCGCGGAGATCATCTCTTGGGTGACCTTGCGCGTGGCGTAGGTGCGCGAGGACTTGCCCATGAGGGTGGTGATATCGATCGCGTCCTTTTTTGCCATGCCTCTAAGTTAATCGCACTGCGCCCGCCTGCGCGATTCAGGTCCGCGTCGCCGCCGCGCACCCTGGTTCTCGACGCAGCGGGGGAGTGGCCCGCCCCACCCTATTTACAGATTGTTGAACAAACCCCTATGATGATCGGCATCACACACCGCTGCGACCCCCATCACTTAAAGGAGCTCATCGTGAGAACGGAAACAACCGCAACGCCCGTCCAGAAGAATCCGCCCAAGGGCATCGGCGCCATGGCCGGCGCCATGTTCCTCATGGCCACCTCGGCCATCGGACCGGGCTTCCTCACCCAGACCTCGGTCTTTACCGTCCAGATGGGCGCGGCCTTCGCGTTTGCCATCCTCCTGTCGATCCTCGTCGACATCGCGGTGCAGCTCAACGTGTGGCGCGTCCTCGCCGTCTCCGGCCTGCGCGCCAACGAGCTGGGCAACACCGTCCTGCCGGGCCTCGGCTGGGTCATGGCGGTCTTCGTCTTCATCGGCGGCCTCGTCTTCAACATCGGCAATATCGCCGGCGCGGGCCTGGGCGTCAACGCCATGCTCGGCATCGACGCGCGCTGGGGCGGCATCATCGCCGCAGCTATCGCCGTGTTCATCTTCCTGTCCAAGCGCGCGGGTGTGGCTCTCGACCGTCTCGTCGCCGCGCTCGGCGCCATCATGATCCTGCTCATGCTCTACGTCGCCATCGTCTCCCAGCCGCCGGTCGGCGAGGCCTTGAAGAATACGTTCCTGCCCGAGGAGATCGACTTCTTCGTCATCACCACCCTCGTGGGCGGCACTGTGGGCGGCTACATCACGTTCGCCGGCGCCCACCGCCTTATCGACTCCGGCCTCACCGGCCCGGAGAACATCAAAAACATCACGCAGACCTCCGTGTGGGGCATCATCATCACCGGCATCATGCGCGTCCTGCTCTTCCTCGCCATCCTCGGCGTCGTCGCCACCGGCGTGACCCTCTCCAAGGAGAACACGGCTGCGGACGCCTTCTTCCAGGCCGCCGGCCAGTTCGGCCTCCGCGCCTTCGGCGTCGTCCTCTTCGCCGCGGGCCTGTCCTCGGTCATAGGTGCGTCCTACACCTCCATCTCCTTCGTCACCACGCAGCAGGTCGCCCCGCGCACCCGCAACTTCCTAACGGTCGCCTTCATCGTCGTGTGCACCGTCGCATTCGCCATCATGAACTCCGCTCCGCAGAAGCTCCTCATCTTCGCCGGTGCCTTCAACGGCCTTATCCTTCCCATCGGCTTTGCCGTCGTCATGTGGGTCGCCTGGCGCCGCCGCGACCTACTGGGCGGTTATAAGTACCCTGCGTGGCTGCTGGGCATCGGCTTGCTGGCCTGGCTGCTCACCATCTTCATCGGCGTCAAGGCCTTCTCCGGCATCACGGCGCTGTGGGCATAATGATGACTCCCGAAGAGGTTCGCGCCGCAGCGCGCACCCAGGCGCTCACCACGACAGCGGGCCTGGCGCGCGGCTACATGCAAGCCAATCTGCTTGCCGTGCCCCAGGAATACGCCTTCGATTTTCTGCTTTTTGCGCAGCGTAACCCCAAGCCGTGCCCCATCGTGGGTGTCCTCGAGGCAGGGCAGTATTCCTCCGAGCTCCTGCCCGGCGGCGACATCCGGACCGATATCCCCGGCTACCGCGTCTTCCGTGACGGCGAGCTCATCTCCGAGCCTTCCGATGCCACCGCCTACTGGTCCCAGGACATGGTCGCATTCCTTATCGGCTGTTCCTTTACCTTTGAGACGGCTCTCATCGACAACGGCGTGCCCGTCGCGCACATCGAGCAGGGCCGCAACGTGCCCATGTACCGCACGACCATCCCCACGACCCCGGCGGGTGTGTTCTCCGGACCCATGGTCGTGTCCATGCGCCCCATCCCGGCCGCCCAGGTCGCCGACGCGGTGCGGATTACCTCGCGCTACCCGTCCGTTCACGGCGCGCCCGTGCACGTGGGCGACCCGGCCGCCATCGGAATTGCGGACCTCACACAGCCAGACTTCGGCGAGGCCGTCGATATCCCAGCGGGCACCGTGCCGGTCTTTTGGGCGTGTGGCGTGACCCCGCAGGCCATCGTCATGGAGTCCAAGCCGAGCCTGGCGATTACGCACCAGCCCGGCACGATGCTCGTGACCAACGCGCGGGACCTCGAATACCAGGTGCCGTAATACAGGGCTCGTTGCCTAAAACGCGCGAAAAATCGGCGCAGATGTGGCCGACTTTTGGCAGTGAGAGCTAGTTGAGTACGGCGAGGATCTTGTCGAGCGTGCCCAGCAGCGTCGCGCGGGAAAGCTCCGCGGCGTCCTCGCGCTTGCCCTCGGCAATGAGGGTGGCGAGCTCCACGTTGCCGTCGATGTGGGAGGCGTGGAGATCGGGGTAGCGGGGGATGACGCGCAGGAAGCTCAGGCGCATGCGCGCGAGCAGGTTGGACATCTCGCGGTCGAGCGAGACACTGCCCAGGCTCGCCACGAGGGCACGGTGGAAGCGCTGGTTGATAGTCGACACCATTGCGTGGCCGGGCTCATCCAGGTGCTCGCGCGCCGAGGTCGTGAGCGTGACCAGTGCGCCGGGGTCGTCGAATGTGCCCCACCGCACGCCAGCGGGTTCGAGGGCCGCGCGGGCCAGGTAAAGATCGCGCACGAAGTCTGCGTCCGGGACAGCAAGGAAGACGCCGCGGTTGGGCTTGCGGTGGACCAAGCCTTGTGCGCCGAGCATGGCGAAAGCCTCGCGCAGGGTATTGCGCGAGCAATCGAAGCGTTCGGCGGCGCGGATTTCGCTGAGCTGTTGGCCAGGCTCGAACTCGCCATCGGAGATAGCCTCGCGCAGGGCAGAGGTCACGGAGTCAGCAAGCATGCGTTTGACCTTACTCTACGGCGACGGAGTCCGAGCCTGGATGCACCGACTTAGGCGATGGTGGCGATGACCGTGCTGGGGGTGAGCTTGTCTCCCGGCTTCGCCTGGAGCGTGATGGTGCCGGTGTGTGGGGCCTTGATGGTGGATTCCATCTTCATGGCCTCGACCGTGGCGATGACGTCGCCCTCGCTGACCTGCGCGCCGTTGGGGACGTGCCAGTCCACGAGGTTGGCCTGGAAGGGGCTCGTGACGGCGTTCTCGTCGGTGGGGCCGGCGCCGGTAGACGGTGCGGAGGAGGGGGCATCGGAAGGCGCGGTGAAGAGCTCGGCGGGGAAGCCGATGTTGACGAGCTTGCCGTCGATCTCCACGGCGACGGTGCGGCGTTGGGCGTAGATGGACTCCACCGGCGCGGACTGCACGGCGCCGCCCGGGCGATAGTTGTGGTCAACCCAGTCGGTGTAGACGCCCTTGCCGGAGTCGAGGTTCACGAGGGCGGGCTCGTGGACCATGTCACGGTGGAAGGGGAGCACGGTGCGCACGCCGTTGATGGTGAACTCCGTGAGTGCCTGTTGCGCGCGGCGCAGAGCAACCTCGCGCGTCGGGCCCCACACGATGAGCTTGGCGATGAGCGAGTCGTAGTACGGCGACACGATGGAGCCGGAGCGCACGGCCGCGTCGACGCGGATACCAGGGCCAGTGGGCGGCTCAAAGGCGACGATGGTGCCAGGGCAGGGCGCAAAGCCGTTGAGGATGTCCTCGGCGTTGATGCGGAACTCGAAGGCGTGGCCGTGGGAGGCGGGATCCTCGGTGAGCGAAAGCTCCTCGCCCGCGGCGACGCGGAATTGCTCGGCGATGATGTCGACGCCGGTGACGACCTCGGTGACGGGGTGCTCGACCTGAACGCGGGTGTTGACCTCGAGGAAGGAGATGGTGCCGTCCTCAGAGACGATGTACTCGACGGTGCCGGCGCCGGTGTAGCCGACCTTCTGGCAGATGGCGCGGGCGCCCTCGATGATGCCCTCGCGCTGGGCGTCAGTGAGCCCCGGGGCCGGGGCCTCCTCGACGAGCTTTTGGAAGCGGCGCTGCGTGGAGCAGTCGCGCGTGCCGAGCACGACGACGTTGCCGTGGGTATCCGCGATGACCTGGGCCTCGACGTGGCGCGGGTGGGTGAGGAATTTCTCGACGTAGCACTCGGCGCGGCCGAAGGCCTCGCGGGCCTCGCGGCCGGCGGAGTTGAAGGCGCCCTCGATGGACTCGAGATCGTCGACGACCTTGAGGCCGCGTCCGCCGCCGCCGTAGGCCGCTTTAATCGCAATCGGCAGGCCATGTTCCTGGGCAAACGCTCGGGCCTCCTGCCAGTCGTCAATGGGATCGGAGGTGCCCGGTGCCAGCGGCGCGCCGACCTCCTCGGCCACGCGGCGGGCCGCAATCTTATCGCCGAGCAAGTCGATGGCGTCCGGGGACGGGCCGACCCAGGTCAGGCCGGCGCCGGTGACGGCGCGGGCGAACTCGGAGTTCTCCGACAGGAAGCCGTAGCCCGGGTGGACGGCGTCCGCGCCCGCGCGCACCGCGATATCGAGGATGGCGGGGACGTTCATGTACGTATCCGCCGCGGTGTTGCCCGGCAGGGCGTAGGCCTCGTCCGCGACCTGCGTGTGCAGGGCACCGGCGTCAGCCTCGGAGTAGATGGCGATGGACTTCATGCCAAGGTCGCGGGCGGTGCGCGCAATACGCACGGCGATCTCGCCGCGGTTGGCGATGAGCACGGTCTGAATCTTCATGTTTTTACTTCTCCACAATCTCGAAGCGGACGCGGGCCCCCGGCGGGAGCTGGGCCGCGATATCAATGTCTTCTTCTAGTACCGTCGCCACGACGGGGTAGCCGCCGGTGACGGCGTGGTCGCGCAGGAAGACCACGGGCTTGCCGTTAGGCGGAATCTGGACAGAGCCCGCGACCATGCCCTCGGAGGGCAGCTCCTCGTAGCGGTTGCGCTCGAGGGTGACCTCGGAGTCGAGGCGCAGACCCACGCGGTTGGAATCCGGCGTGACGGTCCATTCGGTCTCCGTGAAGGCGTGCACGGCGTCGGCCGGGAACCAGTCGTCGCGCGGGCCGAGCACGCAGCGCAGACGGCCGACGGTGCGGCCGCTTTCCTCGGTGACGCGCAGCGGGTTGGCGAGCTGCGCGTCCGTCATGGCCGTCGAGCGCGGCAACACGCCGATGACGTCGCCCTTGTGGACGGGGTCTGGGCCGAGGCCGGAGAGGATGTCAGTGGCGGATGAGCCGAGCTCGGCGTCGGCGACGATGCCGCCGCGAACCGCGACGTAGGAGCGTAGGCCCAGCGTCGCATTGTCGATGGTGAGCGTCTGGCCCGCTGTGACGAGCACGGGGCGGGCGAGGTGAACCGGCATGGTGCCCAGCTTGACGCGGGCGACGGCGCCGGTGACGCACACGACGGTATCGGTGAGCGCACGCACCGTGAGCCCGCCAATGTTTTCGAGCACCGTCGCACCGCGGGGGTTGCCCACCGCGATATTGGCCGTCGCTGCGGCTGCGCGGTCCGCCGCACCCGAGGGCGTGACCCCCAGGTTGCCGCGCCCCGGGCGACCGAGGTCCTGGTACAAGGTGAGCAGGCCAGCCTCGACGACCTCGAGGCGCGGCAGGCGCGCCGGGGCGCCGGCGTGGCGCGACGTATCCGGCAGCAGCTCCGGAAGCTGCGACACCGCGCGGTAGCGCACGCGGTCGCCGGGCTGGACGAGTGCGGGCGGCTGCGCTTGGGACTGCCACATGGGCGTCGTGGTGGTGCCGAGTAGCTGCCAGCCGCCGGGGGAGACGCGCGGGTAGACGGCCGAGAAGTCGCCCGCGATGCCCACTGCGCCCGCCGGGACGGCGGTGCGGGGCGTGGCGCGACGGGGCATCGCCAGGCTGCGGCCCGGGTCGGCCGGCGCGCAGTAGGTAAAGCCCGGCGCAAAGCCGCCGAACGCGGCGGTCCACTCGGTCGACGTGTGCCATTCGATGAGCTCGTCCGGGGTCATTCCCGCGAGTTGGGCGGCCTCTTCCACGTCCTCGCCGTCGTACAGAACGTCGATTTCCACAGTGCGCGGCTCGGCGGCGGCGCGGCTGGCGGGCTCAAAGCTCGGAAGGACGCGCGCGGCCTCGGCGGCGGCGTTGGGGGTTTCGAAGGTCAGTAGAAGCGTGGTCGCGGCGGCGATACAGTCCACCTGGTCGCGCAGCGGCTCGGCCTCGAGCGCGCCGTGCCACGTCATGACCTGGTCCAAGCCGTCTAAGTCGATGAGCAGGGCGCGCGTGCCCACGGGATGGATACGCATTAGATGAAGCTCCGCACGTCGATGCCCTTGTCCTTCAGCGTCGCGACAACGTTGCGCAGCATGTCGACTGCGCCCTGCGAGTCGCCGTGGGTACAGATGGACTGCGCGTCGACGTCGAGGCGCGTGCCGTCGTAGGCGGTAACCGAGCCGGTCTCTGCGACCTGGAGCACGCGCGCCGTGACCTCCTCGGGGGTCTCGAGCACCGCGTAGTCCAACGTGCGGGAGACGAGCGTGCCGTCCGGGTTGTAGTTGCGGTCCGCGAAGGCCTCGCGGATGACGGTCAGGCCATTCTTCTCTGCGATGTCCACGGCGACGCCGCCGGGCAGCAGCATGAGCGGGATGTCGCCGAAGGCCTTGACGCCGTCCACGACGGCCTTGGCCTGGGCCTCGTGGTGGACGATCGCGTTGTACATCGCGCCGTGCGGCTTAACGTAGGAGACCTTCGTGCCGGCCGCGCGCGCCAGGGCGTCGAGCGCGCCAATCTGGTAGGTGACCTCGTCCGCGAGCTCCTCCGGCTTGTACTCGATAAAGCGGCGGCCAAAGCCAGCCATGTCGTTGTAGCCCACGTGCGCGCCGATGACGACGCCGCGCTCCGCCGCCGCGCGGACCGTCTGCGCGATGGAATGGGCGTCGCCCGCATGGAAGCCGGTGGCGACGTTGGCCGAGGAGACCATCTCCAGCATTGCCGCGTCGTCCGCGACGGGGGTGCCTGCGGTGGTCTCTCCGAGGTCGGCGTTGAGGTCAATGTGCAGCGCGCTCATGTGGGGCCGGTCCTTTCTACTGTGACGCCCTGAGGTTCCGGGCTAGATTGTTGAACAATATGATGTGTAGTGTAGCCCGCGTCACCCCATATTGTGAAGACCGTTATGCTTTGCCCGCCCGCATGACTACCCCCACTCGCGACATCATGATCTACGTTGAGCACATATAAGCCCCGGATCCACGAACGCAGATGCCGCTTATATGTCCTAGAGGTAGATTGTCGCGCGGTGTCCAAAGACATCGCTGACTTCGACCTGCGCGCCGGGTCCCTCCACGGGTGCGACGGGCCCCGAATAGATTTCCGCGCCATCCGCGGCGCTCACCGTCCACCCCGCCGCGAGCGCCAGCGGCTCCGCTTCATGAATCTCCGCCAGTTTTCGTGCGTTCTCCTCGTCGAGCCCCAACGCCGCCGCGACCGCGATGACGTCGCGATACGCAAAGTCGACCAGAGCCAAGCATCCATTGAGTGCACGCACCTGCGCGTCAAAGACCTGGGCCTCCACAGTGCCGACAAGAGCACGTACCGGCGCTCCTAGCCGCGCACGCATGACGCTCACAGCCGCCGCGCCCACATCACCCGTGATAAACCGTCGGCCGGTGCGCTGCGCCACCGCGGCCGTCGTGCCGGAGCCACCAAAGAAGTCCGCGACGAGTCCGCCCGGCGGACACGAAGCCTCGAGCAGCCGAGCGAGCAGCTTCTCCGGCTTCTGGGTGTCGTAGCCCAGGCGCTCCGCGGCATTGCCTTTGATAATCGAGATGTCGTAAAACACGTCGTCCTGGACTTTGAACTCCGAAGCGAAGTCGAAAAGCACGTCGTCATCGACCAGTTCGCGTCCGAGTTCCTTCACTCGCTTGCGCGCCCGGCCCGCGATGAGCCGGTCCGTGCTCTCCTTGACGTCGCCCCAGTAGAGCTTGTCTCCGCGCAGCCGCCGCGCGTAGCGCTTCTTGTATTCGCTCTCTGCGCCCTTGACCGGCTGGAAGTAATAGCGGTGCGGGTCGCGGGCGTAGAAGTAAATCGTGTCATGGTTCTGCGGGAAGCGCCGCGTGGTCCGGCTCATCTTGCCGTAGCGCCATACCAGCTCATTGATGAAACACTCGCGCCCGAAAATCTCATCGAGTAGCACGCGCACATAATGGCCCACGTGCCAGTCGAGGTGCACCATGATGGAGCCGGACTCCGTGAGGAGCTCGCGCATGAGGATGAGCCGCGGCGCGAGCATCGCTAAATAAGCCGCAGTGCTAGCATCCGCCGCGCTCAGCTTTCCGATGCCCCCATGCGCCCACGAGTCCTTATACGCCGGCCGCGTGATGTCGACGGTGCGCCCATCGGAGAGATGCACCGTGATGGTCGCTGCGTACTCCGCGCGGGAGTCGAAGGGCGGATCGATGTAGATGAGGTCGACCGTGCCCGCCGCACCTCCGGCGAGAAGCCCCGCGAGGGCCTGCAGGTTGTCGCCGTGCAGGATGGTGCCCTCGGCGTCTGTGAGTGGTGCGGCCGCGGCCTTCGCTTGCTCAGCCTCCTCGCGTGCGGCGGTGAGGATGCCGGGCAGCGCGGCAAGCAGGGACGAGGACACGGCGACTTCCTTCCGGCAGTAAGCGACGAGGTTTCATTTAGCGTACCGTGCCCGCTAGCCCCAGCTTAGTACCGTGACCGATTCGACTGCACTCGGCCCCCGGAACTGGCGCGGACGGAATGCTCGCCGCCTAGCGCTGGGTCGTCCTTCCCGAAGGAGTCCGCCGCACGGAACGCGAAGTCGCGCTCGTCGTACCGTGCCTGGCGGGTTGCGATGTGCTGGACTCGTCGCTCATACCGAGCGATGGCCTGTGCATTGCGGTCGGCGGCATTGAGTTTCTTCGCCGCAGACGTGCGTTTCTTGCGCGGCCCCTGCGTGGGAAGGACCGTCGTCTTCGTCGGCTTCGCGCGGACCAGCACGACTTCCTCGCGGTTGAGCGGGCAGTTGTAGAGCTTGTTATCGCCGCGCTTGTGATCGGCGAGGCGCTGGCGCGCGACGTCAACGGCGACGATGGCGTGGCAGACAGGGCAGGTCGTCTCCGTGCGACCGTCTCCAATGAAAATTTTGTGTGTCATGAGTGAGTAATGAGTAGAAAAGTGCGGTGAGGGTCGGCCACGGTGGTCGACCCTTAGCGATGATAGCGAGTGTTATGCGCCCTGACCGGTGGGAACCTGCGGGGTGAGGAAGATAAGTTCCAGGCGCCCCACGGGCGTGCCGAGCGTGCGCTCCACCGTCTGGGCGTAGATGTCCAGCTGGGTGAAGTAGGCGTCGACCGTCTCCTGCGTCGCGGCGCGGTCCGTCTTGTAGTCCGCGATGACCCACGTCTCGCCGTCGCGGTAGAGCACGTCGATGACACCGTCCACGGCCGTGCCGTCAAGCGAGCTGATAATCGGCAGCTCGCGGTAGGCCTCATCGGTGAGGCTGCGCTGGTACGGCTCGGATTCCGCGAAGGACCGCGCGGCGGCGCTGAGATCAGCGTGGACGGACTCGTCGAGATCGTGCAACGGCGCAATGGAACGAACCAAGTCCTCGACGCTCAGCTCCGGGTGGCTGGGCAGCAGCTCCATGACCTCGTGGACGGCGGAACCGAATGCGGCGCCGTGCGAAGCGAGCGTGAGAGATCCAGGGAATACGCAGCGCTGCGCAGCGGATGCCGAAGCCTGTCCATCGAGCCAGCGCCGGACGCGCCCACCCGTGTGCTGCACCGCGTCTGCAATGATCTCCGTCGACCGGTTGTCCTCGTCGACGGTCTCGACATTCGCATGCGCGATGGCGGTCACGGCGATGCGCGGGGCCACCGCGGCCGCTGCGCGGGCACGCTCGTGCGCCTCGCTTGCCGATGCCGCCGCTCCCGCCACGTCCGCCGTCACCGGCGTCGGCTCCGCGGCTGGGGCGCTGCGGTCCCAGTTCGGTAGCGTCTCGCGGGGTGCGGGAGCAAACTCATCGTCCATCGCGTCGAGAGCATAGAGGAAACGCTTGCCCCGCTTGTTTCCGTAGCCATTCTTGGTGCTCGGTACCTCGAGCGGCACGGCGAGGACGAGCTGGGCACGCGTGGCAGCGACGTAGTCGAGACGCACGTGTTCGGATTTGTCCGCGTGCTTGAGGTAGGACGTGGCCTCCTCGAAACGGGGTGTGGCAAAGTCTCCGAGCTTGAATTCCGCCGACAGAGTGCCGCTACGGGTGAGCCCATAGGTGTCCGTGAAAGGACGCTCCTTGTTGCAGCGGCCCCCCACGATGATGAACGGGAACTCGCGTCCCTTCGAACCATGGATGGTCATGATGCGCACGCCGACGGAGCCGTCGTCGAGGATGGGCGCGGTGAGCCCGTGCTCGTCCTCGACTTGACTGTCGACGTAGCGCAGGAAAGCGCGAGCGCCGAGCCCCGTCTGCTGGCCAAAGAGGTCTGCTTGCGCGAAGAGGGCTTCGAGGCGGTACAGCCCGTTGGCGTCACCGCGCGCCGCCACGGCTTCGGCAAGGCGCAGCTCTTTCGCGATCGCGCGGAGCATCTCGCCGAGAGGCAGCGCGCGGAAATCATAACCTAGCTGCGCAATACGCTCGCGCGCTTGGGCGACGGGGTGCTGCGCGAGTTGTTCCGGGGCAGTATCTTCGTCTCCCACGGCGGCCTGCTGCGCTGCGTAGTCGGCGAGATCGGCGTCGGATACGCCGAGGAGGAACGTGCGCGCCGCGGCAAGCTGAGTGAAGGAGTCCGCGGGGTCTGCGATCGCGCGCACCACCGTCAGGAAATCTGCAATGGCGGGATCCGAGAAGAGGAGCCCTGAGCCCTCAGAGACGTAAGGGATGCCCGCGTCGGTGAGCGCCGACATGATGCCGCGTGCGATGTTGTGGGTAGGAACGATAATGGCAATGTCGTTGTAATCCAAAGCCCTTGTAATGCCGAAGTATTCTTGAGCTGCGTCGTCGTACTGAGTCGACAGCGCGGAGTTCACGAGCGCGACAATGTCCGCGTGCTCGAGGTCCTCGGTATTTTCGTTATGCTTACGCCCAGCCAAATTGTCCACGTCGCGGAGGAAAATTGTTCTTCCTGGAGCATCAGGGGTCTCTTGCGCGATCATCGGCGTGTAGGCGATAGAGCGCGGGACGTCTCCTTCTCCCATGTCCATCTCTGATTTGAGGGCAGCAAACATGCCGGAGAAAATGCCATTGATTGCTTCAATGACCTGCGGCGCCGAGCGGAAATTGCGTGACATCGTGAGAATGCGCTCATCGTTCTCTTGCTCGCGCGCTTGCATGTAGCTATCGACATCGGCGCTGCGGAAACGGTAAATCGACTGCTTCGGATCGCCCACGGTAAACAGGTGCCCGGGATGAGGCGCATCCGCAGACCCGCTGGCGATAGCGCGCACAATGTCGAGCTGCGACGGTGAGGTGTCCTGAAACTCGTCGACGAAGATGGTCGCGAACTGCTGAGACAGCACGTTTCGGGCCGTGGGGTTGTCTTCATCAGTGACGAGTTCGCGCGCGAGGAAAATCATGTCGTGGTACTCAAGCTTGCCGCTGCGTGCACGTTCTGCAGCGTGCTGGAGAGTAAAGGCCAGCAGGAAACGGCGCAGAACGGTCATGGCATGAACGACCGGAGACTTTTGTCGTTCCAGTGCATCGTCGAGTGTCAGCCGGAGCTCATCACGGACAGCCTTGGCGTCCTTCTTTCCCGAGTTTCCAGTCTTGGGCCATTGGAAAGTCCACAAGGCAGCATCGACCCCAGAGGCCGCGAAGGATTCCATGTTTTGACGGAGCGGAAGGAAAAGAGCCGCCCACAGCTTGTCCGGTTCACCAGAGACGTTGTTCGGGCTAAAAGGCTCTGTCGCGATGAAGACATGCTCCTTGAGCTGCATGAAGTCGTCGTTCGTCAGCGGATTTGATTCGACGATGACCGCGGTTGCGGGCTCGGGCAGTTCACCCCAATTTTCGTCCATCCACGCGATGATGTCGGACAGGTCGGAGATCTTCATGCCGTTGTCAATGAGGAGCTGCAACGCCTCAGCGATGTTATCGGCGCTGATGTTCACACCAGAGCAGAGCTTGTTGACGCGCTCCGCGGCGTCCCTATCGCCCTCAGCCAGCTTGGTCAGCAGATCCAGGGCGCCCTCGCGACGCACGGCGGTAGCGAACTGCGCCTGCACATCATCGACCTTTTCGACTGTGGGTGGAAGTTCAGCCTGCAGCGGAAACTGCTTGAGGAGACGCAGGCTGAAAGAGTGGAGGGTTTCGATGGCGGCTCCGGGCAAGCCGGCCAAGGCACGTCCTGCGCGTTCTTTCACGGTCGCGGCGTCGGCCGTGAAGCTGCGATTGCGGGAGGGATCATCGAGGCGCTGAGGATCTTCAAGCTTGCCCGTGCGATAGATTTCGTCGAGCGTACGACGCAGACGCGTGGTGAGCTCGGCGGCCGCCGCAGTATTGAACGTGATGGCCGCGATCTTTTCAATCGGCATGCCCTCTTCGATGAGGAGCGTGATGAGGCGAGCGACGAGCTGAGTCGTCTTACCCGAACCAGCGCCGGCCTCGACGAACCAGGAGTTCTGCGTGTCAGATGCGATGAGCTCGCGGCTATGGGCGTCGCGCTCAATGGCGGTATCGATGGTGGACATGGATTTAGGCCTCCGTAGGGGTTGCAGCGAGGGACAGGGACAAGGGAGTGAAGCCAGCTGCGGAGAGCGCCGTTGCTTCGGTGAGTGAGTTCTCGACGGACAAGCGAATGAGAGCGTCCGACTTGAAAGGCATTCCTGACAGGTCGTAGGCGGGGAATTCACCACGCTGGACGTAGCCATAAATGGCGGAGAGGTTGTCCACCAAAGTGTCGTGGACGGAATCTGTGACGTTGATGGAGACGATCGGTTCCTCTTCGTCGAGGAAGAACCAGTAGCGCGCCGTCAACGACATCATGCCCGCAAGTTCCGTGCGCAGCGTCGACAGCAGCTCTGATTGTGCGGCGCCATCGCGGCCGAGAGCCGCACGGACGGTCTCGCCGTAGAGCGCGAGCTGGAACTTGTAACCCTTGTCCTCGCCGCCCGTGGGATGGTCCTGGTCGATGTGCTTGGAGTACTTACTCTTGCCGGACTTGTAGTCGGTCACGCGCACGTTGATGCTGCCGTCCGCGTTGTGCGACACGTCGACGCGGTCGATGGAGCCGCGGAACGACATGGAGCCGCCGTTGGGGAGCGCGATAACGAGCGGGGCGGCATCGGGAGCCTTATCCGTCGGGCCGAAGGGGACCTCCACGCCAAGAGGATTCCAGCCGTTTTCGGCATCGAGACGCTCGGCCTGGAGCCAGGCGGCGCACTCACGGCGAACACGGCTGGCGAAAGCTTCCCACGACGCGGTGTTGACGCGCAGGGGGCGGGCAACCGCGAGTTCCTGCTCGACAATTTTCTGCATGGTCTCCTTCGCGGAGTCCTTCCCGGAGCCGTCCCAGTCGAGGTCCTTGTACTCGGAGGGGCGCTCCTCATTGTCCAGCCACATGTCGCGGACGAAATTTTCGAAGATGTGGTGGTAGATGGTGCCGCGCTCATGAGCCTCGATGTCGACGGATTCGCCCTGGTCCGGAAGGATGCGACCGCCGGCGACGCGCTCGAGGAAGAAGAGCTGTGGCGACGCCGTGAACGTCTCCAACGCGGAGGCTGACAAGGGCTTCTCAAAGACGCGGAGTGCGACATCGGAGCCAATGTAGCCGGTGTACGGGGTCTGGATACCGGCTTCGCGAGCGGATGCGATGGCGAGGTAGCGCTGTGTCTCTGGCGTGAGTTCGCCTGCCTGAGCGCGCAAGATGGCGGCGTCGAGTTCGTCGAGCAACGGCATCTGGCCAGCCGATTGTAGCGCGTGGACTGGGCCGAAATCCTCAGCTGCGACGGGAATCCACAGGGAGGCCGAGCTTGCGCCGGAGCCGTCGACGTGCGTGCGGGAGTAGGTAACGAAGACGTGGGCGGCTGCGGTGAGCGCGGCGTCGAGGGCGCGGCGGCGACGATCGAGGAAGGTTGCCGAGTCCACTCCGGTCTGTGCGGTGGTGAAGGTCGGGCTCGACGTCAACGTGCCGGGAAGGGCGGCATCGGTAGCGCCGGCGATGAAGACATGAGTGAGGTCGCGGCCTGCGACCGACTCCAGCGGGCCAACGCGCAGAAGGCCCTCGTTGACGTCGGGCAGGGAGTTCTCAAGGAAATCGTTGATGGCCTCAACGGCGGTGGTCTGGTGGACCGGTCCCTCAAGCGGCGCGAGTGCGAGCAGTGCGGCCTCCGCCGCGCCGCGCTGATCGTTGCGGATATGCGCGGCGAGAAGCTGCCGCAGCGCGACGTCGACGTCATTCCACGAGGACTGGTTCCACACGCGATCGAGGTCCGCGCGCAGAGCCTGTACCCACTGCTGGGCCTGGGCCATGCGGTCTCGCTGCCAATCCTTGAGGCCTGCCGGCAGCGGCGCGGTCCAATCCTCTGCGGCGAAAAGCTGTGGCTCGAAGCCGCGGGTCGCCTGCTCGAAGGCAAACGAGGAGATGTCGGTTGCCACGACGCCAGTGTCGAGGAGATCTGAGAGGTCGCGGCGCGACATGCGCTCCGGTTCCATACGCAGGAGGATGGCGACAGCACGCGCGGCCGGCGTCTCAGACACCGTGTGAGGGCTGGGCGCGGCGAAAGGTAGATGCGCGCGGCGCAGTGCCGTGTGCAGGTAGGGGAGGACAGAGTCAGAGCAGTAAGCCACGGCCATGGCATGCAGCGGCACGCCCCGGGCGAGGGCAGCACTCGCCTGGGTGGCGATGTAGGTGGCCTCGTCATTTTCGGCGACGAAACTCGCGGCGCGGATGTGGTCTTCTACCCGCTCGGGCCCGAATGTGGTGACCGTGGGCTTGAGCTGTGCGAGCAGCCACGCGTCGCCGGTGTCGAAAGCGATATCCCCAGCGACCACGATAGTCTCGTCCTTTCCCTGCTCTGCCGCATGAGCGCGGGCCTCGGCGGGAGTAAAGAAGCGCGGCGCGGTGGAGGCCGCGACGGCAAGCGCCATGCGCTGCACAGCGAGCGGGAGCTCGATGGTCGCGTCCGCGCTGTCAGCGTCGAGCGTGCGCTGTTCCTCGGGCAAGGAGAGGTATTCCCACACCGCATTTGTGAGGGATTCGCGCGTGGCAGCGACATCGTTGAGGTCGTGTTGGTGGAAGACGGTAGGGGCGGCGTCTGCGCGCAGCAGGGTGTTGACCTCGTGTGCGACAGTCGCGCGATCAAGGGGAGCGCGAGGGCTCAACGTGCGCGCCGCCGTGGCGATATACATAGGGATGGTGACAACGTCGATATTGAGCCATGGGCCCTGTGCGGCGAGGGCGGCGACAACGTCGTTGCGCGCGTGAGCGCCGCACAAGACGGTGATGTGCTGTGTGGGAGAGGCAGAGCGGAGCTGTGCGACTTCGTCCAGGAGCTGTGGGGCATGGGAAGGTAGCCCGACTGACGGTAAGGGAGTGTTAGGGGTCATGCGACCAATCTACGTGAGGGTGTGGACACAGACGCCTCTGTAGACGTGAATATCGAATGAACGAGCTAATAAAGGGCTCAATTCTGGGGACCTGAACGAGTCGCAGACTGTCTTGGAACAGAAAAATTGAAAAAACACTACCTATCGATCGCTAGGTAGATTATGATTCCTGTTCATACACGTTGCGCACTGCTTTCCCGCGGTTTGGGAGAGAAATGTTCATTGTGGGTAGCTGGGTGGGACTTGCCCAGCATCGTCTCTCTATCGGGTTTCCGGGCATAACCCCGGACAAAGACAAGGTGGCTTCTATGTCGAATGAAGTGAGGACTCGCTCCGAGCGAGACACATTTAATACACGCCTGGTGTTTCTCATGGCCGCGATTGGCTCTGCCGTTGGCTTGGGTAATATCTGGCGCTTCCCCTACGTGGCGTATGAAAACGGCGGTGGCGCGTTCCTCGTTCCATATATCGTGGCGCTGCTGACCGCGGGTATCCCCATTCTATGGTTCGACCTCGCCCTCGGTCACCGCTTCCGTGGCTCGACGCCGCTGGCTTTCCGCCGCATGTCGCCCAAGGCGGAGTGGATTGGCTGGTTCAAGGTGGGCGTGAACTTCTTCATTGCCATCTACTACGCTGCCATCGTCGCGTGGGCAGCCATCTACACCGTCAAGTCCTTCAATCAGGGCTGGGGCGATAAGCCAGATGAGTACTTCATGGGTGACTTCCTCCAGGCAGACACCTCGGTGAATTACTCGGCGAAGTTCGTCTGGCCGATTCTGCTCGTTATGGTCCTCGTCTGGATCATCTGCATCGCGGCTCTTGCGACGGATATCAACAAGGGCATCGGCAAGCTCACGTCCATCTTCCTGCCGGTCCTCGCAGTCATGTTCATCGTGCTCGTGGTGCGCGCACTCTTCCTCGATGGGGCCGTGGACGGTCTCAATGCTTTCTTCACGCCGAACTGGTCGGTGCTCACTGACCCGTCCGTGTGGATCGCCGCTTACGGCCAGATTTTCTTCTCGCTGTCCATCGGTTTCGGCATCATGGTGACCTACGCGTCCTACCTCAAGCCGCGTACTAACATCACGAACACGGGTCTGGTCACGGCTTTCGCGAACTCCTCCTTCGAGGTCCTCGCTGGCATCGGCGTCTTCGCGACACTGGGCTTTATGGCCGCACAACAGGGCGTGGGCGTCGACGAGGTAGTCTCCTCCGGTATTGGC
Source organism: Corynebacterium sp. SA-MJD20WY100 (assembly GCF_039822565.1). Lineage (NCBI taxonomy): Bacteria > Bacillati > Actinomycetota > Actinomycetes > Mycobacteriales > Corynebacteriaceae > Corynebacterium > Corynebacterium sp. SA-MJD20WY100. The sequence continues at coordinate 144,941 of NZ_JBCJKS010000002.1, read as the reverse complement.
CTGGCGTTCATCGCCTTCCCGACGATCATCAACTCCATGCCGCTTGGTTGGCTTTTCGGCTTCCTCTTCTTCGGCTCGCTTTTCCTGGCTGGTGTCACCTCGATGATTTCGATTATGGAGGTCGTCTTCGCTGGCGTCGCTGATAAGTTCAGCATCCCGCGAAAGAAGGCTGCTCTCTTCGCCGGCACCGTCATGGCCATCGTGTCGTGCCTGCTTTTCTCCACGCAGTCGGGCCTCGTCACCCTCGACGTGATGGACAAGTTCACCAATAACCTGGGCATTGTCTTCGGCTGCGTCTGCGCGCTCATCATGGTGGGCTGGGTGCTCGGCCGCCGCAACGAGATTGCTCAGCATATCAACGCCGTGTCCGCGCTGCGCGTCGGGCTGGTGTGGGAGTTCCTTACCTTCGTGGCTACTCCGCTGCTGCTCGTCTACTTCCTCGTCACTGAGATCATGAGCCTCATCAAGGAGCCGTACGGCGATTATATGCAGTCCCAGATTGGCCTCTACGGCTGGGCGGTCATGGCGATCATCTTCGCGATCGCCCTCGTGGGCCCGCTGCTCAAGTTCCGCGGTTCCCAGCACCTCGACGGTCTCGAGACCTCGGATTACGGCGTTCCTGCCAAGGGTCGACCGAAGGGCACTCCCAATCCGCTGGCCAACCCGACCGCCCAGAACTAATAGAAAGGACGCATCATCATGAACACGAGCGCCATCATCTTGATGATTCTCTTCATCGTCGTCATCTGGGGCGGGTTGCTGCTCTCCATCGTGTGGCTCAACCGCACGAAGGACGAGGAGTCCGGTGAACTCGGCACCGCGCCGGGCACCGATGACGAGACGCTGTCGCATCGAGCCTATACCGTGGCTTAAACCGCTCAGAACACCGCTGGTTGTGCATACGCAGGCGCGGGGCCATCGGGACGCTTTCCGATGCCCCCGCGCCTGCGTCGTGTGCCGTCCCTCAGGGGGCCGAAACTAGCAACCGTCCGGGCCGCAGGCCGCTGCGGGGTCGATGCCGCCGATGACGTTGAGCGCCTCTGGCTGCTTGTGGGTCTCATCCCAGACCTGGTTGAGCGCCTGGACAAAGAGCTCGACTGGTTGTGCTCCGTTGACGGCCCACTTGTTCTCGATGAGGAAGAATGGCACACCGTTGATGCCTAGCTGGTGGGCCTGGTTCTCGTCGGCGCGCACGGCGTCGGCGTAGGCGTCGGAGCTGAGGACGTCCGTGGCGCGCTGCGCGGGCAGGCCGAGTTCTGTGGCGACGGTGTGGAGCACGTCTGGGTCGGAGATATCCAAGCCGTCCGTGAAGTAGGCGGTGATGAAGGCCTCTTCGACGGCGGCGGGCGAGGGGACGGGGGCATCGGCAGGCTGGGCTGCGAAGTACTCCCACGCGGCGTGCATGAGGCGGTGCGCGGCGAGGGTATTGCCGGGCTTGGCGACCTCCCAGTTGAAGGTGAGGCCGACGGCCTCGGCGCGACGGGCGATGTCGCGCTGGCTGGCTTCGGCCTGCTCGCGGGTGGCGCCATACTTCTGGGCTACCATGTCGACGACATTGCCTCCTGAATAGGGCGCGGAGTGCGGGTCGAGCTCAAAGCTGTGCCAGTGGAGCTCGACTGCGTCGGCGTGTTCGAACTTCTCGAGCGCTAGTTCAAGATGGCGCTTGCCAATGATGCAAAACGGGCAGATGATGTCGGACCAGATGTCGATGCGCATGAAGTTACTCTCAAATTTCGGTATTAAATGACACCTAGTCAGACGCCCCGGGCCTCGCGAGTATTCCCGCAGCAGGTTAGCTCGCGCCGACCGGCAGGTGCGACGCGTAATCCGCCTCGGTCGCGGCGGCGACGTCGGCTTCGGTGACACCGGGAGCGAGCTCCGTGAGCACGAGGCCATCCGGAGTCACCTCGAAGACGCAGAGGTTGGTGACGATCGTGGTGAGCACGCCCTTGGCGGTGAGCGGCAGTTCACAGACCTTGCGGATGCGGGACTCGCCGCCGGGCGCGGTGTGGTCCATAATCGCGATGACCTGCTGGGCGCCCTTGACCAAGTCCATGGCGCCGCCCATGCCCTTCATCTTCTTGCCTGGGATGCCCCAGTTCGCGATGTCGCCGGTCTGGGAGACCTCGAAGGCGCCGAGCACTGCGGTGTTGACGTGGCCGCCGCGAATCATGGCGAAGCTCGTGGAGGAGTCGAAGACGGAGCCGCCGGGCAGGATGGTGACGCACTCCTTGCCGGCGTTGATGAGGTCCGCGTCAATGTCTTCTTCATACGGGTACGGACCAGTGTTGAGGATGCCGTTCTCGGACTGGAGAGTGACCTTGATGCCCTCCGGAATGTAATTGGAGACCGCCGTGGGCATGCCAATACCAAGGTTGACGTACTCACCATCGCTAAGCTCCTGCGCCGCGCGCTCCGCGATCTGGAGACGGGACCAGCCCTTCTCCGGGGTGTGTGGGTCCTCGGGGCGGCCGCCGCCCTCGCCACGCGTGCGGAAAGTCGGGCGCTCGATGTATTTGTCCTCGGCCTGCTGCGGGGTGAGTTCTAGAATGCGGTCGACGAAGATGCCGGGCACGTCGATCTCGTTGGGGTCGAGCTCGCCCGCCTCGACGAGGTTTTCCACCTCGACGACGGTGACGCGGCCGCACATCGCGGCGTCCGCATTGAAGTTGCCCGCCGTCTTACGAAAGACGAGGTTGCCCTCTGTGTCCGCCTTCCACGCGCGCAGGAGCGAGAAATCCGTGACGAGGGATTCCTCGAGCACGTAGGTCTTCGTGACGCCATTGCGGGTGAACTCGCGCGTTTCCATGGGCTCCGATTCCTTCACGAGCGTGCCGTCCGGCGCGTAGCGCACCGGCAGGCCGCCGTCCGCACGCGCCGTGTCGACACCCGTCGCGGTGTAAAACGCCGGAATTCCCGCGCCGCCCGCGCGCATCTTCTCCGCGAGGGTCCCCTGGGGGATGAGGTCGACCTCGAGCTCACCAGCGAAGAACTGACGCTCGAATTCCTTGTTGAAGCCGATGAAGGAGCCGCCAAACTTGGCTACCTGTTTGGCGTTAAAGAGCAGCGCCAGGCCCAGGTGCTTGTCGTCGATCTGCGTACCCGGGTTATTGGAGTAGACCTCGAGGTCGGTGACGCCGGTGTCGACGATGCCCTCCAAGAGGACAAGGGGGTTGCCGCAGATGCCGAAGCCTCCCACGGCCATGCTCATGCCGGATTCCAGGCCGTCGAGTGCCGAAGAGAGGTCGGATACAACTTTGTTGGTGGACATGGGGGATGCTCCTTGTGCTCTGAATTCAACCGCGAAATGCGAATGACTATTCGCGTGTTGCATGCCAAGGGTAGTGGTAGTCTGGTGTGGCGTCAAGCACAATTTTTCAGAAAATGTGACCTGAATCTAGGGGGTTTCTAGCTGGCGTAGGGCAAACTGGGCGTACATCTCGCCCAGTTGCTCTGGTGAATACGCGCCTTCTGGCGAGTACCAATTGGCCACGCCGAGGCCCATGTCGATGAGCGCCCAGCAAGCAATTTTTACGTCGGGTGCGCTGAAGATTCCCTCCGTCACGCCTTCGTTGACCACGGTCATCCAGCGTGCGACATAATCGCGCCGGGCCTGGAGAACGATGGAGTGGCTCGGTTCCTCGAGGGATGAAATGTGCGCAGTGAGCACGCGCACGCGCATGGCCTGCGTGGTGTGGTAAACGATGTGCGTACGCATGGTTTCTGCGAGTCGCTCGCGTGGCCCCGTGATGCCGGCGAGTGCCGCCGCGTTGGCGCGCAGCATGTCTTCCATGGCGGTGATTGAGATGTCCGCGAGGACTTCCTGCTTGGAGTGGAAGTGGTTGTAGAGGCTGGAGGCGCGCATGCCTACCGCCTTCGCTATGTCTTCCATGCCCGTAGCGTGGTAGCCGCGCTCATCGAAGAGGGCGAGAGCTGCGGCGGAGATCTGGTCGCGGCGTTTCTGATTGGCCATGGCGCGGGCTGCCTTTCTGGATAGGAAAATGGGTCGAGCGCTTGACAGGGTGTGTTGTGCCCGTCACAATATCAAACTAATAATCATTCGTACACGAGCGTGCCGGGAGGCGTCATGTCACACAACCTTTTTGAGTCTACAACCGATTTCCTGGGCGTCTTCGACGGCATCACGGCTGCCGATGCCGCCACATGGTCCCGCGCGGCCTCCTTCCGCGACGCCTGCCTCCCCGTCATCAACGAGCACTGGCAGAAGGCGGAGTACCCGCTCGACCTCGTGCGCCTACTGGGCGAGAAGGACGTCATGACGGACGGTCTTAAGGTCGACGGTCATGAGCATATGTCCTCGTTAGGGGCAGGTTTGGCGCTCATGGAAGTCACGCGCATCGACGCCTCGATGGGCACGGTCATTGCGGTCCAGGCGGGCCTGGCCATGCGGTCGATTGCGATGCTCGGCTCTGACGAGCAGAAGAAAAAGTACCTATCCGACATGGCCGACTGCTCGCTGCTTGGCTCGTTTGCGCTCACAGAACCGAATCACGGCTCGGATTCCATCGCCTTGGAGACGACTGCCGTCCGCGACGGTGATGAGTTCATCCTCAACGGCGAGAAGAAGTGGATCGGCAACGGAGCCTCTGGCGGCATCACCATCGTCTACGCCCGCCTTGAGTCCGGCGACGTCTCCGGCTTCATTGTTCCGCAGGACACCCCGGGCTATTCAGCGACCGTCATCGAGAACAAGCTCTCGCTGCGCGCCATCCACCAAGCGCACATCACGCTCACAGACTGCCGCGTGCCAGCCGCGAATCAGCTGCCCAACGCAAAGAGCTTCAAAGACACCGCGCGTGTGCTCACCGCGACGCGCATTGGCGTGGCGTGGATGGCCCTGGGGTCGGCCGTCGCCTGCTACGAAATGGCACGCGAGTACGTTCTCGAGCGCCAGCAATTCGGCCGCGAGCTCGCCAAGGCACAGATTATCCAGCAGCGCCTCGCCAACATGGCGCTCGATCTCAGCCAAATGATGCTCCTGTGTCGCGAGGCCTCCACTCGCGAGGAGGAGGGCACGCTCGCCCCAGAGCAGGCGTCCATGGCTAAGCTCCACAACACCCGCGCCGCGCGCCGCATTGCTGCCGATGCCCGCGACATGCTCGGCGGCGTGGGCATCCTGCTCGATAATCACATTGCTCGCCACTTCGCCGATATCGAGGCCATGCACACCTATGAGGGCACGGACACCGTCCAGTCGCTCATTATGGGCAAGAAGATCACGGGCTTCTCGGCGTACAAGTAATTAGTCTTCTTCCAACTCGGGGTCTTCGGCGCGTGCCTGCTCGAAGACCTCATTCGCTGCGCGCAGGTTGATGACGCCGACGACAAGGCCCACCACGATGTCCGGCCATGCGCTGAACCAGAACAGGGTGACCACGCCGGCGGCGAGGATGAGCAGGTTGGCCGCCACGTCATTGCGCGCAGCGAGCCACGCGCCGCGGGTGAGCGCGCTGCCCGCGCTACGCAGTTGAGCGAGCAGCAGGGCGCAGACGAGATTGATGATCATGGCGCCCACGGCCGTCGCCGACAGGGCGAGGGCCTCCGGCGGCTCGTGAGTCACCATCTTCCAGATGGCCATGCCGATCGCCGAGACTGCCGGAATAAGAATGAGTCCAGCCAGCACGTAGCTGGCCTTACGGCGGCTCGCGAGCGACCACCCCAGCGCCGTGACGACCAGAATATTGATGAGGAAGTCCTCGAGGAAGTCCGCCGCGTCCGCGAACAGCGAGGCCGAGCCGATGACCGCGGCGATGCTCGCTTCGACGAGACAGCCCGCGAGGTTGAGCAGCGCCACCGTGAGGACGATGGTCCTGGCGCGCGACGAGAGCGTGGATGCAGAGATTTCGGGAGAGTCAGACACGCCGATAGTCTAACGAGTCGAATCCACCGAAAATAGCCACAACGTCCGAATAAGACCGTGGATCTCAAAATTTTGAGGCCTTATTCGGACGTTGTGGCTATCGTTGTCGCCGAGCAGACGGACCGCGCCGCTTAGTTGCGCAGCGGTGTGCGCGTGCGCGCCATGTGCGCGGAGCGTTCCACGTTGGCGGGCCAGAGCAGGACGGGGACATCGAGCTCGACCTCACGGTCGCTGAGTTCTGAGTAGGAGAGCGTGGCCGCGCCGTTCGCGTCGCCGGCGGCCTCCTGCTCGTCGAGCGAGCCCGCGGTGTAGACCTTGGCGAGCTGCGCCACGATGGCGTGGTCATTGTCCGTCGTGTCCTCGAGCGGCCAGGCGGCGTCGAGCGGCGGCTGGCCGGAGTAGAGCGGTAGCGAGACGTCCGTGCGGGGCGTGTACCCCTCAGCCAGCGCGGCGGCTTCCTCGATGGCGCGGGCAAGAACGTGGTCAGGGGACATGAGGATGACATCGCTTTTGCGCACGGCGTCCACGTCGCGGGCGAAATAGGCGTTCGGCGCGGGAGTCGCGGAGGCAATGAAGTCGAAGGCGCGCTGGTGCGCATCGGCGTGGCCAGCCTCCAGGTTGTGCTCGAGCATGGCGACGGAGCCTCCCCAGCCGGGGTAGAGACCCACGTTGCGTTCCGGGAAGCCAACCTTGGTAGCGGCGTGAATGAGGAGGCGGTCGCAGGCCAGCGCCAGTTCGCAGCCGCCGCCTAAGGCCACGCCGCGCACCGCGCCCACGACGGGCACGGGAGCGAAACGCAGGGCCCGCATGGTCTCGGAGCCGTCGCGAATGAGACCTCGTACGCGTTCGGCATCCCCGGATGCCGCGGCCTTGGCGATGGTAGACAGATCAGCGCCGGCGCTAAACGCACGCGCCTCGTCGTTGCCGATCACGAGTGCGTCGATATCCTCTGCCTCGGCCGCGTGCTCCACGCAGACGCGGAGGAATGCAAGCCCTGTCGTGGGTAGGGAGTTGAGTGGCGTATGGAGGTCGATGATGCCGATCCCGCGTCCCCTGGCGTCGACGCGGTGCAAGGTCCCGGCCTCGTGCTCGAGCACCGCCGTGGCCCCTGCCGCGCGGAGCCCCGCGAGTGTTAACACGCCGGGGCGCTCCGGCAGCTCGACGGGATTGCCCGTCGAGGAGAGCACCTGGCCTGCAGCTGGGTAAAAGCCTTCCGATGCCGCCTCCACCAGCGCCGGCACTCCGCCTTCCGACGCGGCGAAAGCCGCGACGAGCCACTCGTGACCGACGGCATCGGCCAGCTCGAAGATGCCCTTCTTCCAACCGAAGCCGAGCTTGAGGCCGTCGTCGATAAGCCCCACGTGGTCTGCGATATCCCGGGCAACCTCGCAGCAATAGCGCAGCGTCGCGAGGAAGAGATCGCGCGCGAACCGGCCGCCGGGGGAGTCGGTGTCCATGACCTCGCGCGGGTTCTTGAGCCCCACGACAGGATCGTCCGGCTGCACGCGCGGGCCATAGGAGTAGTCTTCGCGCACCGACTCGTCGCGACCGCGGTAGAAACCGCCCTCGCCGGTGCGTCCGGTAAGCCCGCGCTCGACGAGGCCTGCGATGAATTCGTCGCGGCCCAGCGGCACGTCGAAGATGCGGTCACCCTGGGGGAGCGCAGCGTCGAGACTGCCCCAGATGGGCGCGACGAGTTGGAGGCCGATGTAGTCGAGCAAGCCAAAGACTCCGGTGCGGGGGATGCCGAACGCGCGGCCAAAGGCGGCATCGGCAAGCTCGTAGCTCACGCCGTGCTCGCGGGCGGTAAACACGCCAGCGGCCAGCCAGTAGCAGCCCACGCGGTTGGCGATAAAGCCCGGGGTGTCGCGGCAGTCGAGGGCGATCTTGCCCAGCTGTTGCTCGATGGCCAGGCGCAGCGTCGCAGCCGTGTCGTCGTTAGTGGCGACAAGCTCGACCAGGCGCATGATCTTGGGCGGATTAAAAAAGTGCGTAATCGCGAAGGTCTCGGGGCGAGTGATGCCTTCGAGAAGTCGCGCCAGCGGCAGCGTCGATGTATTCGATGTGAGCAGCGCGCCGTCTTTGAGGTGCGGCTCGACCTGCGCGTAGAGGTCGTGCTTGGCGTCTAAGTCTTCAAAGATGGCCTCGATGACCCAGTCCCGGTCTTCGAGGAGCTGGAGGTCCTCGCCCGTGACGGCCGGGCGAATATTCTCCACGTGCGACGGGTGGTAGAAGCCCTTGCGTTTTACCTGGATGTCAATGCCCTTCTGCGCGCCCTCGCGCGTGATGTCGAAGAGTAGGACGTCGATTCCGGCGGAGGCTAAGAGCGCGGCGATGCCGGCACCCATGGAGCCTGCGCCAAGGACGGCGGCTTTCTGGATAGCCATTTACTTGACCTCCTCATTCTCGATGATGATGGCGATGCCCTGACCGCCGCCGATGCACATGGTGACCAGGCCGTAGCGCTTGCCCTCGCGGCGCAGCGCGTAGAGCATCTTCGTGGTGAGGATGGCACCCGTGGCGCCGACGGGGTGGCCGTGGGCGATGGCGCCGCCGTAGATATTCGTCTTGGCGGGGTCAAAGCCCAGCTGGTCTTGGACCGCGAGCGCCTGGGCGGCAAAGGCCTCGTTGGACTCGATGAGATCAACGTCGTCGAGGCTGAGTCCTGCCTTCTCCAGGGCCTTCGGCACGGCCGCGACAGGGCCCAGCCCCATGCGCGTGGGATCGACGCCGCCGATGCCCCAGCTTACGAGCTTGCCAAACGACTTCAGTCCGCGCTTCTCGAGCTCCTCGCCCGTGGTGAGCACGACCGCAGCGGCGCCGTCGTTGATGCCGGAGGCGTTGCCGGCGGTGACAGTGCCGTCGTTCTGGAAGGCGGGTGTGAGTCCAGCGAGTGCCTCCGGGGTGGTCTCACGGATGTGCTCGTCGTGGTCGAACGTGCCTTTCTTCGTCTCGATGGGCACGATTTCCTCGGTATGAAGTCCCGCGTCGCGCGCGGCGGCCGCACGGCGCTGCGACTCGGCCGCGAACTCGTCCTGGCGCTCGCGGGTGACGCCATGGTCAGAGGCGACGTTCTCGGCTGTGACTCCCATGTGTCCGGTGCCGAACGGGCAGGACAGTGCTCCGGTGAGCCAGTCATAGAGCTTGCCCTCGCCCATACGCTTGCCAAAACGTGCGCCTTCGACGGAGTACGGAGCATTGGACATGGACTCGACGCCGCCCGCGAGTGCGACCGTGGCGTCCCCGTCGCGCAGCTGCTGCGCCGCGGAGATAATGGCTTGGACGCCGGAACCGCAGAGACGATTGACGTTCATTGCGATGGAGGAGTCCTCCATGCCCGCGCCCAGCGCAATTTTGCGGGAGATGTACAAGTCGCTGGGAATGACGGGCAGGACGTTGGCGATGACGGCGGAGTCGAGATCCGCGGCCGCAAACCCCGAACGCTCAATCGCAGCTTTGGCCGCCGTGACTCCGAGGTCCTCCAGGCTGAAACGTGCCAGCGAGCCGCCGAATTTTCCAATGGGTAAGCGTGCGGCGGAGACGAAATGGATGTCAGTCATGGTGGTCAATCCTCCCATTTAGCGAATGGCTATTAGTTTGAAGAGTAGCCTACGTCACAATGCGTGCGTGTGCAATGATTCCGTGGAAGGAGGGGACGAGATGCGTGAAAAGCCCGGCCTTGGGGCGGGCCGGGTTTGGTGGTGCGAATTGAGCGTTGGAGGAAACGGGGGGCGTTTAGGAAGGAACGGCGGCAGCGATGGCCTCGGCGACGGCGAGGTCTTCCCACGGCATGCCGGTGAACTTAAAAACGATGGGGGAGTCGCGGTGGAGCTCGACATCGCCGCGGACGACCTCGGCGAAGGTATGGAACTCGGAAGCGTCGGCAGCACCGTCCGCGATGGCGAGGATGACGTCGCCGCCCTCGCGCAGCGTGGCCGCGTGGTCTTCGACGATGACTTGGGCGGCGGAGATGAGCTCGCTGGGCAGCTCGCGGGCGTCGGGAGAGTGAGAACCGACCGCGACGACGAGGGCATCGGGGCGCACGTCGGCGGCGTCGAGGATGGGCTCGGCCGCCGTGGTCGTGGTGATAATAAGCTCAGCGCCGGCGGTGGCGGACTGGGCCTCGGCGGACCCGGCAGCGTGCCAGGCGCGTCCGTCACCGGGATCGGTGCGGCTGATAAAAGTTGTGCGGACGGGACGCGTGTCCTCGAGGGTGTCACGTAGCGTGGCCGCATGTGCGTCGGCCTGCACGCCGGCGCCGAAGATGACGGCATCGAGGGGCTCCGAGGAAGCGGTGAGCAGGTCAAGAATGCAGGCGACAGACACGGCGGGCGTGCGCAGATTGGTGAGCGTAATCCCGTCGATGAACGCGGAGGGACTCAACGTCTCGCCGTCGAAGAACGCGTAGGTGCCTTGGATACGGGGCAGATCGGGGTTGTAGCCTTCGGGCGCGACCGAGAGCAGCTTGATGCCAAACGCGGTGGACGAGGTAGACGGCATGAGGAGGAACTCGCCGTTTTCCGTGGGGACTGCCGTGCGTGCGTGGTCGGCGGCAGGGTCGAATCCCTCGCGCAGGACACGGCGCAGCGTGTCGACGGCGTCGCGCGGGCGGACGTGGGCCGCGATGGTCTCGGCGTCGATGATGCGCGGGGTGGTGGGGATTGCGGGCGGGGGCGTCATGGTCTCTCCTCGGGTGACGGTAGGCGGAGGGAAATGTGGCCGCCACTGTACCTAAGGACAGGTGAAGAGGAGGTGCGGTGGAGGGCGAGGCGGGTGCGGGATTAGACGCTGGGTAGCTCAGCGTCGCGGTCCGGATAGGAGGGCTGGGCGCCGTGCGTGAGCGTGGCCTGGGCGCCGACGCGGGCGGCATGGCGGGCGGCATCGGCAAGCTCGGCTCCGGTGAGGAGCTGGGTACAAAGCGCGCCGGCGAAGGCATCGCCCGCGCCGGTCGTGTCGACGGGCGTAACGTGCGGCGTCGCGATGTCCGTGAGTCCCTCGGAGTCGGCGACGAGGGCGCCGCGGGAGCCGAGCGTGAGCACCACGGAGGCAAAGCCAGCGTCGAGGAGAGCCTGCGCGAGGTCATGGGGATCCTCGCTGGTGGCTGGGCTGCCGAGTTGCTCGAGGATAAGACCAGCCTCGTGCTCGTTGGCGATGATGGGGTCGGCTTTGAGTAGCGCGTCGCGGTCGACCTCAACGACGGGGGCGAGGTTGACGATGACACGGGCGTTGCGAGCGGCGTTAATGGCGGCGTGGAAGCCGTCTGCGGGGATTTCGCCTTGAAGCAGCACGATGTCAGCATCGGCGATGGCCTCGGCACGATCATTGACGAAAGTGGCGTCGACGTGGGCATTCGCGCCGGGGATGACGATGATGGTGTTTTCGCCGTCATCGGAGACGGTGCATACCGCCAGGCCGGTCGTCGTGTCCTTGAGCCGGGCGACGTGGGTGAGATCGACGCCCGAGGATTCGAGGTAGCGCAGGGCAGGCTGCGTGTAGGCGTCATCGCCCACCGCGCCGACGAAGGTGACATGGGCGCCCTGGAGTGCAGCCGCGACGGCCTGATTGGCCCCCTTGCCGCCGGCGAGAACCTCGCCGCCGGAGCCCATGAGTGTCTCGCCCGGTTGCGGGTGACGCGCGGCGCGGACGAAGAGATCGGCGTTGATAGAACCGACGACGGTGAGCGAACCTGTGCGGTCACAAGCGGGGCTGGTCTGGGACATCATGACACCGATTATGCCGGACAACTCGGCGCGCGACGGGCGGGTAGGATGGGCGGCCATGAAACTGCTGCACACTCTGTTGGAACGCGATCCATCTTCGCCGCGTCTTACGGTCTACAACGAGGCCACAGGCGCACGCATGGACTTCTCGGCCCAGACTCTCGACAACTGGGCGTGCAAGATCGCCAACATGCTCGAAGAGGAGCTCGAGCTAGCGCCCGGAGACACGATTGTCATCGATGTGCCAGTGAGCTGGCAGGCGGCCGTCATTGCGTTGGGAGCGCTTGCCGCGCGCGTGAACTACGAATTCACGGACGACACGGAGGTCGGCCCGGAGGTCACGTTTGCCTCGCCAGAGCGTGCGCCGGAACATAGCGGTGACGTGGTAGTGGTCAACGATGACCCCTTTGGCCGTGGCGTCACGGAGACCGGCGGGGAGCTGCCCGCCGGCGCGCTCGACTTTGGGCCGACGGTGCGTTTCTACGGGGACCAGTACATGGGCGACGCCCCGGCGTTGGACGAGGTCGTGTCAATCCCACAGGAGCATCGTCTGCTGTCTACGGGGTGGGTGGATAACGCGACGTTTAACGACGCTGTCCTCGCGCCGTTGGCAGGCGGCGGATCTGCCGTTGTCGTGGCGGGGCTGACCGAGGCCGAGCGGCTCGATGTCATTGCGGACAATGAGAAGGTGACCTCACGCCTGTAATGTGGGTGTCGCGCTCTATACGTGTGCTGTGCGAAGCGTACAAAATCCCAGCTCAGAGTGCCAATGTCGCACTTTTCTAAGTGGTGCGATATTCTGTGTGTGCAAGGCAGTGCGGCGCCGGGCATTCACCCCCCCCGAGTTGCTCGGAAGCCCCACCTTGCATTTCGGTCCCCGTTGCCGCCCTCCCCCCGAGGCAGGCGACGGGGACCCTTTAGTTTTCGTAGTGCCCTAACTGGGGTTTTCCGGGGGCGTGAATATCGGGCGCGTTGCAGGGGAGATTGATGAAAATGAGGCCTATCGCGCTCGAAAGTGAAGCGAGCGGCGCTGTGCTGGGTCCGCGGCTAGCTTCTGCAGAATGTTGACTGTTCTATCAGCGAATCGGAGACGAAAACGAAGCCGCGAATAAGCTCGCGTCCAGAATCGAGAGCCATACTCTGTGGCATGCGTTCGCCGCTGAGGCGAGCGTATGACCTCGGTCCCGGGGCAACGCGGCGTGAGACACCGCGCGGGCGGCATTAAGTGCCGCTCGGAGGGGACACCTTGAGAGAGATAGAGACACCGAAGGCGCCGACCCCGTGAGGAGTTCGGCGCCTTCGGCGTTTTCTTTGTGCGCGATGCGGTTAGTTCACGCAGCGGGGGGAATCCCCGCCAGCGCTGATCTCCGGGGAGACCTCAGCGGTACCGAAGTCGGCGCCCGGGGTGCCAACCGGCGCCTCGGCGGTGCTGTCTTCTGCGGCGGAGGCATCCGTCTGCGCCTGGTCGGAGGGACCGTTGTAGTCATTGCCGGTGACGACGATGAGCGTGTTCTCGTCGAGGTTGGCGTTGGCCGTAATGGGCAGGCCGCCGAGCTGCTCAGCGAACTTCTTGGCGGTCTCAGACTCGGGGTCAGCGGCGACAACCTGGGACTCGGAGTAGATACCCGGGTCGGCGTTGGCGGTGCGGGCGACGGTGTAGCCGACTTCTTCCAGCCAGGAACCCACGCCACCGGCCAGGCCACTGACGTCGCCTGCGTTGAGGACGTGGATCTCGAGGTTATCCGCGACGGGCTTTTCGCCCGTGTCGGTGGCCGAGGGCGTGGCGGATTCGCTTGTCTCTTCCGAGGACTTGGCAAGATCGTCGAAGAAGCGGTGCACCTCGGCGACGTCGACGGTGACGATGGACTCGCCGTAGTCGCCTTGGCCGTCGATGGAGGTCACGGGGATGGTGTTGAACGTGACGTTGCCGCCGGCCAGGCCGGAGAGCTGGCTCGCCAGACTCATGATGTCCCAGCCGGAATCGAAGCTCACGGAGCGCTCGACGGCGGTGGACAGCTTGGAGAGCTTGGACGGATTCGTCAGCGTGTCCGAGGACAGAAGCTTGGACACGAGGGAGGCGGTAAAGGCTTGCTGGCGGGCGATACGGTCGAGGTCTCCGCGGGGGAGCTCGTGGCGCTGGCGCACGAAGGCTAGGCCCTGAGCGCCGTTCAAGGTTTGCTGCCCGGCGGGGAAGTCCGCGCCAGACAGTTCCTCGTGCACCGGTGCGTTGAGGCAGACGTCGACGCCGCCCACGGCCTCGGTGAGCAGCACGAAACCCACGAGGCCGATTTCGGCGTAGTGGTCGATCTCAATGCCGGTGAGGTCACGGACCTGCTCAAGGAGTGCCGCGCGGCCGGCAGCCGTGCCTTCGGCCGCGACTTCCTTGTCGGTGTACTTGGGCTTCTCACCAGCCTGCTCGGCTACGAGGTTTTCGGCAGCCAGTTCATCCTTGCGCGCGGACTCGTGGGCAGAGAAGACGCCGTTGATCTTCATGTTGCCGTACTCAGGCCCGTTGTTGACGTAGGTGTCGCGCGGGATGGAGATGGCGCTGGCACGGGAACCATCGTTGGGGATACGGATGACCATGATGGTGTCCGTGTTGTGCTCGCCATCATCGACGCCCGCATGCAGGGCGTCGAGCTCGGATTGACTGAGCGTATTGCCTTGAGCATCGACGCGGGAGTCGGAACCGACGAGGAGGATATCCATGGCGCCGTCTGCGTTATTGCCGTCTTTAAATCCCTTGCCGCCGGCGCCCAGCGACAGGTTGTCGATGGATCCGAGTTCGCCACCGAGGCGTCCCACGAAGGCATAGCCGGTGCCGGAGACGAGCATGACGAGCACGGCGACGACGGCTAGTACCACTTTGAGGGAGGTGGAACCGGCTTGGGTGAGGCTGCGAGCCCGAGTCGGCGCGGGTTTAATATCGCGCACGGGGCGTGGCGTGTCAGGGCTCACGGAGGATCGCTTTCTCTAGAAAAGGTAGACAAGGTGAACTGTGAAGCAGTGTAGGCGAGTGGGACCCGATCTTTTTAACGGACATGGCGATTGTCACGTATTAGATCGGTGCCGTGCAGTGTAGAGTTGTCCGCATTGTGAAACATGCACACGCGGGGTCGCAGCGGCCATTAGGAGTAGTCACGGTGACATTCTCACCGGGGGACTACCTTGCCGCATGTCTGGATTCACTGCCCGGCGCCACGGCTGCCGATGCCGTCGTGGTCCTCGCCGATAATGGCTCCACCGATGGCGTCCCTCAGGCCGCCGCGGCCCAGCGCCCCAACGTTGAGCTCCTCGACACGGGCGGAAACATCGGTTACGGCGGCGGCATGAACGCGGGCGCCGCGCGCCTGCGCGAGCTCGCTGCCGAGGGAGTTATTCGCGATGACTTCTTCCTCATTACCAACCCTGACGTCACCTTCGGGGACGGGTCGCTCGACGCGCTCATCGCCTGCGCGGAGGCCTGGCCGCGCGCGGCGGCGGTGGGGCCGCGCATCGTGGAGCCGGATGGCACGAATTACCCGTCCGCCCGCGCCATTCCTACGCTGACCACCGGCATCGGCCATGCGCTCTTCGGTACCGTGTGGCCGTCCAATCCGTGGTCGAAGGCCTACCGCAATGACGCGGACATGACGCACCAACGCATTACCGGCTGGCTGTCGGGATCGTGCGTGCTCGTGCGCTGGGATGCGTTTGAGGCCATCGGCGGCTTCGACGAGCGCTACTTCATGTACCTCGAAGACGTTGACTTGGGCGACCGCTTTACGCGGGCGGGCTGGGAGAACGTCTTTTGTCCCGAGGCCATCATCACGCACGCCAAAGGGCACTCCACGCAGGCGCATGCGGGCGCCATGCTGCGTGCTCATCACGACTCGGCCTATCGCTTCCAGGCGGACCGTCATCCAGCATGGTGGCAGGCACCTGTGCGCTGGGCTCTCAAAATAGGACTGCGTCTGCGGGCGTGCTACGCCGTTGCTACGGCGCGAAAGGGCTAGACTCTTTCGCGATAGACATCCCTGAAGACAAGGATTTTTTATTTCATGGTTGCTCCTGCAGTAGATGCAGTCATCCTCGTGGGTGGCCGCGGTACGCGTCTGCGCCCCTTGACAATCAGTACGCCAAAGCCGATGCTGCCCACGGCGAACTACCCGTTCCTCCAGCACTTGCTGGCGCGCATCAAGTCCGCGGGCATCGAGCACGTCGTACTGTCCACGTCGTTTAAGGCCGAGGTCTTCGAAGAATACTTCGGCGACGGTTCGGACCTCGGGCTCGACATTGAGTACGTCGTCGAGGAGACCGCTCTGGGCACCGGCGGCGGCATTCGCAACGTCTACGACAAGCTGCGCCATGGCACCGTCATGGTCTTCAACGGCGATGTGCTCTCTGGCATGGACTTGAATGGCATCCTCGCCACGCACGAGGAGAAGGATGCAGATCTCACCATGCACCTTCTCAACGTCTCCGATCCGCGCGCCTTTGGTTGCGTGCCCACGGATTCCAACGGCCAGGTCACGGCGTTCTTGGAAAAGACCGAGGATCCGCCCACGAACCAGATCAACGCGGGCTGCTACGTGTTCAAGAAGGAACTCATCGAGTCCATCCCGGCCGACCGCGTGGTCTCCGTGGAGCGCGAGACCTTTCCGCAGTTGCTTGAGGCAGGCAAGCGCGTCTTCGGCCACGTGGACAACTCCTACTGGCGCGATATGGGCCGCCCGGATGATTTCGTGCGTGGCTCGTCCGATATCGTGCGTGGCATTGCGCCGTCGCCGCTCCTTGAGGGCCACACCGGCGAGTCCTTCGTCGATCCCTCGGCGGGGATCGCCGGTGGCGTGCTGCTGCTCTCGGGTACCGCGGTGGGACGCGGCTCGGAGATCGGCGCGGGCTGCCGCATCGACGGCACCGTTGTCTTTGACGGAGTGACCATCGAGCCGGGCGCCGTCATCACGAACTCCATCCTCGCCTCGGGCGTCCACGTGGGTGCGAACGCGCACATCGACAATTGCGTCATCGGCGAAGGCGCCACCATTGGTGCGCGCTGCGAGCTGCAGGGCGGCATGCGCGTCTTTCCGGGCGTACAGATTCCGGACGCCGGCGTGCGCTTTAGCTCTGACGCCTAAAACGCCTAGCCCGGTGTGCGGGCGCGGCGATGCAAAGGCCCAATCCTGTAGCTGCGGGTTGGGCCTTGTGTGCGTCGCGGGCTGCGTGTCGAAAGAGGGGAAAATTTTTCGGCGCAGTGGTGCGACACGCCGAGGATTGTGTGAAATTGTGAGTGCCGATCTTTGCCACCACTAGATGTAGTACCCCCGGCTTTTGCCCCCTGGGTGGTTTTATTGTGATCAAAGTGGCGGATGTTAAAAACGAGCTGCGCGTTCGTGGTTCTCAGGTAAAAAACAGCTCCCGCAGGTTGACGATATTTAGTGCCGGCAGGTTAAATCACAAGTGTGTAAGAAAGCGCGGCGGGAGCAGTGACCCTCCATCGACATCACCGTCAGTGGAAGGAAGAGCCCCCGCCGCCCTTGAAATTAGAACAAGGTCCCCCAGGCGCGTTATAGGCGCAGCCCGTGGCGGACACGACCAACGGAGAAAGGAAAGCGGCGTGGACGACATGGCTAATAACGCCAATCTCCGTGGCGCTGCTGCGGCGGCGCTGTCGTTGGATGAACTCTTTGGCGCTGTTGAGCAAGAGTGGCAAGACCAGGCGCTGTGCGCGCAGACCGACCCGGAAGCTTTCTTCCCGGAGAAAGGCGGCTCGACGCGTGAGGCAAAACGCATCTGCCAAGCCTGCGCAGTGCGCGATGAGTGCTTGGAATACGCACTCGAACACGACGAGCGCTTTGGAATTTGGGGCGGGCTCTCGGACCGCGAACGGCGCCGCCTCAAGCGCCAAATAGGCTAAACGCCCGCGTACGCGGCTTAAAAAGCGCTCGTCTCTCGGCGAGCGTGATGGTGAAGGTCCCCTAAGTGGGGATTTTCGGGTTTTTCTGCGGCTTGCTAGAGCGCGATCTTTACCAGTTGAACCGAGAGTCGATATCCTGCGGCTCGACGTTGAGGTACGTCGCCACGAGCGCGGTGAGCACGGTGGACAGCAGCTCTGCGCGCTCGGCATGGTTGGTGGTGCGCTCCTCAATGGGCATGCGGAAAACGACGAAGCGGGCGCGTGTGGGCCGTCCTTGGGCGTCGACACCGGCGGGAAGCAGACGTCCCAGCGGCACTGGGCCGTCAGCGATGATTTCGTCCGGCAGAACCGTCATATCGGCTCGCAGTCGCATGCGTGGCACGGTGTCGACGGCGATGTCCACGCCGGAGAGCTCCCGGGCATAGGAATTCTGGAGGGGTGCGTAAGCCTCAAGCACGGCGGCATCGAAAAGCTCGGAGCGGCTGCGGAAGCGCGGGCTCTGCTGGGGGAGAAGGGGCCCGCGCGCGCCGCGTCCACGCCGGTCACGGAACGGGCGAATGTGGGGGCGCGCGGTGGTCATGGCCGTAGATTGTAGGCGGCGCACACGCGTCGCGGAGGCAACCACGCCGTGCGCGGGCCTGCCCAACTTTGGGCCGGCGGGCACTAGACTAAGGGACCGTGACTCACCAACGACCCGCCGAACGACACTGCTCGCGTCCTGGCTGCGGCCGCCCTGCCGTAGCAACGCTCACGTATGCCTACGCGGAGCAAACCGCCGTCGTGGGTCCCCTGAGCGAGGAGAAAGATCCGCACAGCTGGGACCTGTGCGAACACCACTCCTCGCGGATTACTGCGCCGCATGGCTGGGAGCTTTTACGCGTGGACCGCGTGGAGCTTGATGATGACGATGATCTCCTGGCGTTGGCCGAGGCCGTTGGTGCCGGTGGACGCGTCACGGATGAAGTAAACGATGAGGGCGCGCGCGATCCCATCGACTACGAGCCCACCTTTGATGGTGCGGATCCGGCGCGGTCTAATCACCCGGTCTTCCGCATGCGGCGCGTGGCGGACGTGCGGGCGGCGCGGCGCGCGCATCTCCACGTCGTCCCGGATGCGGACGACGCGGACGCGAACGACGCTCGGGAGCCTGGACAGCCTGGGGAATAGCTGAAAGCTCGCCACAAAGACGCTGACTAAGTGTGGCGCCGGGCCGTCGCGTGTTCGGTTCGCCGAACATGGGGGCTACACTTGGGGCTTATGCGAACTCGTGAACAGCTCAATGCAGTGATTAAGGCTTATGACGTGCGTGGCGTCGTGGGCGAGGATATCGACGAAGACCTCGTTCGGGACGCGGGTGCGGCGTACGCGTCCATCCTGCGCGGCGAGGGTGAGACCACCGTCGCCATCGGTCACGACATGCGCCCTTCCTCGCCGGCGCTGTCCCAGGCTTTTGCTGAGGGCGTCGTCTCCCAAGGCCTCGACGTCATCAAGCTGAATCTTACGTCCACCGACGAGCTGTACTTCGCGGCAGGTTCCCTGAACCACGCGGGCGCGATGTTCACCGCCTCCCACAATCCGGCCAAGTACAACGGCATTAAGCTCTGCCGCGCTGGCGCCGTGCCGGTAGGCCAGGAGACCGGTCTGGAGACCATCAAGGACATGCTCATCGAGGGCGTGCCCGCTTTCGACGGTACGCTGGGCACGATTACCGAGCGTGAGGTGCTGCCGGACTACGCGGCGTTCCTGCGTGGCCTGGTGCCGCTCGAGGAGTCCCGTCCGCTCGTCATTGCTGCCGATGCCGCCAACGGCATGGGTGGCCACACCGTCCCCGAGGTCTTCAAGGGCCTACCCTTCGACCTACGCCCGCTCTACTTCGAGCTCGACGGCACGTTCCCCAATCACGAGGCCAACCCACTGGATCCGAAGAATCTCGTCGACCTGCAGAAGTTCGTCGTCGAGCAAGGCGCCGATATCGGACTGGCCTTCGACGGTGACGCGGACCGCTGCTTCGTCGTGGACGAGAAGGGCCACCCGGTGAGCCCCTCGGCGATCTGCGCGCTCGTCGCGGAGCGCTACCTCAAGAAATTCCCGGGTGCGACGATCATCCACAACCTCATCACCTCGAAGACGGTGCCGGAGCTCATCGCGGAAAACGGCGGCAAGGCCGTGCGCACGCGTGTGGGCCACTCCTTCATCAAGGCTCAGATGGCCAAGGAGAAGGCCGTCTTCGGTGGTGAGCACTCCGCGCACTACTACTTCCAGGAGTTCTGGAACGCGGACTCCGGCATGCTCGCCGCGATGCACGTCCTGGCGGCCCTGGGCGAGTCCGACAAGCCGCTCTCCGAGCTCATGGCGGACTACTCTCGCTACGAGGCCTCCGGCGAGATCAACTCCACCGTCGCCGACCAGAAGGCAGCGACGCAGGCCGTGCTCGACGCGCTGGCTGACAAGATCGAGTCGGTCGACGAGCTCGATGGCGTGACCGTGCAGCTCAAGGATACCGAGGCCTGGTTCAACGTGCGCGCCTCCAACACCGAGCCGCTCCTGCGCCTCAACGTCGAGGCCAAGACCGCCGCGGAAGTCCAAGCAATCGTTGACGAGGTCCTCGCCATCATTCGCGCGTAGCTCGCATCGCGCCGCTCGCCGCCGTCCTGGTTTCCAGGCCGGCGGCTTGTGTGTGCTTTGAGTATTTCGTCTTAGGCCCTCGCTGCCAGCCCGAAGTCATACAACCCAAAGACGACCCCCGTGCCCTCGACCGGGCCGCAGAAAATTCAGCGCCGCCTCGCCGTCCGCACGAAGCGGACCGCGGGGCGGCGGTGGTGTAGGGCTGGGAAGCTTAGATCTGGTAGTTGTGCGACTGGGAGACCATGTCTTCCCACTCGACGAACTTCTTGCGCTCGCGGCCTTCGGCCTCGCCTGCGGCGCGCTCGGCGGCATCGAGGTTCTTCCAGCCGTCCCAGGTGAGGTAGTCCACGCTCTTATCCTTGAGCAGCTCGGTGAAGTCCTCGCCGTGGGAGTGGGAGAGCTTGCCTGCCTCATAGTCGGCGACGAGCATGCCGATGGTCTCGGTGGCGTCAGACTTCGTGTTGCCGATAAGGCCCACGGGGCCGCGCTTGACCCAGCCGGTGGCGTAGAGGCCAGGGACGACCTCGCCGTCGAGGGAGGTGACGTGGCCGCCGTCGTTGTTGATGACGTGGCGGTCATCGTTGAACGGGACGGACTCGATCGGGTCCGAACGGTAGCCAACGGCGAGGTAGACGGCCTGGACCGGCCACTCGGTGAACTTTCCGGTGCCGGAGACAGAACCGTCGCCGTTGAGGGCGGTGCGCTCGGTCTTGATGCCGGTCACCTTGCCGTTCTCGCCGAGGATTTCCACGGGCTGCTCGAAGAGGTGAATCTGTAGCGTGTGCGGAGCCTCCTTAGGCTCGCGGATGGCGTACTGCTCGAGCACCTGGCACACGAGGTCCTGGGACTTGGAATTAGCGCGAGCCTCCAGCGAGGCTTCGTCGTAGTCGATGTCTTCCGGGTCGACAACGACGTTGATAGTCGGGGAGTGGTCGAGCTCTTTCAGCTCCTGCGGGGTGAACTTTGCCTGGGCTGGGCCGCGGCGGCCAAAGACGCGGACGGTCTCTGCCTGGTTCTTCTTCAGGGACTGGTAGACGTTGTCCGCGATCTCGGTGACGTGGAGCTCGTCGCCCGTCTTCGCGAGGATGCGGGCGACGTCGAGGCCAACGTTGCCCACGCCGACGACGGCGACCTCGGTAGCGGAGAGGTCCCAGTCACGCTTGAAACGCGGGTTGCCGTCGTAGAAGCCCACGAACTCGCCGGCGCCGTGGACGCCTTCGAGGTCGACGCCTGGGATGTTGAGATGGCGGTCGCCCACGGCGCCCGTCGCGAAGACGACAGCGTCGTAGTAGTCCTGGAGTTCCTCGACGGTGACGTCGCGGCCGACATGGATATTGGTGAGCAGACGGATCTGCTCGGTTTCCATGACGCGGTGGAGGGACTTGATAATGCCCTTGATGCGCGGGTGGTCCGGAGCCACGCCGTAACGGATGAGGCCGAAGGGGGCCGGCATCTGCTCGATGAGGTCAATCTGGACGTTGCCGGAGAGTTTCTTGACGAGGATGTCGGAGGCGTAAATTCCGGCAGGGCCAGCGCCAATGACGGCGACGCGCAGGGGTGAAGTCATGAAAGATCCCTTTCCACAGTGGTCTCGTGTCTAGTGCTTTGGTGCGCAACTAGACGTATCTGTTCATAAATATATCCATCATAGTGCCGAATGCCCAGGCTAGGCGCATACGGTATGCGCGTCCTATTGAACTCATCTTTGCGTGGGTGGGCAAGTCCCGCAATTTCATTCTTCTCAAAGTGGCAGGTAGTACTGTATGAATTTTAAAGACCAAGCTGTCTATATTGTTTGAACCATGTTGTTTCACTAGCGTGGTTGCCAATCCAGTTGTGGTGTGGGCCATATATCCCACGCCGCCGGAACGACAAAAACACAGCACAGCGCAATTGACCGCCACCCGCACACGGCGGCATCGATGAGCATTCAGGAGACAGCACCCCATGACGACTGCGACCCGCGAGCGCACGCCCCGCGCAAAGAAAAAGAAGCCGGAAGGCCAGTGGAAGATTGACGGCACCGAGCCGCTGAACCAGGACGAGGTCATTAAGCAGCAGGACCCGGGGCTGTCCGCGCGCCAGCGTGTCATCGACATTTACTCCAAGCAGGGCTTTAGCTCCATCCCGGCCGAAGACCTATCGCCGCGCTTTAAGTGGCTAGGCCTTTACACCCAGCGCAAGCAGAACCTGGGCGGCGAGCTCACTTCCACGCTGAGCAATACCGAGCTGCAGGATGAGTACTTCATGATGCGCGTGCGCTTCGACGGTGGCCGCGTCACCCCGGAGCAGCTGCGCACCGTGGGAGAGATTTCGCGCGACTACGCCCGCTCGACCGCGGACTTTACGGACCGCCAGAATATTCAGCTGCACTGGATCCAGATCGAGGACGTTCCCACTATCTGGGAGAAGCTGGAGAAGGTGGGTCTGTCTACGCTCATGGGCTGCGGTGACGTCCCGCGCGTCATCCTCGGGTCGCCCGTCGCTGGCGTCGCGGAGGACGAGATTATCGACGGCACCTGGGCTATCGACCAGATTACGGAGAAGTACCTGCTCTCCGACGATGTGCAGAACCTGCCCCGCAAGTTCAAGACCGCGATTTCCGGCAACGCCCGTCAGGACGTGACGCACGAAATCCAGGACATCGCCTTCGTCGGTCGCGAGCACCCCGAGTTCGGCAAGGGCTTCGACTGCTTCGTGGGCGGCGGCTTGTCCACCAACCCCATGCTCGCGCAGTCGCTCGGCGTCTTCGTCCCGCTCGAGCGCGTGCCGGAGGTCTGGCACGGCGTGGTGAGCATCTTCCGTGACTATGGCTTCCGCCGCCTGCGCAACCGCGCGCGCCTTAAGTTCCTCGTCGCAGAGTGGGGCATCGACAAGTTCCGCGAGGTGCTCGAAACCGAGTACCTTGACGCGCCGCTCGATCGCGCGGAGCCGGTCGCCCCGCACCTGGGCAACCGCGACCACCTCGGCGTGCACAAGCAGCAGGACGGCAACTACTACGTGGGTGTGAAACCCACCGTGGGTCACGCGACGGGTGAGCAGCTCATCGCGATTGCGGAGGTCGCGGAGCGCTTCGGCGTCGAGCGCATCCGCACCACGCCCATGAAGGAACTGCTCTTCCTCGATATCAAGGAAGAAGTAATCGAGCCGCTCAAGGCCGCGCTGAATGAGACCGGCCTGTACCCGGAACCCTCCGAGTTCCGCCGCGGCATCATCTCCTGCACCGGCCTGGAGTTCTGCAAGCTCGCGCACACGACGACGAAGGCGCGCGCCATCCAGCTCGTCGATGAGCTCGAGGAGCGCGTGGGCGACCTCGACGTGCCGATTTCCATCTCGCTCAACGGCTGCCCCAACGCGTGCGCTCGCTCGCAGGTCTCCGATATCGGATTTAAGGGTCAGACCGTCACGGACGACGAGGGTAACCGCGTCGAGGGCTTCCAGGTGCACTTGGGCGGCGCGCTCGGCCTGGGGGAGGAGGCCTGGGGTCGCAAGCTGCGCGGCCACAAGGTCATCGCGGATGAGGTGGGCGAGTACGTCACCCGCGTCGTCACGAACTTCAAGGAGAACAGCAAGCCTGGCGAGCAGTTCCGTGACTGGGTCGTGCGCGCCGACGAGGAGCTGCTGAAGTAATGCGTTTCCGCCGCGAGCCCAACCCGAACCGCAACCACCCGGCGTACTGCCCGTACTGCGCGTCCGAGTCGCTCTTCCCGGATGAGGAAGGCGATTTCGCGTGGCGCTGCAGCGCGTGCCTGCGCGTCTTCTCCGTCATGTTCCACGGCCAAGACGACGCCCCCGTGGTGGCGTCCGCCGCTCCGTCCGCTGCCCAAGCCCTGCAGGACTCCCTGCGCCGGCACGGACATTCCACCCGTCCCCAGTCATAAAGGATTCCCCGTCATGGCGATCATCGTCTTGTCCCACGGTTCGCGGCACCCTGCCGCGGCCGGTGCAGTAGAGGAGCTCGCCCGGGCTACCGAAGAGCTCACCGGCGAGGTTACCCGCGCCGCGTACTTGGACTTCACCGCGCCCACGCTTGCCGATGCCGCCCTCACGCTCGCCTTGGCCGGCGAGACGCAGGCAACGGTCGTTCCCTTGCTCTTTACCGAGGGCTACCACGCCCGCGTGGACGTGCCCACGGTTGCGGCGGAGGCCTCTGAGCTCACCGGCGTGGACCTGCGCGTCGCGCCCGTGCTGGGCACGGGTTCCGATATCGCGGCGCTGCTTGCAGCTCGCGTGCACGATCCGAGCGCGCACCTCGTGATCTATTCCGTGGGTTCCTCGAATGCGCAGGCCAACGCCGCTGTCGAGCGGCTGGCCGTGCGCGTGGGGGATCTCACGGGGCAGTCGACCTCGTGCATCTTCGCCACGAAGGCCGCAGGCACCCCGTATGGCCTAGCCGGCGTCGATGCCCAGTGCACGACGCACGGCAGCGCCGAGGTGCTACCGCTCTTCGTCGCGCCGGGGCTGTTGCTTGACCTACTCGAACCGCGCGGCGTGCATCGCATGGGAAAGACCTACGACGGCGGCGTTCCTGAGCCCCTCGGCGCGGCACTTGCGCCCATTGTCGCGGCCCGTGCGCGCGGCGGCGCCCCCGGTGTCGTTCATGCGCGCCACAGCGGACAAGGCGCACCCGTGCGCTTCCCGTTGCGGGGACACGCCACCTCTGTCACAGTAAGGAATTAATATGCGCACGCTTATTCTTATTGCACTAGCGGGCTTCGCCGCGCAACTGGTCGACGGTGGCATTGGCATGGGCTTTGGCGTCACGTCCACGACGGTGCTGTTGCTCGCGGGCCTTGGCCCAGCACAGGCGTCCGCCATCGTGCATGCGTCAGAGTTGGGCACCACGTTGGTCTCTGGTGCCTCCCATTGGCGCTTTGGCAACGTGCACTGGCCCACGGTGGTGCGCCTTGGCGTGCCCGGCGGCATTGCCGCATTCCTCGGAGCGACGGTCCTGTCGCGGATCTCCACAGACGCGGCGGCGCCGGTGACCGGGGCCATCCTCACTGCGATTGGCTGCAACCTTATCTGGCGCTTCTCGCGCGGCCGCGTGCGCCGCGACCCTCAGGCAGGACGCATGCATTCGACGCCCTTCCTCATTGGGCTGGGCAGCGTGGGTGGCTTCGTCGACGCCACTGGTGGCGGTGGCTGGGGCCCGGTGTCCACGTCGACGCTCATGGCCATCGGTCGCGAGCAGCCTCGTCGCATTGTGGGCACGGTGAGCGCCTCGGAGTTCCTCGTGACCTTGGGTGCGACGCTCGGCTTCGTGCTGGGACTGTGGGACGAGCTCGTCGCGCACGCTGCGGCCGTCGCGGCTTTGCTCGTGGGTGGTGTTATTGCGGCGCCTATCGCAGCATGGCTTATCTCGCGTATCAACCCGGTTGCGCTGGGCGGCTTGGTGGGCACGGCCATTGTCGTGCTCAACCTGCCCAAGGTCGTCGATGTGCCGGCGTGGGTCCTCGTGGCCCTCGGCGTGGTGGGGGTGACGCTCACCGTCCGCGGCACGCTGGCCTCCCGGGCGGCGCGCAAGGAAGCGGATACCGCGGATCTCCACGGTGCGACCGTGGAGCCTGCAGCGGACGAGGGAGAAGACGACGCTGCGCGCGAGGGGGCATCGGCAAGCGCGCGGGAGTATGCCTACAGCCCGGCGACCTCGCCGATGACGTAAACAGCGGGCGGGGCGATGGCCTCGCCCTCCATGAGCGCGCCCAGGCCCTCGAGCGTGGTGCGGAAGGTGCGCTCACCCGACATCGTGCCCTCCTGAATGACGGCGACCGGGGTAGACCCGGGACGACCGCCAGCCAGGAGGGCCTCGGCGATTTTCCTGGCGTTCTTCACGCCCATGATGACGCTGAGCGTGGCGCCGGAGCGGGCGAGCGCCTCCCAGTCCACGAGGGACGTGGGGTGGCCGGGGGCGAGGTGCCCGGAGACAACCGTGAAGGCGTGGACGACGCCGCGCTGGGTGACGGGAACACCGGCGAGCGCCGGGACGGAAATCGCGGAGGTGACGCCGGGGACGACCTCGCAGGCAAGGCCCGCGTTCGTGAGCGCCTGCAACTCCTCGAAGCCGCGGCCGAAGACATAAGGATCGCCGCCCTTGAGACGCACGACGCGCTTGCCGGCGCGAGCGTGCTCGATGAGCAGCTCGTTGATCTTCTCCTGCGAGATGGATTTCCTATAGGGGAGCTTGGAAACATCGATGATCTCTTTATCGGAGGTATCGAGGAAATCCTCGAGCTGTGCGGCAGGCCCGAGGTGATCGGCGAGGATGACCTCTGCTTGCTCGAGCGCGCGCAGGCCACGGACGGTGATGAGGTCCCACGCGCCAGGGCCGCCGCCTACCAAAATCACAGGATGTGTCATAGGAGATCAGTATAGGGTGGGGGACCATGAATACTTCGAACTGGGAGGACCGCCCCGAGCTGGGCGGAGACGGTTCTCACGAGGCTGCGGAGCCGGGATACTGGTCCGGTTCCAGCGACTATGACCCGGAAACCGTCCGCTTCTTCGACGTCGCGCACGAAGGCGCCCAGGTACGCGTCTTGGCGGGGGCGACGCCTGCCCTGGAATCCTTGCTCTTTGGTACGACACCGCGCGCCGTCGTTCTGCTGCCCACGGACGCTGTGGCGCGCGCGTGCGCGCAGTGTGTGGCGGACCAGCAGACCGGCGTTCCCGTTGTGGTGACGCAACAGCTGCCCGCCTTCGTGGGCGCACTCGACACAGTGGTCGTGCTGGGCGAGCGAGGCTCCTGTGACTGGGCCTCGCAGGCGCTGCTCACCGCCGCGCGGCGCGGTGCGCAGACCGTGTACTTGGGCCCTGCGCGCGGCCCGCTGGCCGAGGACGCTCGAGACGCAGAGGGCACGCTTATCATCGAGGCCCTGCCCACGGTCGAAGGAACCTCGCCCGCGCGCTATATCGCGGGACTGGAGGCTATCTTCCATGCCTTCCATCAGCCGGCGACGGTGACCACGGAGTACCTCGTGGGGCTGGCGGACGAGCTCGACCAGGAACTGGAGACGCTCTCCCCGGAGCGTGACGCGGCGGTCAACCCTGCGCGTGCGCTGCGCAACGCCGTGGAAGGAACGCACGTTATCCACACTGGCGGTGCCGTGGCGCAGGTCGCCGCGGCGCTGTGGGCGGCAGGCGGATTGGGCGGCACCTACGTCGAGCCGGAGCTGGTCCCGGAGGTGCTCGAGCGCCGCGCCGCGGAGAGCACGGGACAGGGCGCGGATCGCGCCGACCCGTTCTACGATCCCTTCCTTGACGGTCCGCCAATGGTACTGTCAAAGGTGCTTATCTGGGATGGCGCACCCGAGAGCCCGCAGGGCTTGGCGGGTGCCCCGAGTCAGGATTATCCTATGGCGTCGGTTGAAGAACCGGATTCCGCTGAATATTCCGGTTCTGGCGCGTCAACGACGCCGCCCACGTATATCGCAGTCACGGCTTCTACGGCCGCAGCACATCCCTTGCAGTTGCTTGTGCGCGCCCTGGCCGCGACAGCTTTTTATGCCTCCGAGCACTAGCTCGGATTGAGAGGAGACTTCATGGACAAGATTGTCCCTGCCGCACGCCGCTATTCCTGGGGTTCGCGGACGCTCATCCCCGAGCTCGTGGGCTCTGAGCCTTCGGGCCAGCCCCTCGCCGAGCTGTGGTACGGCGCCCACCCGGGGGATCCCTCGACGATTGCGGAGACCGGCGCGCGCCTTGACGAGGTCATCGGCGCGGACCCGCGCAGCGTCGCACCGTGGGCCGGCGGCCTGCCGTTCCTCATGAAGATTTTGGCGGCCGACGACGTTTTATCCTTGCAGGCGCACCCCTCACCGGAGCAGGCCACGGAAGGCTTTGCCCGTGAGAATGCGTTGGGCATCGCGCTCGATGACGCGAAGCGTAACTACAAGGATGGCTCCCACAAGCCGGAGATCATCATTGCGCTCAGCCCCTTCTACGCCATGGCGGGCTTCCGCCCGCTGGCGCGCACGCGCGAGCTCTTCGCCGCTCTCGAGTGCCCGGAGCTCGACCGCTACCTGTCCATGCTCTCGCCAGAGGAGACCCCGGACGCGGAGGAAGATAACCTGCGTGCGCTGTTTACGACGTGGATTACCATTCCCTCTGCCGCACGCCGCGAGCTCATCGACGCCATCGTCGCTGCGGCCCCGCGCGTGCCGGAAGGCTGGATGTCGCGCGTCATGGATACGGTCCTCCACATCAACGAGCAGTACCCGGGCGATATCGGCGTGCTGGGCGCGCTGTTGCTCAACCACATCGAGCTCGCGCCGGGCGAGGCTGTCTATCTCGACGCAGGCCAGCTCCACGCCTACGTCCACGGCCTCGGCGTGGAGGTCATGGCGAACTCGGATAACGTGCTGCGTGGCGGTTTGACGCCCAAGTACGTCGATGTGCCCGAGCTCGTCAAGGTCCTCAAATTCGCCGCGCTCGAGGAGCCGCGCGTGCACCCGCAACAGCTGGGCGATGGCCTTTCTGCGGCCGCCACGGTGGCCGAGGAATACATCACCCCGGCCGACGAGTTCACCGTCGACCGCTACGAGCTGCCGGCTGGTGCCACGGGCACGCTCAACCCCACCGGCCCGGCCATCGCGCTGTGCACGCACGGCACCGTGACGCTGGGTGAGACCACTCTGGCTCCGGGCGAGGCCGCGTGGCTGCCCGCCACGGACGGTCCCGTCACGGTCACCGTTGACTCCGCTGCCGCCGCCCCGGCACAGCTCTTCGTCGCGCGCGCCTAGTTCGCGCCTCGTTCCGGTCGCGTACGGCGCCGCACACGCCCATGGCCCCGCTGCCTTTCCTTCGTTGACAACGAGGGAGACAGCGGGGCCGAATGCGTTCTTGGTGCGCGCTAGTTGGCCAGCTCCGTGGGCTCTTGCGGATCCGCCTGCGTGGTCGTGTGCACGCCGGTGGTCTCAGCGGTGGGGGAGTCAGCCGTGGGCTGTGGCGAGTCGGCGCTCGTGGGTTCGTTCGCCGGCGAGGTGTGGCCGTTCGTGGCGGTCGCCGACGAGTCGTGGCCGTTCGTGGCGGTCGTCGGCGTGTCTTGCGTGCTTGTGGTCTCCGTGGGCTCGACCGGAGTGGTCTCGTCCGTCGAGGTAGCAGGCGTGTCCTCGTCACGCGTGGGGCCTTCTGTCGGCTTATCCGTGGGGAGCACAGTGGTGGGCCGCGGCGTCGGCTGCTGTGACGTGGGCGCATGGGTGGGTGCCGGAGCCGGGTCATCAGACCTGGACGTGGAGTCGCGTGGGCTAGGCGCGGGGGCCGGCGCATTGGTGGGCAAGGTACCAATGGAAGTCGGCGCGCCCGGGTGCAGGTCGCCCGTCACCGCGGTGATGACAGTCGTGGGGGCCGCAGTCGCACCAGGCGCCATGGTGGCGGGAATCTGCGTCCGTGCCGAGGGGCCGCGGGTTGACGTGGGCAGGACGGTGCCGTCGCTGATATTGCCCGGGCGGTAATACGTGGTGGGGTTGGCATCCAGCTTCTTCGTGTTGAACACGGCGTTTGGTGCCAAGAAAGGGTCATCCGCCAGCGGTGCCACGTTGCGGCCAGACTTGCTGCTATCACCGGTTTCCGTGGCGTAGACGTGGTCGTGCACATCGTCACCCGCAGCTTGGGTGCTGCGTAGGTCTATGTCACCGGCGCCGACGGCCTCATTCATGGCAGGATCAGAGGAAGAGGACCCTGGGGCCCCGAGGCGCCACACAACTGCACCGATGCCGGCGGCAAGAAGCACACCGACAATGATGAAGATGAGCGCGCGGCGCGTATCGGCTTTCACCTGCGGTATTCCTCTCGTGACATGACTGTGGTAACAAGTTGGTAACGACAATACCATGGTCGCCGTCTGGCCTAGACCTTTGATAAAGGAGAGAATATGAGTACCTGGGATGAGCACATCCTCAGCTCTGACGTGAATACAGACTTCCTCGATGAGCTGGCCGACCTCGAAGATGAGGATATTGTGGAGGCCGTGCGTGACGCCGTTATGCTTGCTGCCAGCGGCGATGCCTCTGGTGACGAGGAAAGCAACGGCCTTGCTGCGGCGACGATCGCCGCCATTTGGGCCGGCGCGCCTTTTACGGCGGGGGAGATCATTATCGAATACCCGTTCATTCGTTCGCTCGCCGGTTCTGGCGACGAGGAACTACATGAAAAGGCTGCGGAGCTGCTGGAATCTGTTGAGGATGAGGTGGATCTCGAGCCCTTCACCGAGGCTTTGTCCTAGGGGCCGCCGTGACACGGCGCGCGAGGGCGAATAGTCGCTCGGAGTGCGCCGGAGTGGGGATTACACCGCTGTATGCAGGGCAGAAGGCTGAACGCATGGGGGTGTCAACGTCTCTCGTGAACTACCCCTCTGTGGCTCGAGGCTATCGCTGTACGCGGTGTCGTTGAGCCGTATAGTGCGGGGAGGATATCGCGCGCACGCTGAAAATGCCGCGCGCACGAATCCGCACGAAAGCTGTGCAGGAAAGCTGTGCAGGACAACAGGGAAAGGAACGCCATGATCGTCGCCATCGAGGGCATCGACGGAGCGGGCAAGAACACGCTCGTCGGTCGCCTGTGTGAGGTACTCGATGTGCCGGCGCGTGTCATCGCCTTTCCACGCTACGAGGTATCCATTCATGCGCAGCTCGCCCGTGAGGCGCTCTATGGGCGCATGGGGGATATGACACAGTCGCCGTACGCCATGGCGACGCTCTTTGCGCTCGACCGCTGTGGCGCGCGCGAAGACATCGCGCCGCGCGACGGGGAGCTGGTCATACTTGACCGCTACGTCGCGTCGAATGCCGCGTACTCCTCCGCGCGCCTGGGCGGCGCCGAGGGCAACCCTGAGATCGTGCAGTGGGTCTACGATCTGGAGTTCGGCCGTTTGGAGCTTCCGCACCCGGACCTGCAGATTTTCTTGGACACGGACGCGGCGCTCGCGGCCCAGCGCGCCGCGGGCCGCGCCGCACAGGACGCGACGCGCGCTAAGGACGAATACGAAAAAGACGACGCGCTGCAGGCGCATACGGCCGCAGCCTACCGGCGCCTGGCCGCCGCAGAGTGGGGCGGGCCGTGGCTTGTGACCAGCGATGCTGACCGCGTCATCGAGGCCGTGCGGGCGCTTCTCGGCGCCGGCAGTGAAGACACGAACTAGGCGGCCCTGAAAGTCCCAGCATGGGGAAGGCACGCGCGCCGCTCATCGCGCGGGGCGCTCCGATCCGACATACTGGGTAGGAAACGCTGCATGCCCTCAGTGTGCGACCACGCCGGTTGGCGGGAGTTCGCGTGCCACAGTGGGTGGGCAGTGCGGGATAGAGGCGCTGTGCAGGCAGCGCCACATTTGAGAAGGAGACGAGGTTTACTGTGGCCCCTAAGATTTTGGTCGTTGACGATGATCCAGCAATCTCGGAGATGCTCACTATCGTCCTGGAAGCGGAGGGGCTTGAGCCCATTGCCGTGACCGACGGCGCGCAGGCCGTACCGGCCTTTGAGGAGCACCAGCCGGACCTCATTCTGCTCGACCTGATGCTCCCCGGCATGAACGGCGTGGATATCTGCCGCGCCATCCGCCGCACCTCCTCGGTGCCGATCGTCATGCTTACCGCGAAGACGGACACTGTCGACGTCGTGCTGGGCCTTGAGTCCGGCGCGGATGACTACATCACCAAGCCCTTCAAGCCGAAGGAGCTCGTTGCCCGTATCCGCGCCCGCCTGCGCCGCACGGAGTCGACCTCCCAGGAGCTCATCGAGGTCGGCGACCTCATCATCGACGTCCCGGAGCACACCGTCCGCCGCGTCGATGGCGAGGAAATCTCGCTCACGCCGCTTGAGTTCGATCTGCTCCTTGAGATGGCCCGCAAGCCCGGCCAGGTTCACACCCGTGAGGAACTGCTCGAGTCCGTGTGGGGCTACCGCCACGCTTCGGACACACGCCTTGTCAACGTCCACGTCCAGCGCCTGCGCGCCAAGATCGAGCACGATCCGGAAGACCCGCAGATCGTCCTCACCGTGCGCGGCGTGGGCTATAAGACCGGCAAGGTCGGTGCCGGTGCAGCCGGGGAGTAAATCATTCTCACTCGCTTAAGCCGGCTCAAGGACCGGTTCCTCGACTCGTGGCGCTCCTCCCTGCAGGTGCGCTTCATTGGCATGATTGTGGCCGCCGCCTCGGTGGTCATGCTCATTCTTGCCTACGCGCTCATTTCTGTCCTCACACAGCGGCTCATCGACCAGAAGCTGTCCGCGGCAGAGCAGGAAATCGATCGCGCCCGCATCACGGTCGAGCAGCAGATCAGCGCCACCGGCACCGGCAATTCCGTGCAGGTGCGCATCAATTCGGCGCGCGCGTCGCTCACCCAGCTCCGCTCGGACGGCGAGTCCCACGCGGCCTTCGAGCCCGTCATCGTCGTCCAGAACTCGGACGGCACGCAGACCACCTCGCCCGAGGGGTACCGCATTCCAGATAACTTGCGTAGCCTCGTCGCCCAGGACCAGATCGCGTATCAATTCACGAATATCGATCAGACCAACGGTGGCAACTACAACGCGCTCGTCATGGGCACCCCGGCAAACGCGGATATCCCAGACACGCAGGTCTACATCGTGCTGTCCATGGAGTCCGAGGAATCCACGATGGCGCTCATGCGCGGTCTCTTGTCTGCCGCCGCCGTCGTGGTCGTCGTCCTCCTCGTCGGCATTGCCTGGCTGGCCACCCAGCAAGTCATCGCGCCGGTGCGTTCGGCCTCGCGCATTGCCCAGCGCCTTGCCGCCGGCCATCTGCGCGAGCGCATGGTCGTTGAGGGCGAGGACGAGATGGGCCGCCTTGCGTCGTCCTTCAACGACATGGCCGAGAAGCTGTCCAAACAGATTACGCAGCTCGAGGAGTACGGCAACCTGCAACGCCAGTTCACCTCGGACGTCTCGCACGAGCTGCGTACGCCGCTCACCACGGTGCGCATGGCCGCGGACCTCATCGCGGCGGACGCTGACTCGCTCGAGCCGCACACGCGCCGCGCGACGGAGCTTATGACCCGCGAGCTTGACCGCTTTGAGGCGCTGCTCGCGGACCTCCTGGAAATTTCCCGCCACGACGCTGGCGTCGCAGATCTGTCCAAGGCCCAGCTCGACGCCCGCAGTTGCGTCGACTCCGCCTGGCAGCAGACCTCGCATCTGGCCGAGGAACTCGGCGTCGAGGTGCGCTTCCACGTCCCAGACGACCCGGTCACGGTCGAGGGCGACTCGCGCCGCATCGAGCGCATCCTGCGCAATCTGCTCGCCAACGCCATCGACCACTCGGAGGGCAACCCCGTCGACGTCGATATCGCGGAGACCGAGGACGCCGTGGGCATCGCCGTCACGGACCACGGCGTGGGTCTCAAGGAAGGCCAAGAAGAGCTCGTCTTCAACCGTTTCTGGCGTGCCGATGCCTCGCGCGTGCGCCACTCCGGTGGCACGGGCTTGGGCCTGGCCATCGCGCACGAGGACGCCGTCCTCCATGGTGGCTCGCTCGATGCCACGGGTGTCTTCGGCGTCGGTTCTCGCTTCCGCCTCATCCTGCCGCGCACCCCAGGCGCCGAGATTGACCATGATCCCATCGCCCTCGAGCTGCCGCATGCGCAGGCCGAGCTTGCCGATGCCCCCTCCGATGGCTCGGCCGAGGGCTCCACACTGCAGGCTACGGCGCCGGCCTCCCCGGCCAGTGCCGACCTCGACGACGAGGAGCCCGAGGCTCCCGGCCAGATGCGTAAGCCGGAATCGTTGGAGGAGAAGGCGACCCGATCCGAGGAGGAGAGCGAATGATGGTGTTCCCCAACCCGCGCCACCGCGCGTCGCTTCACCGTCCGGCACGCACCGTGTTGGCAGTGGCTAGCGTCGTAGCCCTTGCCGGCTGCTCGACGCTGCCGTCGAATACCGCGCCGCAAGTGCTGCGTTCTTTTGCGCCGCAGCAAGAAGCCGTGCCCGTGGTTGGTCCGCAGCCGGGCCAGGAGCCGGACCTGCTGCTGCGTGACTTCTATCGTGCCTCGGCCATCCCCAGCGGCGACTATGCCGCGGCACGCGCCTTCCTCACGGACGATGCCACGCAGTCCTGGGAGCCCCAGGGGTCAGTGCTTCTCGTTGACGCCATCGACTTGAACTCCGCGTCTGCGGCAGCCGAAGCCGACACCGAGGAGCGCGCCTTCTCCGTGCGTGGCAACGTCATCGGGTCGCTTGAGGACGGCGGCGCCTACCGCGCCGAAAATGGCGCCTATGAGGCGACGGTGAAGATGAAGATGGTGGATGGGCAATGGCGCATCTCCGATCTCCCAGCCGGCGTCGTCATCGAACGCAATGAGCTGCGCAATCAGTACCAGCCCGAAAGCCTTTACTTCTTCGACCGCGACCAGCGCTCGCTCATCTCGGACCGCCGTTGGGTATTCTCCGGCAGCGACACCTTGGACTCGCAGCTCATCACGCTGCTGATGCAAGGCCCGTCCGCTACGCTCGCGCCTGCCGTGACCATGCTCACGGGCAACGACGCGGCCTTCGCCGGCATCGAGGACGGTGCTTACCGCTTTACCGGCCTGAGCGGGCTCGATGAAGAAGACCGCATGCACTTTGCCGCGGAGCTCGTGTGGACGCTGTCTAACGCGGGCGTCGCGGGCCCGTACAAGGTCATCGCCGATGGCGCCGCCCTCGTCCCGGGTATGGACGAGATGACCACGGATGACTTTGCCGAGTACAACCCGCGCGCAGCGGCGACCCAGGCTAGCAACCTCTACGCCCTCAACGGCGGCAATATTTTGAGCGTTACAGGCACCATCGCCACTCCGGTGGGCGGCTTAATGGGCCGCAGCGGCCGACTCGAATCTGCGGAAATCTCGACGGAGGGTACCGTCGCGGCCGTCACGCAGCTCGACGACGGCAAGTCGCAGTTGCTGATGGGTGATCTCGATGGCACGCCGCAGCGTTCCGTGGAAGCGGACACCATCTCGCGGCCGTCCTTCGAAAACAGCGGCGAGGCCGCCTGGGCCGTCGTCGACGGCAAGCGTGTCTCGCGCTTCGTGCAGTCGTCTGCTACGGGCCGCATCGTCGAAACCGAAGTCGATACCTCGGCGCTCGACGATATCGACGGCGAGATCTCCGTGTTGCGTCTGTCTACCTCAGGTGCGCGCGTCGCGCTTATCGTCGGCGGCAAGATCTACACCGGCGTGACCGTGCGCGAGGACGGCGGCGCCTACCGCATTGCGAACATCACGGAAATCGCCAGCGAGTTGGGCGGCATGGCCCTGTCCCTCGACTGGCAGCCGGATGGCTCCCTCGTCGTCGGCACCTCGAGCCCCGACACTCCGGTGTGGCGCGTCGAGCAGGACGGCTCCGCTGTGTCCACGCTGCCCAGCGGCAACATCACGGCGCCGGTCGTCTCCGTCGCCGCGACGCAGACGACCATCTTCGCCACGGATGCACACGCCACGCTGCAGGTCTCGGCGGAAGATTCCACCTCTGCCTTCTGGCGCGAGGTCCCCGGCCTGCAAGGCATGCGCTCAGCGCCCATTGTCGCGAAGTAGCGCTTCGTTGCGCTCGGGCACCCCGAAACCCTGGCTGTGGCTGCCCTGCGTTCAGCGCGCGCATGGCGGGCTTCTGGCCTAGTCTTGCGGGTAGCAGAAGAATTCATGGGGTGAAGAATCATGGGGTGATGATTGTTGCTGGGGAACTTTCTTTCGGGGCTGGGGGAGTTGGTCATCCCGCGCTCGTGCGCGGGCTGCGGTGCGGCGGGCGATGTGTTGTGCGGACCGTGTCGGGAGAAGCTGCGCGCCACTCCGCGGCTTATCAGTCACCGTCCTCGTCCCCTCGGCATGCCGGTCTTCGCGCTGGGGCCGTACGACCGCATGCGCCGGTCACTCATCGTGGCGATGAAGGAATACAACAATCAGACGGTGCGCGCCTACGTGGGTGCCGTGCTGGCGGCCGCTCTTCGGTACCTTCACGCACGAGGTGAGATTCCCCACGATCTCGTGCTCGTTCCCGCGCCCACACGCGTGCGCTCTGCACGCCAGCGCGGCGGCGACCCGGTGCTCCATATGTGCGAGCATGCCGCGCGTACGCTCGCCGAGACGCCGGGTGCCGGGCTACGCGTGCAGGTGCTGGCATGCCTGCGCATTCGCTCCTCGGCCGCGGATCAGTCCCGTCTGGACGCGGATGCGCGCTGGGAGAATATGGCCCATGCCATCGAGCTGCGTCCGGGTAGCCGCGCGCAGCTGCGCGGGGCGCACGTCGTGCTGGTCGACGATGTCGTGACAACGGGTGCAACGTTGGCGGCATCGGCAACCGCTGTGCGCGGCGCGGGGGCCCTCGTTCGGGCAGGGCTGACGCTGGCAGACGCCTGAAAACTCCGAATGGCGGCACCCAATAGGGGTATCCGTGAAAGCCATGTTATGACCACTGCTACAATGAGGGGTGTCACAAAGAGTTCCACCTCAATGGTCGAGTCACAGAACTTGGCGCAGGAATTCCGGGTACTCATCCGGGACGTTTGCCGCAGGTGGAGGTCTCGTGGTCCATCGTTTGTCCCCATCTACTAGGGAGGAAGTCAATGACCAACCCACAGGTCGAGTCCAATGCACAGGTCACCATCACTGGTCGTAACGTCGAGGTTCCTGAGCACTTCGCAGAACGCGTGAAGAGCAAGCTGGCCAAGATTGAGCGCCTCGATCCCACGCTGACCTTCTTCCATGTGGAGCTTCAGCACGAGCCGAACCCGCGCCGCGACGCTGAGGCAGAGCGCCTGCAGATCACCGCGACTGGCAAGGGCCACCTGGCTCGCGCCGAGGCTAAGGAGGACTCGTTCTACGCTGCGCTGGAGACCGCTCTGGCAAAGATGGAGCGCTCCCTGCGTAAGGTCAAGGTCCGCCGCGAGAAGGTCAAGTCCGGCCACCGCGCTCAGAAGGGCACCGGCGAGCTCGCAGCTGAGATCGTTGCCGAGCAGGAAGCTGCCGCTAAGGCTGCGCAGCAGGATCGCTACGTCGATCCGTACGCTGAGACCATTGAGGAGCAGCGTCCGGGCCAGATCGTTCGTACCAAGGTGCACGCCGCTGTTCCGATGAGCGTCGACGATGCCCTGTCCGAGATGGAGCTGGTTGGCCACGACTTCTACCTCTTCATCGACGAAGAGAGCCAGCGTCCGTCCGTCGTCTACCGCCGCCACGCGTACGACTACGGCATCATCTCGCTGAGCGACGAGGTTGAGGCTGACAAGTAAGTCACCCTTCAATTCCTACCGCCCGTTTCCGGCACCACGCCGGGGCGGGCGGTAGTGTGGTTTTCATTGTTTGCTGCGGCCCGCTCCGGTCGCTGCGATCCACGGCCCCGCGGCGTACCGTACCGTTCGCGCAGGGCCGGCACTCCATGCGCGTATAATCGCATGGAAGTTAACTAATTTTTTGCCGCGACAAGAAGGACTTTTTACGTGTTTGGACTCTCCAAGCTGCTGCGCGCCGGTGAAGGACGCACCGTCAAGCGTCTCGACAAGATGGCCCAGCAGGTCATGGACCTTGACGAGCAGTACTCCGCACTGACCGATGAAGAGCTCAAGGCAAAGACCGATGAGTTCAAGCAGAAGCTGGCGGACGGCGCGGAGCTCAACGATATCCTCCTCGACGCCTTCGCCACCGTGCGTGAGGCCGCCTGGCGCGTGCTCGACCAGAAGCATTACAAGGTGCAGATCATGGGCGGTGCCGCCCTGCACTTCGGCAACGTCGCCGAGATGCGCACCGGTGAGGGTAAGACCCTGACCTCGCTGCTGCCGGCCTACCTCAATGCACTTGAGGGCAAGGGTGTTCACATCGTCACGGTCAACGACTACCTGGCTAAGCGTGACGCGGAAATGATGGGTCGTGTCCACCGCTGGCTCGGCCTGTCCGTGGGCGTCATCCTCTCTGAGATGCGCCCGAATGAGCGCAAGGAAGCCTACGCCTGCGACATCACGTACGGTACGAACAACGAGCTGGGCTTCGACTATTTGCGCGACAACATGGTCCGCACGAAGAACGACATCGTTCAGCGCGGCCACAACTACTGCATCGTCGATGAGGTGGACTCTATCCTGATCGATGAGGCGCGTACCCCGCTCATTATTTCTGGCCCGACGGATACGAACTCCCAGTTCTTCAACGTCTTCGCACAGCTCACTCCGCGTATGCGTGAAGGCATTCACTACGAGGTCGACCATAAGAAGCGCACCGTGGGTGTGCTCGAGGAAGGCGTCGAGTTCGTCGAGGATCAGCTCGGTATCGACAACCTCTATGCTCCGGAGCACTCGCAGCTCGTGTCCTACCTCAACAACGCGCTCAAAGCCAAGGAGCTCTTCGAGCGCGACAAGGACTACATCGTCCGCAACGGCGAGGTCCTCATTGTTGACTCCTTCACCGGCCGTGTCCTGGCTGGCCGTCGCTATAACGAGGGCATGCACCAGGCAATCGAGGCCAAGGAAGGCGTCGAGATTAAGAACGAGAACCAGACTCTCGCAACCGTCACGCTGCAGAACTACTTCCGTCTTTACGACAAGATCTCTGGCATGACTGGTACCGCTGAGACCGAGGCCGCCGAGCTGCACTCTACCTATGGTCTCGACGTTGTGCCGGTGCCGACCAACCGTCCGAACCAGCGTATTGACCACTCGGACCGCATCTACAAGACGCAGGAAGCGAAGTTCGCAGCCGTCGTCGACGACATCGTCGAGCACGTCGAGGCCGGCCAGCCGGTCCTCGTCGGTACTACCTCCGTCGAGCGTTCCGAGTACCTGTCGCAGTTGCTCAAGCGCCGCGGCATCGAGCACTCCGTCCTTAACGCCAAGCACCACGAAGAAGAAGGCAAGATCGTTGCCCGCGCTGGCCGCCCGGGCACCGTTACTGTCGCGACCAACATGGCCGGCCGTGGTACCGATATCGTGCTGGGTGGTAACCCGGAAGTTATCCTCGACGACAAGCTGCGCGAGCGTGGCCTTGACCCGTTCGAGGACGAAGAGCGCTACCAGGAAGCGTGGGACGCCGAGATCGAGGAAGAGAAGGCTCGTTCCAAGCGCCTCGGCGACGAAGTGCGTGAGGCCGGCGGTCTCTACGTCCTGGGCACGGAGCGTCACGAGTCCCGCCGTATCGACAACCAGCTGCGTGGTCGTTGTGGCCGCCAGGGCGACCCGGGCGAGACCCGTTTCTACCTGTCCATGCGCGACGAGCTCATGGTCCGCTTCGTGGGTCAGTCCATGGAGAACATGATGAACCGTCTCAACGTCCCGGACGACGTTCCGATTGAGGCAAAGATGGTCTCCAACTCCATCAAGGGCGCACAGGCACAGGTGGAGAACCAGAACTTCGAAATGCGTAAGAACGTCCTCAAGTACGACGAGGTGCTCAACGAGCAGCGCAAGGTTGTCTACGGTGAGCGTTACCGCATTCTCGACGCGGGCGACATCAAGGACAATATCCGCAAGATGATCGACGAGACCATCTCCGCGTACGTTGCTGGCGCCACCGCCACCGGCTACGTCGAGGACTGGAACCTCGAAGAGCTGTGGAACGCCCTTGAGTCCCTCTACGGCCCCTCTATGGATTACCAGTCGCTCATCGATGACACCGAATACGGCTCTGCCGGCGAGCTCACTGCTGAGCAGCTGCGTCAGGCTCTCGTGGACGACGCGAACGCCCAGTATGACCAGCTCGAAGAGGCTATCACCGCCATCGGCGGCGAGTCGCAGATGCGCAACACCGAGCGCATGATCATCCTGCCGATCATCGACCAGAAGTGGCGCGAGCACCTCTACGAGATGGATTACCTCAAGGAGGGCATCGGACTGCGTGCCATGGCCCAGCGCGATCCGCTCGTTGAGTACCAGAAGGAAGGGGGCGACATGTTCAATGCCATGAACGACGCCGTCAAGGAAGAGACCGTCCGCCAGCTGTTTATGCTGCGCAAGCAGTTCGCACAGCAGCAGGCCCAGGCCGCCGCTGAGGGCGACGGTACCGTTCAGGCCTAAGACACATAGCTGGCGGGTGCCGCCAGTCACCCACAACACCTCGCACGGAGTTCCAGGAGCATCCGTGCGGGGTGCTTCTTGACGCGCAGCACGCACGCCGATCCAACGCACAAACCCAGGCCGTGTGGCCTGGGTTTGGTGCGAGTCTTAATAACAAAAGGGGGCGGAGGCCCTAGAACTTGAGCAGCGACTGCAGGGTCGGCAGGCCCGGGATGAGACCCGGCACTGCGACGGCGATGGCGCCCGCGTCCAGGGCCTGGTCACCCTTGTCACCTGCGTCCGGAGTGTCCTGCTTCGGGGCGTCATCCTTGCCTTCCGGAGACTCGGTCTTGGGATCGTCAGTCTGAGGCCTGCCGGTATCCTGTTGTTCGGCTTCGTTCTGCGCGCTCTCGCCGTTGAGAACTTCTTCTGCACAGACAAGCCAGGGGAGGCGTTCAGGGAAGAAATCAAACTCGCCGGTCTTGCCTGCGGCGCAGTTCTTGAGCTGCTGGAGTTCCGCATGCTCCCACACCAGTCCGAGAGGACCGTTGCTGAGGCCTTTTCTCGCTTCGAGGTGATATGTTCCTCGAACATTGTGTCAGCCAGCGCACGAGAGACAGCATCCGGTGCATCTTCGTGCAGCTGTTGGCGGGCTTCCTCTGGTCTGGTCCGTCGCTGGGGCAGACTGCGGGCACGCACGGGGGGCATCGGCAGCCTAAATGAGCCGGAACGATGTGAGGGCCTCACCGTCGTAGCGACCCGTAAACGCATGCCGATTGCCACCCATCGAGGCCGAGCCGAAGTACTCGCCGCTGGGCTGGCAGTGGAGCGAAAGTAGCTGGCAGCCGATGGCTCGCTGCGAGCGCCCGCGGGACCAGGCGCGGATGTGGAGCATCACGGCGGCGCTGAAGCGGTCATTGTTGAGATGCGTGAGCGGGCGAAGGCCAGCGGCAGCCTCGAGGACTATGTGGACCAACTCGAGGGTGCGCCGACGCGTCCGGTCCTCGTCGGGAGGAGCCGCGCGGTTATAGCGCACGGGGTCGGGCGGCACGTAGACGCGCAGGTGTGTGAACCCGGGGATAGGGGCGTACATGTCTTTCTCCAGGGATTTCCGGGGAGGAAGCGGTGGGAAAAGCGGAGACGAGTACATGCGTGATGGTTAACCGACATCATGCCATGGAATTGCCGTCCGCGCAGTAGCTGTATATTTGCTGGTTGTTTCCTGAAAGGGGTGGCGGCGCGCAGGGGATCCGTCCGTTATACTGCGTGTAGTCAAGTGCTCCGAATGCGGCGAGCTAGGTCCGTACCACGGTATGGGCTGGTCGCGGCGGCGTGTAGCACCGTTTACATCTCTTGGGAGGAATACTCACAACTATGCGCGGACTCATCGTTGATTTCGTGGGCGTCCTGGACGGCGCTGAAGAAGAAGTAAAGCGCTGGCGCACCCTGCTCGCCGCTGCTAAGTCGAACGGTGTTGCCACCGCCATCTTGTCCAACGACCCGGGTGGAGCCGGTGCCGAGCACATCCGCGAGTGGGAATACCGCGGCTTCGTGGATGCCGTTGTTCTCTCTGGTGAGGTCGGCGCAGATAAGCCGGAGCGCGGCGCGTTTCAGGCTGCGGCAGACGCCATCGCTCTTCCGCTCAACGACTGCGTCATGGTGGATGACTCCATCCTCAACGTCCGTGCCGCCGTGGACTTTGGCATGGTGGGCATGCTCTACACGGTCTTTGACCGCACCTCGGTGGAAATCCAGGCCGTCTTCGACATTGAGGGCGAATTCTAGTGGCAGCGAAGACCGAGCGCGTCTACGTTCCTGCGACGTTTGGAATGCTCACGGAGCTTAAGGAGAACGGGAAGCTCGCCGCGCGCAGCGGTTGGGGCTTTGCCGTGACGCCGGCGCTCCAGGAGTTCTACACGGAGGGAGACGAGGAAGAGATCGCCTACTCCGCGTACCAGGAGGCGGCGATGAGCTCGCTGCGCCTGCTCGCCATCGGTGATGAGACAGAATTCCCGCACCGCCGCGTAGTCATCTCCCTCGACGTTCCCATCGAGTGCGTGCACCCGCAGCCCGATATGGGCGAGGCCGTGGTCAAGCTCGAGCCCGCCATCTTTACCCCGGAGCAGCTCGCCGCTATCCATGTGGATATCGAGGAGTCCGAGGAAGCAACGAAGAAAGCCGTGGAGCTTATCGATGCCGCCGATCTCGGCGACGAGGATGCCGAGCTCGCCGTAGGCGACGCCCTGGACAACTTCATGGCGTTCTACGACCCGTCGGAGCTGCCTTTCCTCGTGGAGCTGCTCTAATCGAGTCGCGCTGACGCGAAGGTTTATTCACCGCGCGGACCTGCACCTGCAGGTCCGCGTTCTTGATCTGGTGTGATGCGGGGGATAGTCTGGCTCCACATTGTGATCCTCCTTGGACCATCCTCATCTTCGAAAGGTTTAGACACCATGCGTTCCTCCTTGCGTTTGTCCACTGCTCTCGTTGCCGCGGCAAGCTGCACCTTGTTGGCCGCTGCCCCTGCACTGGCAGAAGACACCGATACTGATGCAACTACGGTGGAGTCGACCAGCACCGCTGTGAACAAGGACGAGAACAACGCCGTTGGTACCGAGGACTCGGACAACGAAGACGAGAGCAAGGACGACTCCGACGGCACCGGCAAGGATGACGCGGGCAAAGATGACGAGGGTAAGGACGGCTCTGGCGGTGCGAAAGGGGACGGCGGCTCCTCGGATGCCACGGATGATGGAAATACGACGCCGTGGTTGCGTATCCTCGACGCGTCCTCGAAGTCGAAGGCCGCGCCGATCATCGGCGTTATCCTGGCCGTCGTCAGCCTGCTGCTCGCGGCGTATAACACGTTTGGCTCGCAGATTCCTGCGCTGCAGAAGCTCATTAAGGGCTAGTTGCCACGGATTCTGGGAGGGCGTTCCGGTGGTCATTGTTCATTGATAAGGTGAAAGTGACCACTGCTCGAAAGGACCCTTTTATGTATCGCTCTCGAATGGTCGCTTCGCTTGTCTCGGCAACCGTCGTTTCTTCCGTGATCGTCGCTCCGGCACAGGCGCTGGAAAGCACGGTAGAAAAGAACACGTGCACCATCACGCTGAGTCTTTCTGAGCAGGAGGAGTGGGACGCAGCTACGGCGAAGAAGAACGACATCAATGAGGCCTCCATCATGCCGTTGAGCGTTCAGGTGAAGGACGCGAAATCCACGAAGTCGAAATTCGAAGAAAAGCTTACTGGTGTAGACGGCGGCCTGGAGTACATGCTTGAGGACTATGAAGCCCAGCTGAGCGTGGGCGTCGAGGACGACGATCAGCGCGAACTGCTAGAAGGCAACGTCGCTGTCATCAAGCAGATCCAGAAGAACGCCAAGGCGTACAAGAATGCGCTTGATGCTTGTGCCAACCGCGAGTCTTATGACTCGGATAAAGACGACAGTATCGAGACCAAGCCGGGCACGGGCGACTCCAAGGATGCAGGAAACACCTCGTCCCAGATGCCGGATGAGCTGCTCTACACCTTGTTGGGGCTCTTGGGCACGGCGGCATTTACTGGCGTTGCGTACGTTGTCTCGCACGGCGGAATCAACCTGGGCAACGTGAAGCTGCCGTTCTAACAGCTCATTCATGTCCTACACGAACGGACCGGGCGACGTGGAAAGAGTCACCCGGTCCGTTTCTGTTTTCACGGTGTGGGAGAATGCTGCGTGATTACATTTCCCACTCGACGTTGGTGCGCAGTGCGGCAAGCAGTGTGCGCACGGCGTCGCGGCGGCGGGCCGTGGCGGAATCGGGCGGGACGAGCTCCGGATCGTCGAGTCCGCATTCGGGGTCTGCTGGGGGACCGGCATGCGTGCAACCACGCGGACACTGCTCGGTCGCGGCGGCGAGATCCTCGAAGACGTTGATAACGGTATCCGCGTCGACGTGGGCAAGGCCGAAGGAGCGAATGCCCGGGGTATCGATGATCCAGCCGGAAGGCCCAGGTGCGCCGGGCAGACGCAGCGCGACAGACTGCGTGGAGGTGTGGCGGCCTTTGCCCACTGCGGAAACCTCGCCGGTCTCGCGGTTGGCGTCGGGAACGATG
The DNA here is from genome assembly GCF_039822565.1 of Corynebacterium sp. SA-MJD20WY100. Classification (NCBI taxonomy): domain Bacteria; kingdom Bacillati; phylum Actinomycetota; class Actinomycetes; order Mycobacteriales; family Corynebacteriaceae; genus Corynebacterium; species Corynebacterium sp. SA-MJD20WY100. The sequence goes on along the minus strand of NZ_JBCJKS010000002.1, from coordinate 100,758 downwards.
CGATTGACGAGAGTGGACTTGCCCACGCCAGAATGTCCGATGAGTGCGGTGATGTGGTTATCGATGGCGGATTCGACCGCCTCGAGGCCGTCCTCGACGCCGGCGTAGACGACGGGCACGTTAAGGTCCGCGAATTCCTCTGCGAACGGGGTAGGGTCCGTGAGATCGGTCTTCGTGAGGCAGAGAATGGGCGAGACGTTGCCCACGAAGGCCGCGATGAGGGCGCGCTCGACGAAACCGGAGCGCGGCGGCGGGTCGGCCACGGCGGTGACGATGAGCATCTGGTCCGCGTTCGCGACGACGATGCGCTCATACGGGTCTGTGTCATCCGCCGTGCGGCGCAGGACCGAGGTGCGCTCCTCGAGCTTGACGATGCGCGCCAGCGTGTCTTTGCGGCCCGTGGTATCGCCCACGACGCCGACGCGGTCGCCGACTTCGACGGGCGTGCGACCGAGCTCGCGAGCGCGCATGGAGACCACGACGGGGCCATCATCGAGGGCCACGCCCCAGCGACCGCGATCCTTGGTGATGACCATGCCGAACTTCGCGTCCTTGTGCTTGGGGCGATCTTTCGTGCGCGGGCGCGATCCCTTGCCCGGGCGGATGTGGACGTCGGACTCGTCGTAGTCGCGGGCGGAGCGTCCGCGGGCGTTTTTACCCATGGAGCATGTTCTCCCACATGTGCTCGAATCCCGGCAGCGTCTTTGAGGTCGTCGCGATGTTTTCTACCTCGACGCCCGGCACGCGCAGCCCGAGGATCGCGCCCGCCGTCGCCATGCGATGGTCCGCATAGGAATGCCATTCACCGCCGTGCAGCGGCGCCGGCTCGATGGCGAGACCATCGGACAGCTCGGTCACGCGACCGCCCAGGTTGTTGATTTCTGTCGCGAGGGCCTTGAGACGGTTCGTCTCGTGGCCGCGCAGGTGCGCGATGCCCGTAAGCCGCGAGGGCGTCTCCGCGAGGGCACACAGCGCCGCGACAGTGGGCGTGAGCTCGCCGATGTCGCCCATGTCGCGCTCAATGCCGCGCAGCGCACTGCCCGCAGGGCCCGTGACGGCGAGTACGCCGTCGGCGAGCGTGACGTCGGCGCCCATCTCGGCGAGGATGCCGCGGATGGCGTCGCCTGGCTGCGTCGTCGAGGAAGGCCAGCCCGGGATGCGCACCGTGCCGCCGACCACAGCCGCCGCGGCGAGGAACGGGGTGGCGTTGGACAGATCCGGCTCGATCTCCCACGTGCGCGCGGCGATGGGGCCGGGGTGAACAGTCCAGGACGGACGCGGTCCGTCAGCGTGTTCCTCGACGGTGATGCCTGCCTCGCGGAGCATGGCGCACGTCATCTCGATGTGGGGGAGCGACGGTAGCGTGCCGCCCTCGTGGACGACCGTGATGCCTTGCGCATAGCGCGGCGCGGAGAGCAGCAGGCCGGAGACGAACTGCGAGGAGCCCGAGGCGTCGACCGTAACGGTGCCGCCTTCCGGAATGTCGTGCGAGGTTACCGTAAACGGCAGCGCGTCGCCGTCGACCTCGACGCCGAGGTCGCGCAGCGCCTGGAGGATGGTGCCCATGGGTCGCAGACGCGCTTGGGGATCACCGTCGACGGTGACGGGCGCACTGGCAAGCGCGGCCAGCGGCGGCAGGAAGCGCATGACCGTGCCAGCCAAGCCGCAGTCGATGGTGGCACCGTGGAGCGGGCCTGGGGTGAGGTGCACCTCGGGGACGCCGTCCGGGCCGGTGGTCTGCTCGACGCCCACGCCCATGGCGCGCAGCGCCGCGGACATGAGGTCCGTGTCGCGCGAGACGAGCGGTGCGCGCAGGACCGACGGGCCTTCTGCGAGTGCCGCGAGGATGAATGCGCGGTTCGTGATGGATTTTGAGCCCGGCACGCGCACGGTGGCGTCGAGTGGGCCGGGGGCGACAGGGGCTGTCCATAAATCTGGCATGCAGTCCATAATAGAGGGCATGTGCGGACGCTTTGTCTTATTCCAACCCGAGTCCTTTCTCGATGCCGTGGGGCAGTGGCCCGGCGTAAGCGAAGTCCACGCGCCGCAGGGTTTGCCGCCGGCGCGCTACAACATTGCGCCCACGCAGACCATCCCCATCATTCGCGTGAAGGAGACGTTCGCCGCCATCGAGCCTGCACGCTGGGGCTTGCTGCCGCACTGGAAGAAGGATGAGCAGGGCCCGCCGCTGTTCAACGCGCGGGCGGAGACCGTAGCGTCCAAGCCTTCTTTTCGCGACGCGTACAAGAAGAACCGCTGCGTCATCCCGCTCGACGGCTACTACGAGTGGCACACGGGCGAAGACGGTAAGAAGCAGCCGTATTACGTCACCGCACCCGAAGGCCAGCTGTGGGCGGCCGGGCTGTGGGGCACCGGTCTGGATAAGCTCTCGGCGACGATGGTGACCACGGCGGCGACAGACGAGATGGAGTGGCTCCACGGCCGCTTGCCCAAGTTCCTCCTGTCGGAGGAGATCCGGCCGTGGCTCGAGGGCGATATGAGCGGGGACTTGCTCCAGCCCAGCGGCCTGCGCGGGTTTCACACCCGCCCGGCGGACCCTGCGGTGGGCAACGTGCGCAATGACTACGCGGAGCTTATCGAGGGGCCCGCGGAGAAGACATTGTTCTAGTGGCGGCGCTGGCGCGCCGCCGGAGAACGCGAGCTATTCGGCCTCGAGATCGACAAACTGGACGTCGAGGACCTTCGGCAGATCTTCGGCGTTCATCTCAATGTCGAGGCCACGCTTGCCGCCGGAGAAGAAGACCGTGTCGAAGAGCAGCGCCGTCTCGTCCATGGCCGTGGGCAACACATGCTTTTGGCCGAGTGGGGAGATGCCGCCGGGGATGTACCCGGAGGATTTGGAGGCATCGGCAGGCTGGGCCATGGTGGCCTTGGAGACGCCGAAGGCTGCTGCGGCCTTTTTGAGGGAGAGCTGGTGGCTCACCGGCAGGACGCACACGGCAAGCTCGCGCTTGGGGCCCTTGCCCGCGGTGAGGTCGATGACGAGGGTTTTGAAGATGCGATCGGGGTCGATACCCAGCGCTTCGGCCGCGGTGTCGCCGAAGTGATCGGTGCCGCCCTCAAACGTCGAAACGGTGTGCGCGACGCCTGCGTCTTCGAGGATTTTCAGTGCCGGGGTAGCCGCATGCGGCTTCTTCTTAGCCATAGCAGTAGGGTAGAGGTTTAACAGCGTAAGTAGAAAAAGGAGGACGACTACTTCGTGGCTAGACAAGAAAAGAGTCCGAGCTTCGAGGAACAGGCCATGCCGCTGCTCGACCAGCTCTATGGCGGCGCGCTGCGCATGACGCGCAACCCGCAGGACGCGGAGGATTTGGTCCAGGAGACCTACCTCAAGGCGTATAACTCCTTTGACTCGTACACGCAGGGCACGAACCTCAAGGCGTGGATGTACCGCATTATGACGAATACGTACATCAACTCCTACCGCAAGGCGAAGCGACGTCCGCACGAGTCCTCCGCGGATGAGCTCACGGACTCGCAGCTCTACACCACGTCTGGACACGACTCGTCTGGGCTGGAATCCGCAGAGGTCGAGGCCCTGCGCGGCATGCCGGATGGCGCGATTTCGGATGCGATGAATGACCTTCCGGAGGACTACCGCATGGTGGTCTACTACGCGGATGTCGTGGGGTTGGCGTACAAGGAAATCGCGGAAGTGATGGGCACTCCGCTGGGAACTGTCATGTCGCGCCTCCATCGTGGAAGAAAATTACTGCGCGGCGCGTTGAAGGACGTAGCACGCGAACAAGGCATTGGATTGCACCACCCGGATATGGAGGATAAATAATGGAACACGCACAAGGACATAACTGCGGCGCGTGTACCTCCCCGGAGGTTCAGGCTCTCTTTTGTGAGCTCCTCGATGAGAACACGAGCCAGGCCCGCGCCCTGGAAATCCGTGAGCACATCGCGCAGTGCCAGGAATGCTCTGAGCGCCTCGAGGCCGAAGAGATCGTGCGTGCCATGGTCCGCAAGTGTTGCGGCGGCGCCCAAGCCCCTGAGCAATTACGCCAGAAGATCACCATTGAGATCTCCCGCACGGAGGTCCGGTGGACTCAGTAACGTTCGCCGCACTCTCTGCGGCGTTGGCATTGCTTGCCGATGCCACCCGTGCCCCTGCCATGTCCTCCTACATGCGGGGGCGCTTCGCCTTCTTGGGCATTCCGCGCCCGGCGCTGCGCGCAGCCGCGAAGCCGGTACTCAAAAAACTGCGCGCTCAATCTGGCGTGGACTGGGACTTCGTGGACGCCTGCTGGGACGCGGACGAGCGCGAGTATCAGTACGTCGCCTTGGATTACCTCGTGGCGGTCCGCGGGCGCTTGTCCGCTGCTGACGTGCCGCGTCTGCGCGCGTTGGCACAGTCCAAGGCCTGGTGGGATTCTATCGACGTGCTCGACAAAGTAGTGGGGGATATCGCGCTGCGCGATCCTTCCGTCAATGACGTGCTGCGGACCTGGGCGCGCGACGAGGACTTCTGGCTGCGGCGCATTGCCATCGACCATCAGCGTGGCCGAAAGACGCATACGGATACCGAGCTGCTCGCTGAGAGCATCGAAGCCAACTTTGGCTCGAGCGAGTTCTTCATCAATAAGGCGATTGGCTGGGCCTTGCGCGATTACTCGAAGACGAATCCCGACTGGGTGGGTGCTTTCGTCGACGCGCACCGCGCCGAGATGGCGCCGCTGTCCGTGCGCGAGGCGTCACAGTATCTCTAGGCGTGAGGAGGCAACCGCCTCAGACACATGGCCTGACATACAGCAAGGGCCCGACCAAAAGGTCGGGCCCTTGTTTTACATGCTGTGCTTATGCGCTAGGACGCTTGCCGTGGTTTGCACTCTTCTTACGGCGGTCCTTACGCTTACGACCACGCTTAGACATGTGCGGCCTCCTTGTTTAATTCGGTGAGCGGATAATTACTTACCCACTGACTTTAGTGTTTGGACCTGCCGGTGGGGAAATCGCGGCGGGTGAAAAGGATTTAGACGGTGACGCGAGCGCGGCCACGGCCGCGGTTCCGGCGGCGCTTGAGAGCGCGGCGCTCCTCCTCAGACATGCCGCCCCAGACGCCGGCATCCTGGCCGGACTCGAGAGCCCACTTGAGGCACTGGGAAGCAACCGGGCAACGGTTGCAGACCAGCTTGGCCTTTGCGATTTGGGTAAGGGCAGGGCCGGAGTTACCGACCGGGAAGAACAGCTCGGGGTCTTCGTCGCGGCAAACAGCTTCGTGGCGCCAATCCATGATTGAAATCTCCTAACAAATTTTGACAGCGGTGTGTTGAAGGTGCGAGACGCGGACGCGCCAACGAACCTCGGGTTGTAGTGGATAAGGTGCGAATGGCCGGTCTGCGAGCAGTGGGGCCTGCAAGCCGCGGAGAAATCCGAGGCTCAGGCCGCGTCGACGCCGCCATGGCAACATTCGCGGTGAAGACTAACTTCCTCGCGGAGGTTAATCTGCAGTTAAGGGGCGGTTAACCGTTCCCTGTTTTGCGGTACTTGAAGATAATCGCACGAAAACTCAAGCTTGGCTAGGGTTAGGGGGTGAATTGTGGTAAACGTCACTGGAATTATCCCCTGTATATTTGTTGGCAAAAACATATTTGAGCCAAGTTAGGCTGACCTAAAGTCGTGTGACCTCGAGTTTTTGTTGCGGTGGGGTGAGTGGGATGAGTGCGCTGAGGTCAAATCTGTCATTTAACCGTTGCCCCCGTTGCGTCCTAGGTTGAGGATGTGATGTGCGTTTGGGATAGGTAAACGGTGGCTTGCGTATGAATTACATTCGTCCCAGCTGGGCAAACTCGTGGACGCGTACACGAAACGAGGAAAGTGGAGACGTGTTCATACATGCGTGGGCGTGTGTCGGTGCGTGCGGGCGCAGGTGCGCAGGCGTGCGACCGGTGTGAGGCAAGGACTGTCGGTCGGTGGGCGGCGTACGCCGTTGCGGTGGCTAAGATAGTCCGCGTGAATGAGAAGAAGCGTCCCGTCCCAAGCCCTGCCGCGCCGGAAAAAGAACGTGCGCCGCAACCTGTGCTCATCGGCGCCGGCATCGCCGTGGTGCAGGCCATCGCCGTGATCATTTTTGGCATTGTGCTCATCATCCGTGACGTCACGGGTGCGAAGAATGAGTCGATGGTCTCCGATGCCGCGGCCAGCGGCTGGGTCGGCACCGGAACGGCGATATTCTTGTTCATCGTCTTCGGCTTCGTTATCTTCGGCGCCGTGGCCATGATCAAGGGGAAGCGCTGGGGGCGCGGCGCGATTGTGCTCGTGCAATTCATCCTCGCGGCGAGCTCATTCCAGATGATGAGCGGCGGTGCGATTGCGCTGGGCGTGCTCGTGCTTCTTTCGGCCGCGGTGGCGCTGTGGCTGCTCATGCTCGTGCCGGCCTCGACGCAGTGGGCGGCTTCGCACTACTAAAGCGCGCCTCGCATTACTAGAGCGCCCCGAGGTTTCTACTGAGAGCTACGCGCTGAGCAGGATCACAAATTCCTCACCAGGACCCTGAACCTGGTGGGGAATTTTCTGTGTGTAGGACAGTTAAGAGGCAGCGAGGACGACGGTCTGCGCGCCGCGGGACTCGACGATGGTGGTGCCGGCCATGGCGAGGTAGACGGGGCCGGAGTAGCTGCCGCGGTCGACGGGGATGGTGCGTTCAGTCTCGCCGGTGGCCCAATCGACGACGGCGATGCCCTTGTCGGTGGGCATGAGCATGCGTTCGCCCACGGCGACGGGCGTGCCGATGGCGTCCTCGAAGACGCGGTCGACCTTGAGCTCCGTTGGAGTAAACAGATACAGGCGCGTGCCGTCGAACCAGGACATGTGGTGTGGCAGGTCCGCGGTGGCAGGCGCGAATGGGGTGGTGCCCTCGGTGACGTCGGGGGATTCGGCTACGGTGCGGGTGGCGGTTTCCGTGCCGGTCTTATCGAAGGAGCGCAGAGCGGGCGTGGGGCCAGGCACGTAGGCGGTGGCGGCTTCCTGGCCGATGGCGACGAGACGCGCGCCGTCCTCGGGTAGCTGCACGTTGGTGGTGACCTCCGGCTTGCGGGAGTCTTCCGGGGTGCCCTTCATGAGGCGCATCCAGGTGCCTGACTCGTTGGGGCAGGACTCGGTGAGTGCCACGTTTTCGGTGCGGGTGAGCGCGGAGCTGATCGTGCAGTCCGCATTGGGCTGCATGTCGGGCTCTTGGGGTGCCTCCACGTCGCCGTATTCGACGGTGCGCACAAGATCCGAGCGCCAGAGGTCAATGCGATCGGTGGACACGGTGCCGATGCGGTCATTGGACGTCACGGAGACGACGTCTTCGGAGTTGATGGCGCTGCGTGTGTTGGCGTACTGGCCGGTAGCGGCATCGATGGATACAACATCGCCGCAGCCCACACCGGTGCGGTAGGTGACGACGACCTTGCCCCAGGCGGTGCCGAGCGAGCAGATGTCGTCGTTCTTGCGCGAGTAGGACCATGCCTCAGAGCCATCCTGATTGGTGGCATGGACCGTGCGCGCGTCGTTGGTGATGACGAGTCCTGCGGCGACGAGCGGCTTGTGCTCGCCGGGGACACCGGCGTTATCGAGCGTGTAGGCTTCCGCGAGCTTATTGGGGGCCTCGGCGAGGACCTGGACCTCCGTGTCGCCAGGGGTGTTTTCCGTGGTGAGCGCGGCGCTGCGAATATCGGACGTGACATACGCGCCGCCCACCGCGAAAGCGCACACAGCCGTGATGACGCCGGTGGCGATCCAGTCCTTGCGGCTGGCGGACAGGATGGGGGTGCGGCTCATCGGCGGCGGCTCCTCGAGCTTCGAGAACGGGTGGTGCGGGTGCGCGTGCGTGAGCCGGAACGGCGAGCGCAGTCGCGGGCGGAACCGCGGCCGCCGTCACGCTGAGAGCGGCTACGTGGTGCCCCGATAACCTTAGTGGCAGGGCCGACGGTCTCAGAAACGTCCTCGGGGATAGCGAGGGCCTCGGCGAGCTCGGGGGAGGTGCTAAACCACTGCGGCGGGGTAGGCAGGCCCAGCTCGAATTCGTCGTTGATGATCTGCCACTTGGGTAGCTCGTCGTAGCCCACGAGGGTCACGGCCGTGCCGGAGTGACCCGCGCGGCCGGTGCGGCCGATGCGGTGGATAAAGGTCATCGGGTCATCCGGGACCTGGTAGTTGAAGACGTGTGTGACGTCGTCGATGTCGATGCCGCGGGCGGCGACGTCCGTGGCGACGAGGATGTCGACCTCGCCGTCGCGGAAGGCCTGGAGGGAGCGCTCGCGGGCCTTCTGGTCGAGGTCGCCGTGGACGGCGCCGACGGTAAAGCCGCGCTGGGCGAGATCGTGGGAGACCTCCGCGGCGGTGCGCTTGGTGCGGGTGAAGATGATGGTTTTGCCGCGGCTCTCGGCCTGGAGGGCCTTGGCGAGGACGGCACCTTTGTCCATCTTGTGGGCCTGGAAGGTGACCTTTTTAATCTGCTCGTGCGTGAAGGATTCCTCGGCCCCCTCGGCGCGGATGTGCACCGGCTTAGTGAGGAACGTGCGCGCAAGCGTCACAATGGGCCCGGGCATGGTCGCGGAGAAGAGCATGGTCTGGTGCGGATTGCCGTGGAGCGCCTCGAGCAGCTTTTCGATATCCGGCAGGAAGCCGAGATCGAGCATCTCATCTGCCTCGTCGAGCACCAAGATGGCCACGTGGTCGAGGTGTAGCGCCTTCTGAGAGTGCAGGTCGAGCAGGCGGCCCGGGGTGCCCACGACGACGTCGACTCCGGATTTGAGCAGTTCCTTCTGCGCCTCGTACGGGCGGCCGCCGTAGATGGTGGCGACGGTGATAGGCAGGTGCCGAGCGGCCTGCGTGAGGTCCTCGCCCACCTGGACGGCGAGCTCGCGCGTGGGCACGACGACGAGCGCCCGCGGAGTGCCGTCAAGTTCCTCGATGTCCGCGTCGTCGAAGACGCGGTCGAGGAGTGGGACGCCGAAACCCAACGTCTTGCCCATGCCGGTGCGGGCTTGACCGATGAGATCGTGTCCGCTGAGCGCGATCGGCAACGTGAGCTCCTGGATGGCAAACGTGTGCGTGATTCCGCGGCTGGCCAGGGCATCGACGATCTCTGCGGCGACACCGAGCTCCGCGAACGTGGGAGTGGTGGAGGCTTGAGGCTGCTTTTCAGACACACCTCGATAGTAGCGGGTGGGGCTATAGTGGGGCCATCAAACCTCATGATGAACATATAAGGAGAATTGGTATGGATATCCGCATTGGATTCGCTGACACCGCACGCGAGCTCGTGATTCGCTCCGAGGGTACGCAGGAAGAGCTGAGCCAGCAGATTAACGGTGCGCTCGCGGATAACTCCGTGCTGGAGCTCGCGGACGACAAGGGCCGCAAGTACATCATCCGCACCGATCGCGTCGTCTACGCGGAGATCGGCGTGACGAAGCCGACCACCGTCGGTTTTGCGGGCGCATAAGCCCGTCTAAAGTATGTGTTTATGACGAACACACACCGGCCGCAGGCACGTGAGGCGCGCGGTACCCATCCCATCGTGCGCTTCGCCCAGGACTACGGCTGGTGGCGCGTAGTGGCCATCCCCGTGATGGCCATTATTACTGTCTGGGTCCTCGTGGACGTGTTCCGTCCCGACGCGGAACCCACGGCGTCCATCGCCGAGGGGACCTACGCGCCGGCGACTGAGGGGGCATCGGAAAGCCAGGCCGAGGGCCCAGACCCCGCGCACGCCGCGGCGGTCCAGCAGGCCAAGGACGAGCTGCCTGCCGGCGGCGCGTTTACGGAAACAGGGAAGAAGACCTACCACCAGGTAGGAACGCCGGGCTTGGAATTCGGCGAGGGCACGGAGCGCACGGTGCGCTACGCCATCGAGGTCGAAGACGGTATCGACTCTGCGCCTTACGGCGGGGATGACGCGTTTGCTGCGATGGTCGACGCCACCCTGTCTGACCCGCGCTCGTGGTCGAATGACAAGGCGTTCAAGTTCATCCACGTCGCCGCGGATGATAATCCGGACACGATCATCCGTCTCACCTCGCTCACCACGACCGCGGAGCTGTGCGGCGCGCAGCTGGAGACCGAGACCTCGTGCCACACGACGATCACGGGGCCGTCGACCGTCATTATCAACGAGGCCCGCTGGGTCCGCGGTGCCCTGCCTTACGAGGGCGACCTGGGCAATTACCGCCAGTACCTCATCAACCATGAGTTCGGCCACGCCATCGGATACGCCGCCCACCAGCCCTGCGGTGCGGATGGGGCACTCGCGCCGATCATGATGCAGCAGACCATCAGCCTGAAGAACTCGGATCTCTTCGCTAAGGAACCGGGTGAGGTCTACCCGGACAACCCGGATACCTGCCATCCCAACCCGTGGCCGTACCCCAATCCGTCCAACCTCGACGTCCACGCCCCCGCGTAAAACTTCAGTCTCAACTTCTAAGGATTCCCGCATGGCTCAGCCCGATGACCTCGTTCTCTATGCTTTCCGCGCGCCTGTGAAGGACGCCGCGCGCCCAGAGCACATGGGCTATGCCTGGGATAACGGCTGGCGCTACGGCGATGTTGTCTACTCACAGGCCGGGCCCTATGCCAGCTGGTCCGCGAAGGTCCGTGAGCGTCTTGCCGTGGCTGGCGCCCGCGTGGCCCGGCCTGTGCTCGCCACGAATGGCCGCCACACGGTGGGTGGCTGGAAGGCCACGAAATTCGTCGAGGGCCAGCTCGCGCGCCGCGTGGACGAGACCGCGCAGCTGGGACTGCGCGTCGAGGAGGCTCTCTCCACGGCGATGGTGCAGTTCAGCGGGCTCATTCTGCCGGCCCAGCGCGACGATGTTTTCGCGCGCGCCGAGCTCGCCGCGTGGGAGGAGACCGGTGAGGCCTACTCCGCCACCGAGGCCGAGCTTGCCGATGCCCCCGTGCTCGGTGTCGGCCACGCCGACCTGCTCGCCACGACCATCTTCGCTGGCGCCAATCCGCCCACCATCGTCGACATCGTGCCCACCGCGGCGCCGCGCCCGCGGGGCTATACGACGGCGCTCGTGTGCGTGGACGGGCTCATCAACGACGCGGTGGATCCGGGCATTTGCGATCGCTTCGCGTATATCGCGGGCTTCGACCATCTCCTCCTGCGTGCGGCGGCCTACCGTCGGCACGTGAATAACCTGCACCCCGCCGCGAGCGCGAACACGCGTGCGAAGATCTCAGAGGTGGAGGATCTTCTCGTGTCGCGGGTGAGTGGCACACTGGCTTAAGTTCAGATTGTCAGCCGCCACGCGGAGTGTCCGCAGGGCGGGAAAGGTGGGACCCGTATGAACGCGTATGACCCAACCGGCGCGGTGCGCACTGGCGTGCTGCTGCCGCCCTCGCCGGAGGTGCGGCTCATCCCCGCTGCCGTGGGATCCACGGCGGACCGCGAATGGGGCTTTGACCTGCCGGAGCGCGGCGCGTGGCGTGTGACGGGAGCCGCGGGCACGGGGGTGTCGAGCCTGCTCATCGATACCGTCATCGCGCGCATCGAGGCCGGTGCGGATCCGTCGGGCATCCTCGTCGTCGCACCCTCCAAGGAATCGGGCGCGCTGCTGCGCCGCGAGATCGCGCGCCGGCTCGAGGATTATGCGGCGGCGTCGACCATGGTCCGCTCCGTCCACTCGCTCGCCTTCGCACTGCTGCGCGGCGGCATGGACGATGAGCTGCGGCTTATCACCGGTGCGGAGCAGGACGCCGTCATCCGCGAGCTGCTCGCTGGCCACGTCGACGCGGGGGGCGTGGACTGGCCGGAGAGCGTGCGCCCGGCGCTCGGCATGGTGGGGTTTGCCCGCCAGCTGCGTGACTTCATGCTCCGCGCGCACGAGCGTGGGCTCTCGCCGGCGCGCCTGGAAGAACTAGGCACGCAGTGGCGGCGCCCCATGTGGGCGGCCGCTGGCCGGTTTATGCGCGAATATGAAGAGGTCATGGCGCTCTCAGGCCGCAAGTCGCTTTCCGCCGCGGAGCTTGTCGCGATCGTCGCGGAGCAGCCGCAACTCACGGCGGAGCACCGCTGGCACACCGTCATCGTTGACGACGCGCAGCTGCTCGATCCGCTCTCCGGCGCCATGGTCACGGAGCTCGCGCGCTCGGCCGAGCTCGCCGTCGTGGGCGGCGACCCGGACCAGGCGGTCTTTGCCTTCCGTGGCGCGAATGAGGAATTCCTCGATGACTTTGCCACGGCGCTTCCCACTGTCCATGAGCTCGTCCTCGATGTACCGCGCCGGCGTCCCGCGTCCGCGTGCATCGCGATCGCGGACTCGCGGGCGACGCAGCGCGACGTCGTCGCGGACGCCGTGCGCCGCCGCCACCTTGAAGACGGCGTGGCGTGGGGGGATATCGCCGTCATCGTGCGTGGCGGCGGAGAGATCGGCCAGGTACGCCGCACGCTGCTTGCCGCGGGCGTGCCCGTTCACATCAGCCCCACGGACGTCGTGCTCTCGGAGCAGCGCCTCGTCTCCGCGGTCCTGCAGGCCGTCCGGGCGCTCACGGATCCGCTCGACAACGTGGGCCTCGAGGAGCTTATCACCGGTCCTGTGGGGGGCGCGGATCCCGTGACGCTGCGCCGCCTCATTCGTGGCCTGCGCCGCTGGCGCCCCACGGTCCGCGGTATTGATTCGCTCCGCGCGGTCTTGGACGGCGAGCTGCCGGACTTCGGTGGGCTGCTCACCGGCCGCGAGCAGGCCATCCTCGAGCGCGTGCGCGGCGTGCTCGACGCCGGACGCGCGGCACTGGACGGCAGCATCGAGGACGTGCTGTGGGCCGTATGGTCCGCGACAGGTCTCTCGGACCGCCTCCAGGCCGCAGCGCTGCGCGGTGGTGCGACGGGTTCCCAGGCGGACCGCGACCTGGATGCCATGATGGCGCTCTTCGACGCGGCAGGCGACTACGCGGAGCGCTACCCGCACGCGCCACTCGAGTCCTTCCTCATCAGCATCGAGGAACAAGAGCTGCCCACCGGCGTGCGCGACCGCCGTTCCGCCAAGCCACAGGCCGTGGAGGTCATCTCCGCCCACGGCGCAGTGGGGCGCGAGTGGGATACCGTCGTGGTAGTCGGCGCCCAGGAAGGAACGTGGCCCTCGCTGGGGGAGACCGGCTCCCTCTTTGGTCAGGAAGACCTCATCGACTACCTCGACGAGGGCATTGAGCCGGACGTCCCGGTGAGCCACCTCGCCGCGCGCTTGCAGGAGGAGCGTCGCCTCTTCCACGTCGCGACGTCGCGACACCGCGCGCGCCTGCTCATCGCCGCCATCGACGCTCCCGAGGGTGACGAGGTCTTCGAGCCCTCCCGCTTTATTGAGGAGTTCGCCGGTCAGGGACTCGACCTGCCCGGTCGCCTTGCGCGTCGGGAGGCCAACGAGCGCCTGCGCCGCACGGCCGTGGCGCGCGAACTGGGGCTCAACGTGCCAGACGCGCCGGACGCTGGAATGGCGGTCGGCGTGGATCTGCCGCGCCTCGTCCTCAAAGGTGGCGCGGGCGAGGAACCGGGCGAGCTCAATCCGCTCGTCACCTCCGTGCTGTCCGTGCCGTCCTTTGTCTCGCACCTGCGCCGGATCGTCTGTGACCCCGAGACCGAAGAGACCCAGCGCGAGCAGGCCACCCGCCAGCTCGCGCGCTTAGCCCACGCTGGCGTGCCAGGTGCTGACCCGGCGCAGTGGTGGGGCGCCCGCGCGGTGGCATCGGAAGGCGAGCTGCGCATTCCGCCCACCGTCTCGCCCTCGCGCGTGGAATCCCTGCTGGCGTGCCCACTCAACGCGGTGCTGGGCAATGTCGGCGAGGAGGAAGGCACGCCCATGGCGCTGCTGCGTGGTTCCATGGCACACGCCTTCCTCGAGGCCCTCGGCCGTGGCGTCAACGCAGAGGAGGCCGCTCAGCTTACGCGCGGTGCGTTCGCGGAAATCCTCGACGTGCCCGCGTGGAAACGTGACTTTGAGCTCGCCCAGTTCGACCGGCTCCTCGAACGCACCCGCACCTGGGTGGCGCAGACGCGTGGCGCCTTCGAACTCGTGGGCGTCGAGGTGCCCGTCCACGTCACCGTCGCCGAAGGGGTGACCATTCACGGCTATATCGACCGGTTGGAACGCGATCACGCGGACAACCCGGCGTATTACGTGGCGGATCTCAAAACCGGCAAGCAGGCCGTGACGGGCCCCGAAGCCCAGGGCCACGCGCAGCTGGCGACGTATCAGCTGGCCCTGGCCCACGGCACGCTCACAGAACGCAACGGCGAGGTCCGCGTGGCTGACGGCAAGGGACTCGAGCGTGGCGGCGGCGTGCTCTTCTACCCGGCGAGCGAGGCCAAGGACGTCACCGTGCGGGAGCAAGCCGCATGGGCGCCAGAGGAGCTGCAGGCCTTCGCGGACTACTTGCCGGGCCTCGTCCAGGAAATGCGCGGGCCGCAGGTTACCGCGCGGATAAACCCCAAGTGCGATACCTGCCAGGTGCGCACCTTATGCCCGGTGCGCCCGGAAGGAAGGATGGTCACCGATGTCGACTAAACCCGAGATCCAGTTTGATCCCATCGAACTTGCGCGTGGCCTGGGCAAGAAGTTCCCGCCCACCGCGGAGCAGGCCAAGGTTATCGAGGGGCCGCTCGGCCCCAAGCTCGTCGTCGCCGGCGCGGGTGCGGGCAAGACGGAAACGATGGCCTCGCGCGTTATCTACCTCGTGGCCAACGGCCTGGTGCGCCCCGAACAGGTTCTGGGCCTCACGTTTACGCGCAAGGCGGCGCAGCAGCTCGAGCAGCGCATCCGCCGCCAGCTGCTCACGCTGCGCGGTTCAGGGCTCCTCGTGCCGGGCAGCCCGGCCTATGAGGCCGTGGAGAATGTGGCCGTGAATGTCTCCACGTACGACTCGTACGCGGGCGACCTTGTGCGCGAGTACGGCCTGCTCGTGCCGGTCGAGCCCACCGCGCGGATCATCACGGATGCGGAGCACTACGCGATTGCCCACGAGGTGGTCACCAACTGGGATGGGGAACTCATCGCGCATGAGACGGTCTCCACGGTGGTCGCGACGCTGCTCGCGCTGTCCAACTCCATGGACTCGGCGCTGTCTAACCCTGCAGACATCGAGGAACACGAGCGCGCCTTCCGCCTGGAACTCGCGAGCCTGGATAAGTCCCCGCGCTCGAAGAATGAGTACAGCCAGAACCTGGAGAAGTATCTTCACAAGCAGCGTCTGCGCGTGCAATACCTGCCGCTGCTGCGCCAGCTCAAGGAGCGTCAGGCCGAGCTGCGCGTGACCACCTTTAGCGAGCAGATGGCTGCCGCAGCCAAGCTCGCCACGGAGCACCCCGCGGTGGGCGCGCAGCAGCGTGCCCGCTACCGCGTGGTCCTCCTCGACGAGTACCAGGACACCTCGCATGCCCAGCGCGTGTTGCTGCGTGGCCTCTACGGCGGCGGCTATCACGAGGGCCTGTCGGTGACGGCAGTGGGCGACCCCATGCAGGCCATCTACGGCTGGCGTGGTGCCACGAGCGAGAACCTCGCCGCCTTCGTGGAGGACTTCCCGCAGGCGGATGGCTCGCCCGCGCCCAAGGACCAGCTCACCACGTCGTGGCGCAATCCCTCGCGGGTGCTTGATCTGGCCAATGACGTGGCGACCGGCGTCTTCGGCTCCGGCCCACGCCCGGTGGATCCGCTTTCCGCGCGTCCGGGCGCCGAGCCCGGCGAGATTCAGCTGGGCTACTTCGCGACGGAGGAAGAAGAGATCGCATTCGTCGCGGACCACCTGTGCGCGAAGTACAAGGAAGCCGACGGCGGCGAGTTCCGCGCGGCCGTGCTCGTGCGTGCCAACGCGCATTCGGCCGCCGTCGCGCAGGCGCTCGACGCGCGCGGCGTGCCCAACGAGATTGTGGGCTTGGGCGGACTTCTCTGGGAGCCGGAGATTCAGGACCTCGTGGCGCTGGCAACCATGCTCGTGCGCCCGCAGGATACGGCGGCGGCGCTGCGCATCCTCGCCGGCCCTCTCGTGGGGCTGGGGTTGGAGGATCTATTGGCGCTCGAAGGCCGCGCGCGTAATCTCGCGGGCCTGCAGTCCGAGCGCGTGCGCTGGTCCGCGGATTCGGACCCCGTGGAGCACCTGCGCGCGGAGCTTGCTGAACTCATCGAGGAGGGCCCCGACCAAGTGCCGGGCCTGGGCGACGCGGTGGCCGACCTCGCCGAGCGCGAGCGCTACACCCCGGCGGGCCTGGCTCGCATTGAGGAGCTCGCCGCGAAGCTGCGTCACCTGCGCACGTACTCGCTGGGCAAGACCTTGGGCGATATCTTTGCCGACATTGAGGCGCTCTTCACTATCCGTACTGAGGTCCTTGCGCGCGGCAAGGCAGGCGGTACGACGCACCTGGACAGCTTCGCAGACGTCGTCGCTGGCTACACGGGCGCGAGCCTGACCGGCCTGCTCGACTACCTGGCGCTTGCGCGCGAGCACGAAAAGGGCTTGAAGCCTGGTGAGGTCCCCGTGCGCCACGACCGAGTGCAGATCATGACCGCGCACAAGGCGAAGGGCCTCGAGTTCCAGCACGTGTGCGTTCTCCATGCGGATTCGACGACGTATAAGGCGCAGGCCTCGACGTTCCTTACCGTCATGGAGAAGGTCCCGGGTGATGATGATGTCATCGACGCCGGGGATGCGACGCACCGCGGCGAATTTGAAAAGGCATGCAAGGCCTTCATTGAGGCCGACCGCCAGGGCCAGGCCGAGGAGGCCGCGCGTTTGTTCTACGTTGCGATGACGCGCACGGAGGAGACGCTCACCATCACCGGTTCCGGTACCAACCGCGCGAGGGGCAAGGCGAAGAAAGGCCCGTACGAGTACCTTGAGAGACTCCACGCAGCGCACCCGGATCTCGTCGTGCACTGGGAGGTGCCGGTGGATCCGATCGAGCCTGCCGTCGACGACAGCGTGGCTGAAGGACGTTTCCCCGCGCTCGCCCCGCGGGCGGAGGTTCTCGCTGGCGCTGAGCGCGTTGCCGCCGCCATGGACGCCGCTGCGGGCGGGGAGCTTCCGCCGGCGCGTGCCGGTGAGGTCTATGAGCAATGGGAGTCGGAGGCTTCTGCGCTCATCGAGGAATATGCCGCGCTGCAGGCACCCGTCGTGGAGGTTGAGGTTCCCACGGAGCTGACGGCCTCGGACCTCGTGGCGATGTCGAAGGACCCGCTGATGTTCGCGCGCCGCCAGCGTCGCCCCGTGCCGTTTAAGCCGAATGCGTATGCCAAGCGCGGCACGGCGTTCCACGCGTGGCTCGAGGACCGCTTTGGCGGCGGTGAGCTCATCGGCGACGAGGAGCTGCCGGGCATCGGCGAGCCGGTGCCGGAGGAAACACTAGAGGAGCTCAAGGACGCGTTCCTCGAGTCCGCGTGGGCGGACCGGACGCCGAGCTACGTGGAGCAGGCCTTTGAAATCACCGTGGGCCACGCCGTGGTGCGCGGGCGCATGGACGCCGTCTTTGCGCAGCCGGACGGCAGCTGGCTCATCGTGGACTGGAAGACAGGCCGGCGTCCCACCGGCCGGGACCTGCACGACGCGGAGATCCAGCTCGCGGTCTACGCCGAGGCATGGCGTCGCCTCGCTCGCGATGGCAAGCCCGTCGCCGCGGCGTTCCACTACGTCGCGGACAACGACACGTTCCAGCCGGAGGACCTGCCGCAGGGGGCGGAGCTCGCCGCGCTGCTTGAGGTTCGCCGTCCGCAGCGTGGCCGTCGCGCGTAATAAGCCGTCGTCAATAGGGAGTGAGAAGGTTGGTGAATCGTTGCGGCGCGACTAGGGTAGGGTAGCTGGTTTACTGTCTCTTATAGGTTTTCTCTCTTCGTGCAAGGAAGGTGTCTCGGCGTGGCTAACGGTAGAACCCGGCGCATGGGTCGGCGTCTCTCGCGACGCATCAAGGCGCAGGTTGAGCTCAACTACCTTCCGGATCATGGCCTGCTCGACGTCATCACCGTTCCGCACGCGAATACAGACAGCCCGTGGAAGTTGCTGGCGCGACGTTTGTGGTGGGCGTTATTACTGCTCATCTTTGTCACGCTGGTGGTCTACTTCGATCGCGACGGCTACTCTGAAAACCTGTCCGTGCTCGACGCGGCGTATTACTCGTCCGTCTCGCTCACCACAGTGGGTTACGGCGATATCGTCCCGGTCTCAGCCGGAGCGCGCCTGGTTAACCTCATTATCATCACCCCTGCCCGCCTTATCTTCCTTGTTTTATTGGTCGGTACCGCGTTGTCGGTACTGACGGAAAAGACCCGCAAGACCGTTGAAATCCAGCGCTGGAGGAAAAACTTGAAGAACCACACCGTCGTCATCGGCTATGGCACCAAGGGCGCCGGCGCGGTCGCCGCGCTGCTGGCGGACGGCGTGCCATCCAACCAAATCGTGGTCATCGACAATAACCGTGCGGCACTCGCCAACGCGGAGCACCACGGCCTGGTCACCATCTACGGCTCGGGTACCAAGCAAGATGTGCTGAAGATCGCCGGCGTCGAGCACGCGGGCTCCATCGTCGTGACACCGTCCACGGACGATACCGCGGTGCTGTGCACGCTCTCCGTGCGCGAGCTTGCGCCGCGCGCCAATGTCGTGGCGTCTGTCCGTGAGTCGGAGAACCGCCACCTGCTGCTGCAGTCGGGTGCGAACAACGTGGTGACCTCTGCGGAGACCGCTGGCCGCCTCCTTGGCCTGGCCACCGTCACGCCGAACGTGGTGGAGATGATGGAGGACCTGCTCTCCCCGAACGAGGGCTTCTCCGTTGCCGAGCGTCCCGTCCGCGACTTCGAGGTGGGCTCCAACCCGCGCCACCTCGCCGATATCGTGCTCGCCGTCCTGCGTAATAGCGAAGTCCACCGCGTCGACACTACCGATGCCGCCGCGCTCAAGCCCGGCGACCGCTTGCTCTACATTAAGCATGACCTGCCGAGCGTCAACGATCCGCTCACGGACGATGACGAAGACGACGAGGATGATGATTAAAACCCATGACTAGCCAGGGGGAAGGCATGTTTCTGCTCGTCACCGCGCGCGGCCTCGTGGTCGCCCAACCGGACGGTGAAGCCGTCTGGCTACCCGAGCTGCCGGCCCTGCCTGGTGGTGGCGCAGCCGCCGTCGGCCCGGCCGTGAAGATTGTGCCCGGCTACCACGTCGTCGAGGTCACCGGGGAATTCCTCGAGGCCTACCCCGGTTATGAAACGCTGCGTCCGGTGGACTTCGCCCATGACCGCGTCGTCACTCGCGGCGTAGCGCTGTGGCGCAACCGCAAGCTCAATAACTTCCACCCGTCCACGGGCGAGGAGCTTACCTATACCTCCGGCAATATCGTGGGCCGCACGCCCGCGGGCCTTGAGGTCTTCCCGCGTCTCGATCCCGCCGTCATCGGCATCGTCACCCACCGCGAGTATTTGCTCCTCGGTCGCAACGCGCAACGCAGCGGCTTTTACTCTCTGCCTGCCGGCTACGTCGATGTGGGGGAGACCCTCGAGGAGGCCTTTACGCGCGAGGTGCTCGAAGAAACGGGGCGGCGCGTGCACGACGTCCGGTATTGGGGCTCGCAGCCGTGGGCGGCATCGGGAAGCATCATGCTCGGCTTCTGGGGCCAGACGAATGACCTTGAGCCCGTCGCTGAGACCGACGGGGAACTCGCGGAGATCCGCTGGGTGACCCGCGCAGAGCTGCCGCGCGTCCCGCTTGCGGCGCCCGGTTCGATCGCACACAGAATGATTATGGAGTGGTACAACAGTGGCGCTTGATTTGTCTGTCCTCGACGAGGACCAGCTGAAAGCGGCCCTCGCGCCGCGCGGGCCGGTGTGCATCCTGGCCGGCGCGGGCACTGGTAAGACCCGCACGATTACCTATCGCATCGCGCACCTTTGCGACGAAGGCATGGTGAGCCCTCAGCGCGTGCTCGCTGTGACCTTTACCAATCGCGCGGCGGGCGAGATGCGCGACCGTCTGCGCCAGCTGGGGGTGGGCGGCGTGCAGGCGCGTACCTTCCACGCGGCGGCCATGCGCCAGCTCAAGTACTTCTGGCCGCAGATCGTGGGCGACCTGCCGTGGAAGCTGTTGAGTAACAAGTTCCCGATGGTCGCGCGTGCCGTGCGCTCGGCGGGGCTGGAGCCGTCCACGGAAATGATCCGCGACATCATTGGCGAGATTGACTGGGCGAAGTCCTTCCTCGTCTCGGCCGACGCGTACCCGGCTGCCGCCGCGAAGTACCAGCGCAAAACTCCCTCGGACCCGGCGAAGGTCGCGCAGGCCTATCGCCGCTACGAGGAGATGAAGACACAGCCGGAAGGCATGCTCCTGGATTTCTCGGACGTGCTCATCCATACCGCGGGCGCAATTGAGAACTCGCAGGGTGTTGCCGAGCAGTTCCGCGAGCAGTACCGCACCTTCGTCGTGGACGAGTATCAGGACGTCACGCCGCTCCAACAGCGCGTGTTGAATGCTTGGCTGGGGGAGCGCGACGACCTCACTGTGGTCGGTGACGCCAACCAGACGATTTACTCGTTCACCGGCGCGACTCCGGGCTTCCTGCTCGACTTCTCGCGCACGTATGACAACGCCACGGTGGTCAAGCTCCAGCGCGACTACCGCTCGACGCCGCAGATCACCGACCTCGCGAATGAGGTCATCGGTAAGGCACATGGCCGCATTGCAGGCACGCGTCTCCAACTCACCGGTATGCGTCCGGCGGGTCCGGAGCCGCAGTACCACGCCTACGAGTCTGAGCCGGCCGAGGCCCGTGAGGTTACCGGCCAGATTCTTACCCTGCTCAACGAGGGGGTGAAGGCCTCGGAAATCGCGATTCTCTACCGCACCAATGCACAGTCCGTCGCCTTTGAAGAAGCGCTTGCGGATGCGGGCGTGGTCTACCAGGTTCGCGGTGGCGAGGGCTTCTTCGAGCGCTCCGAGGTCCGCGAGGCCGTGGGCGAGCTCATCCGCGCTACCCGCCGCACGGACCTGCCCAATGACCCCGTGGCGATCGCGCGCGCGGCCTTTGCTCCGCTGGGCCTATCCGCTGAGGAACCGGACGGCGCCCAGGCACGTGAGCGCTGGCAGTCCCTGCGCGCGCTCGTGGGACTTGTGGAACAGATCGTCCACGACGCCCCGGGCATCGACTTGCCGGGCGTATGCGTGGAGCTGCAGCAGCGCCAGGCCAATAAGCAGCCGCCCACGGTCGAGGGGGTTACGCTGTCTTCCATCCACGCCGCCAAGGGCTTGGAGTGGGACGCCGTGTTCCTCGTCGGTCTGCAGGAAGGCTCCATGCCCATCCGCCACGCCATCCGCGCGGGCGACGAGCAAGTGGAGGAAGAGCGCCGCCTCTTCTACGTTGGCGTGACCCGTGCCCGCATTCACTTGCAGTGTTCCTGGTCCCTGGCGAAGAACCCGGATTCCGCGCCCACGCGCAAGCGCACGCGCTTCCTCGACGGCATCGTGCCGGAGCTGGACGAGTCCCGCGGCAGCCGTCGGACTTCCCGCGCCAAGCGCTGCCGCGTATGCCGCCTTGCCTTGGACACCCCGCACGAGAAGGCCTTGGGCCGCCACGAGCACTGCGACGGTGGAATGAGTGAGGACGTCTTCTCTTCGTTGCGTGCGTGGCGTTCAGACCGTGCCCGCCAGGACAAGGTTCCGCCGTACATCATCTTCAGCGACGCGACGCTTATGAATATCGCCGAGGCCATGCCCTCTGATTTCCCGGGGCTGCTCAGCGTGTCCGGTGTGGGCGCGACGAAGCTGGATAATTACGGCGCCGAGGTGCTGCAGATCCTGTCGAACTTCCGTTAGCGCGCGGTGGCGCGCTTTCCGGGTTAGGATGAGCGGCACAACGCTCAATGCACAACTCGGGGGAGATATGAAGATCGTTTCTGGTCTCACGCGCCATCAGCTGCGCACACACCTTGCTGCAGGCACAATCACCGCCATCACGCGTGGTTTTCACGTGTGGGGTACGCCGACGCCTGGAGAACTCTTGCACGAGCTGCAGCGCCGCCATCCGGGCCTTGTCGCTACTGGGACGAGCGCAGCGTATCTCTATCTCGGACAGGAGCTCGAATTCCCTTTGGCCGTTGCATACGGGCAGAAATTGGGTCCGTCTGCTTTCTACACAGTCAAACGACGCTCACAGCGCACCCATGTGATCGTGAGTGATCTACGCGTGCATCATCCGCTGCTGGCTTTTGACACTGATACTCCTCGAGACCTCGCACTCGCAGCGCTGGAGCACCACTATGCCCACGCGCGCGGCCGGCGCCTGCTCGAACGCCACCGCAGTGGCTTCGAGCGACTTCCGCGCCATACCCACGGGTTGCTCACGCAGGCTGCCTTGTTCACGGACTCTGGGGCTGAAGTTAAGGTCGCGCGTGCACTGAAGGCTCGGGGAATGCGAGTGGACACCAATTTCTTTATCGGTGATTATCTATGGGATATCGTTCTCCCCGACATGCAGGTAGCGGTCGAAATTAACGGCTTCGAGTTTCACTCCAAGCCCGACGCCGTCGTGCGCGACCATTGGAAGAACAATGATGCTGTCCTTCGTGGTTGGACCACGTTGCGCTACACAGGCACGTGCGTCGCGCACCATCTTGGCGATGTCGTAGAACAAATCGCCACGGCGAAGTCTCCCAATCTAGCCGGCAGACTTCACCGCATGGTGACGCGATGGCACCACTATTTCACCCGTCAGTACGATGACCCTTGGGGCGCTCGTATCGGTCCGACCGGCTAGCGGAGTATGAGATCTACGTCCAGCACATAGAGAGGCGCTTTCGCCGGGGTGGCGCGGGGCTTATATGTGCTGGAGGGATTTCTTGGTGGGGCTCTACGGCGCCGCCGGATCTACGTCCAGCACATATAGAGGTGCTTTCGCCGGGGCGGCGCGGGGCTTATATGTGCTGGAGGGATTTTTGGGGAAAGCCGCCGTGCGAGCGACTGTGACGAACAACGCTCTGCATTGGTGGAATGCGCACGAGGGGTTAGGCTGTTGTACCGAACGTAAACAAACCGATCGGTCTAAATTTTATAGCCGAGGCGGTTCAATAATCTACAAAGCTGTCTAAAGGAACTCCCCATGAGTAACACCACCACTGCGAACGCGCAGTCCCAGGAGGCCAAGCGCGGACTGCCGGGCTGGGCCACCGGCTTCGGCGCGCAGGTCATCGCGGGCCTTATCATCGGCCTGATTGTGGGCTTCATCGCGTCCGGCATGGACGCCGGCCGCGCCGAGGACGACGCCAGCTGGCTGACGACGACGCTCACGGGCATCGGCTCGGCGTACGTCCAGCTGCTCAAGGTCATGGTCCCGCCGCTCATCTTCGCCGCGGTCGTTACCTCCGTGGCAAACCTGCGCAAGGTCACCAACGCGGCCTCGCTCGCCATGTCCACGCTCGTGTGGTTCGCCATCACGGCGTTCTTCTCCGTTATCGCCGGCATCCTCGTCGCGCTTGTGCTCAAGCCGGGCGTGGGCACGTCCGTCGATGCCGCCACCGCCGCCGACCCGTCGCACGTCGGCTCGTGGACCGCATTCCTGCAGTCCATGCTGCCTAGCAACTTCATCGGCCTGGGTGCTTCCTTCAGCGATGGTGAGGTCTCCCTGAGCTTCGGCGCCCTGCAGCTGCTCGTTATCTCCTTGGCCATCGGCATCGCTGCCGTGAAGGCTGGCAAGGCCGCGGACCCGTTCCTGCGCTTTACCGAGTCTTTCCTCAAGGTCATCCAGGTCATCCTGTGGTGGATCATCCGCCTGGCGCCGATTGGCACCGCGGCTCTTATCGGTAAGGCCGTCGCGACCTACGGCTGGGACGCCCTCGGCTCCCTGGGCAAGTTCGTGCTCGCCATGTACATCGGCCTGGCACTCGTCCTCGGAGTCGTCTACCCGGCGGTGCTCAAACTCAACGGCCTGTCCGTTTCTGGTTTCTACAAGCGCGTGTGGCCGGTCTTCTCGCTGGGCTTCGTGACCCGTTCCTCCATGGGTGTTATGCCCGTGACGGAGCGCGTTACCGAGCGCGCCATGGGCGTGCCCAGCGAGTACGCTTCCTTCGCCATCCCGCTGGGTGCCACGACCAAGATGGACGGCTGCGCCTCCGTCTACCCGGCCATCGCCTCCATCTTCGTGGCACAGTTCTACGGCATTGACCTAACGCTCACGCAGTACCTGCTCATCATCTTCGTCTCCGTCATCGGCTCGGCTGCTACGGCTGGCACGACGGGCGCGACCGTCATGCTCACCCTGACGCTGTCCACCCTGGGCCTGCCGCTCGCCGGCGTCGGCCTGCTGCTCGCCATTGAGCCCATCATCGACATGGGCCGCACCGCGGTCAACGTCACCGGCCAGTCGCTTGCCGCCACCATCGTGGCCAAGCGCGCCGGCATCTGGGACAAGGACACCTGGGACGCTGCCGAAGACGGCGTTGCAGGCATCCTCGACCCAGAGTCCGCACAGGATGCAGAGGACGAGGCTTACGTCCGTTCCTAATACATCGCGCACCGCCCCGGCCAGCAGGCCGGGGTTTCGTGCGTTTTAGGCCTCCGCCTGGAAGCACGCCGGGCAGCGCGCATGCGGCTCAAGGAACTGCTGGTGCGTGCGGCCAAAGACGTCAATCTCGCGTACCTCGCCGGGCATCCAGCGCACCGGCGTCGCGCCGGGCAGGCCTGGCCTTCCCACGAGGTGGCGCGCGGCGGCCACGATGTGCGCGACACCGGCCAGCGCCACGAGGGAGTCGAGCGAGTCCGTGGGATGCCGCTGGTCCGTCACCGTGACCCAGTGCGGGTCCGCGTCCGTGCGGTGCAAGCTAAAGCACAGCGGGCAAGGCCCCTTGCCGTGCGTGTGGAAGGGGCCCAGCAACACGCGGGTATCGAAGGTCGTGACCGGCAGCCACGTGCTGGGCATCGAGCGGATAATCCGCGCGAGCATGGCCATGTGGCGGTCCTCGTCGATGCACAGGACGGGCACGTCCGGGTCGATGCGCTGCACGTAGTGGGCGGTGAGCTCGCCCAAACGTGGCCGACGCACGCGAAAGCCATCCGCGCGCAGCGCATCGCAGACCTGTAGAGCAAGCGGAGACATGCCCAGCACGTAGATGGCGTCTGGTGGACGCAGCGGCTGCCACAGACCAAAGGACACGAGCTCGTCCACGAGGCTTGGGGCGCCGTCGCCCACGCCTGCCGCGCGCAGCTGATAAACGAAGCGCTCGCGCGAGACCGAACCATCGAGCTGGCGCAGCGCGCGGGCTACGGCGGCGGCATCGGCAACTTCGATAAGCCCCGCGCGCGTCGCGTCGAAACCGAACTGGATGGCGCCGGGATCGCGCACAATGATGCGGACCCCGGGCGTGCGGCGATACAGATCCCCCATGACACTTCCCCCTAGCGTTTAAACAGTGCGACTGCGAGTCTAGCTGAGCCGGAGGTAGACTGCCCGCTATGGAAGAAAGCGCACGTCCGCCGGTCAAAGTCATTCGCTCCGCCCGGCGCCGCCGCACCATCGAGGCGCGGTTTAAAGACAGCGTGTTGGAGGTCCGCATCCCCGCGCGCCTGTCCAAGGCCGAGGAGGAGCGCGCCGTGGAGGACATGCTGGCGCGCGCCATGAAGAAGCGCAAGGCCGCCCCGCTTTCCGATGCCGCCCTGAGCGACCGCGCCGCACTTCTCAACGCCGAAATCCTCGAGGGCCACGCGCGGTGGACGTCTATCCGATGGGTGGGGAATATGACCACGCGCTGGGCGAGCTGCACAACGTCCACGGGCGCGATTCGTGTGAGCGACAGGCTTCAGCACGTGCCCGATTATGTGCTGGATGCGGTGCTCGTCCACGAACTCACACATACCTTTGTGCCCAACCACAGCCGCGAGTTCTGGGAGTGGGCGGACCGCGCGCCGCGTGCCGAGCGTGCGAAAGGCTTTCTCGAGGCCTACCAACGCTTCGGGCCGGGCGGCGAGCGCTAGCTCAGCCACCCGGCCCGAGGCAGGGGAGAGGTACGACTACTCGTCGTCCTCGGGATCCTTGTCCTTCTTCTCGGCGTCGTCGTTGTTCCCGTCCGTGTCTTCGGCGCCGCCCTCACCGCGGAGCATCTCCTCGAGCTTCGCGAACTCGGCCTCGAAGTCATCTGCCGGGGCGTCATCGAGCAGCGTATCGATGAACTCGGCCGGGTTCTCGATGTTTTCTGCAGTCGGCAGGAAGTCCGGGTGGTCCCAGGCCGTATCGCGCTTGGTGGAGCCCACCGCGATGGTGGAGCGGCGCCACAGCTCGGCGGCCTTGGCAATCTGCGGGGCACCGATCTCGATGCCCACGACCTTGCTCAGCGCGTGCTCGGCCGAGCCGCCGGAGGCGATGCGGCGCGCCCACGCGGAATTCATGGTCGCCACGGACGGAATGCGCTCCGTGAGCGCCTCGGTGACGACGACGTCGACCCAGCCCTCGACGAGCGCGAGGAGGGTTTCCAGGCGCGTGGTGGCGGACGCGTTGCGCGAGGTGATGCGTGGCGTGAGGTCCATTCCCTGCAGCTTGGCCATCGCGTCCTGGATGGCCTGCGGGTCGCCGGACTCGAGGTTGAGCTCACGCGTGGCTTCCTCGATGTGCGAGGTGTCGATGACCAGGCCCACGGCGTATTCCTCCACGGCGGAGACGACACGCTCGACAAGCCACGGCACGTGGGTGAACAAGCGCTGGCGGGCGGCCTCGCGGGCCGCGATGTAGACGAGGATTTCCTGCGCCGGGACCGTGAGATCGCGCGAGATGGCCTCGATATTCTTCGGCAGTAGCGCCGTCACACCAGCCGGGGAGACCGGCAGGCCGAAGTCTGCGCCCGTGATGGCGGACTTGGCGAGCTCGGCCAGCGAGCCACCCAGCTGCATGCCGGTGTTCATGCCGGACATCTGGCGCATCATATTCGCCATCGGGCCCATCATCTCGCGGGCTTCCTCCGGCATGGATTCGAGCTGTGCCTCATTCATATGCTCCGCAACCGGCGTCACGAGACGCTGCCAGATGGGCATGGTGTTCTCGAGCCAGTCCTCCGAGCTCCATGCGGCGACGCGCCCTCCTGCGGTGGGCAGCGCGGTGGCATCGTCAAGCCAGAGCTCCGCCAAGCGCACGGCCTCCTCGACGGCGCGGACATCCGCGTCCGAGGGCTTGGCCGTGGTGCCGAGCTGCTGGCGCGCGATGCGCTGCGCCATCTCGAAGTTCACGGGGCCGGAATTCTCCGGGTTATTCATGGACGAGCCCATGCCGGAGAGCATCTGGCCGAACTGGTTGAGCATGTCGCCCAAGCCACCGGCGCCAGGGCCGCCGAATCCAAACGCACCAAACGGGTTGTCGCCGCGGCGGTTGTTGTCATCGTCGTCGTCGCCATTGTTGTTGGGGAAGGAAAAACCGAATCCATTGCTCATGCCTTCCCAATGTACCGGCCCAGGCGCGGCAGATGGGCCGCATGCAAGCTCGAAATACAACGCTTTGAGCGATCACGGGTAGGCTGTTCATTCGTGAATTCAGCATCGAAGCGCCGCCTGCGGACCGTGACCTGGGGAGCCATCCCTGTTCTCGTGCTCGCTGCGGCCGTGAGCCTCGACCACGTTCCCGGCACGGATATCTCGCTCACCGTGCCTTATGCCGCCGAGGGCCCCGGTCCCACCGTGGATACGCTCGGCGAGGTTGAGGGCGTCCAGGTCGTCGACGTCGAGTCGACGGAAGGCAAGACCGAGGTCGAGCAGCCCAAGGGCCAGCTCAATATGACGACGGTCTCGGTGCGCACCAACATGTCGCTCGCGCAGGTCATCGCGCGCTGGGCCTCGACGGATGACACCATCGTCCCCGTCGAGCAGATCATCCCGCAGGATATGACGCAGGAAGAAGTCACTGAGGCCAACGAGGCCCAGTTCACCCAGTCCGAGTCTGCCGCGACCGTCGCCGCGATGGACTACCTGGGCAAACCCGTGGAAATTGTCGTCGCCAAGGTTATGGATGACGCCGCGGCCGCAGGAGCCCTCGAGGCCGGCGATATCCTCACCTCCGTCGACGGGCAGGCCGTCTCCAAGCCGGAGGAAGCGCAGAAGCTCATCCAGGCCAAGGCGCCGGGCGACGAGGTAAAACTCGGCTTCAAGCGCGCGGCGGATGAGTCCGCGCAGCCGGATGACAAGGCCGACGCCGCCAAGGACGCCAAGGAGCAGACTGCGACCGTGACGCTCGGCGAGAACCCGAATGACAAGAAGCAGGCCCTGCTTGGCATCCTCATGTCCTCCCAGCCGGTCACCGACGTCGAGGTCACCTACAACCTGCAAGACATTGGCGGTCCTTCGGCCGGCATGATGTTCTCGCTCGCCGTCATCGACAAGCTTTCGCCCGGCGACCTCACCGGCGATCACTTTGTGGCAGGCACCGGCACCATCGCCGAGGATGGCACGGTGGGCCCCATCGGCGGCATCGTGCACAAGGTGCGCGCGGCGCGCGACGCGGGCGCAGAACTCTTCCTTGCCCCCAGCAGCAATTGTGCGGAAGCCATGAGCCGCGATACCGGCGACATGGTCATCGCGTCAGTGGACACCATCGCGGATGCCGTCGCAGCTATGGACGCCTTCGCCCACGGCGGCGAGGTGAAGACCTGCCAGCCCTAACCCGCCGACTTTAATGGCGCGGTCGGTTATTCTTCCTCGGCGTCGACGCCGTCGAGGAGGCCGAGCTCGCGGATCTTGTCCTTGGGATCCTGTTCGTCGGTGCTCGTCATCTGCTGCATGACGAGGCCTTCGTCATTGTCGACGACCGTGATGATGGCGGTGGAGCCGAACATCGTCCAGCCCACAAGGCGCACGTCATCGTTGTAGAGCAGGCGCGAGGACTTGAGCTCCTCGAGCAGCTGCGTCGTCTGCGCGGCCTTGGTCTCGGACTTCGAGAACTGGAACTGGCCGACCTCAGGGCCCGAGCAGTTGTAGGAATCCGTAAGTCCCGCGCTGTCGCATTCTTCTAGCTCGTCGAAGAGCGAGCGGGGGGCCAGCGTGCCAAAGATTTTCGCGACGTCCTCGACGGAGTCCGCGCGCGAGGAGCGCGACGCCGAGGACGACGTGGTGGCGCTAGAAGAAGACGGCTCCGAGGACTCAGATGCCGACGACGTCGACGAGGACGTCGACGCGGAGGTCGTCTCCGCGGGCGAGGAGGTGCTCGACGCCGAAGTGGAGGTCACAGTGGGGGACGCCGGAGCAGCGGGGGCGGGGGTCCCCGGCGGGGTATCGGCGGTGTCACCGGAGCCGCAGCCAACGAGGAGGGCAGGGGCGAGCGCGACCGCGGCGAGACGGGCGAGCGGGTGGGCGGCGGAAACGTGGCGCACGAGAGCCTCCTGAGACGAGTTGTCCTGTAAGTGAAGTCTTCTATCAGTCTAGAGGACGGGGCTAGGTCCTGTTACGAAAGTGGTGGGAGTCGGGATGTCGGGTGGAAAATAGGGGCTCTCCTGACTGATCCGTGGGTCATGACCGGCCGGGAAGTTCAGGTCGATGGCCGCCAAGGTTGAGCATCGCGAGGGCGATCAGGGCGTCGGGGGTGGCGAAGCCAAAGGCCATCCGGGTGATCAGTCGGACCTTGGTGTTGACCGATTCGATGCGTCCGTTGGACAGGCCATGTTCGATCGCGGCGAGGATCGAGTCGCGGTGCCGCACGATCCTGCGCTGCAGTGTCACGAACGCCGGGATCCGGCAGCGGCGGGCCCAACCGATCCACCGGCTCAGGGCCGCGACGGCTTCCTCGTAGGGTAGCTGGAAGATCAGCCGCAGACCCTCCTTGAGTAGGTACGCGCGGTGCAGCCCCTGGTCGGTCTTGACGATCCAGTCCAGCTTCGCCTGCTGCTTTTCGGTGAGGTTCGAGGGGTTCTTCCATAGCGCGTACCGAGAGTTTTTGAGCAGCTTCGCCGTGCCCCGCGAGCGACTGGCCTTACGCCGTCCGACCGCGCCCCGTGCGGTGTTCCACGCATCGCGGCGGACCTCATCGAGGGCCTCGGTAGCCCACTTGACGATGTGGAAGGGATCGGCACACCGCACGGCGTTGCCGCACCGCTCGGCGACCACATCGCTGATCCAGTCCGCTCCATCGGCCGAGACGTGAGTGATGGCCCCGCACCGGTCCTCACCTGCTACCTGCCCGGACTCTTCAAGGGCGTCGAAGAACCTGCGCAGGGTGGCCTTGTCCCGCCCGGGCGCGGCCCACACCAACCGGCCAGTGTCGTGGTCGACCACCACGGTCAAGTAGCGATGGCCCTTCTTGTACGAGATCTCATCGATCCCGATCCGCGAGAGGTTTGCGAACCGGTCATGGACGTCCTCGACATCGGCCCACACGCGGGTGATGATCGAGCCCACGGTGCGCCAGGCGATCCGCATCAGTTCACACGCCGCGGACTTCGAGCACTTGGTCGCCAGCCACGCCACCTGCTCATCGAACGCGTGGGTGTGCCCCGCACCGTGCCGCGCCCAGGGCACGTGCGCGACCACCACCCCATGGTCGGGGCACTGCACACGTGGTGCGTCGGCCTCCGGCAGCGCCCGCACCGTCGCCTTGCGCCCTTGTGAGGCCGCACTTCGGCGATCAACGCCTGCTCGTCCTCGTCGAACTCGACGTCCTCGACCACACTGCGTTCGAGTCCGAGCAGGCAACGCCATAGAGTGACATTCTGCATGCCATTCTCCTGCCTACAGTTCTTGGATCGGCTCCCGGTACCAGTAGGGCCGTTCGCCGCCCTCGCTGGCAGGTCCGTGACTGCGGGTGCGGCCGTAAGATTCGAGGTTCAGGAGGGCGGCTGCGTCAGCGACCAAGCTGGTGGCATTCTCGTGAACATCACCTTTGGTCGGGCACGACCCGGTACTGCTGGGCGTCGTTGCGGTCGCGCACGACGATGCCGAGGTCGCGAAGGTCGTCGCGGGCGTCCTCGGCCGCTCCGAATCGCTTGTCGGCAAGAGCACGCTGTCTGGCACGCAACAGGTCCTGTACTCGGTCGCTCAGCTGGCCGTTGCCGTCGACCCACGTCTCGAAGGCGTGTTCGTGAGGGTCGGCGGTCCCTTGCCAGTGGTAGCCGAATCCTACGAATGCCTGACGCAGCCGGGGGAGGAGCATCTTGTCGGCCTTGGCACGCAGCAGCTCGTTCGTGTGCTCGTCGACCAGGATCAGGTCTCGGCCATCGCTGAAGACCTCGTCGATCCGATCACGGGCGACATGGCTGCCGGCCCCGCCTCGCTGCACGGTCACGCCGTCGGGCGAGACGGTAATGATGCCGTTCTCCTTCTGCCACTCTCGCGTGATCCAGAAGCCGAGCCCCAGTCCGGCGATGGTCAGCGCAGGAATTGCCCACATCAGGGGCAGTCCGGCGGCCAGGCGCAGCGGGCCGGGAGCATCGCCGGCCAGGCCGAGCAGCCAGTTCACGATCGGGCCGATGACGAACGCTGCCCCGAATCCCAGCACCGCCCCTGCGATGCGAACACCCACGATCCATCTGGTCGGAATCGCGATGGCGACATGATTCTCAGTCACGGTGGTCCACTCCTTGCGACGGAAACGTCGTCAGATAACCCATGGCGGTGCGCCGCAGTTCGGGCAGCGGCGAGTAGCCAGGGCGGGCGTTGAGATAGGTGGCATCCACGATGGCCTGCAACCATGTCGCCGTCTGGATCGGATCCAGGGCGGGATCGATGTCACCGTCGTCGATTCCTCGCACGATCAGCACTGCCAGGCCGTCGCGCACCACCTCTGAGGTGCGCCCGACTACCGCAATCAAGTCGGGGTCATGCTCGGCACGGCGCAGCAGCTCGACGAGCATCCCAGAAGCGCCGGGATCGATGGCATCCTTCGCCAGCTCGCCAAGAACATCGAGAATCGCCGATACCGGTTCCTTAGCGTCGGCATGCCGGGCTATCAAGGCCTCCGCGGCGGGCAGGTCGCGCTCGAAGACCGCCCGGAACAGTGCCGCCTTGTCGTTGAAGTAGTAGAAGACGCTGGCCGGACTGATGCCTACGGCTGTTGCGATCTCCGCCACGCTCGTGCGCTCATAGCCCTGTGCTGCGAACAGTCGGCCCGCCTGGGCTGCGATCTGCTCCCGCTTCTGCGCGATCCGCTCCTGATCCGCTCGCCTCGCCACACCACTCCAATCATTGTCTGATCAATCAGTCACAGAATACTCTGGCGGACAGGCCAGCGGCAAATGCCGAGGTCATGCCTAACCCCCACCTGCAACAACGTCGGGGACGATAAGTTCCGCGGCCACTCGTTGACTCCCGTTCAACATCGGAGCAGTCTCGTCAGGCGACGTCACTGACGGGGGTGAATCTTCTCAGGCCCAGAACCTAACGGGGGGGCGGCGTGCAGCTCCTTCAGACGCCCGGAACCACCCACGGATACGTCACAAGAGCCAAAATAGGGCGGCCTCCGGTGTAGCGAGGAAGGTGCGAACAATCACTGCTAGACACCGGAGGCCTTATCCCCACCCTAAACGCTGCCAACCGTCACGACCTCACCGACACCCAATGGGACTTCCTGGAAACGCTGCTACCAGCCTCTTCCCGGTATGGTCGGCCTCGACGCTACGGCCTGCGGGATCTGATCAACGGCATCCGACACCGCATCCGGTCTGGCATCCCTTGGCGGGATGTGCCTGACTGCTACGGGCCCTGGTGGCGAATCTATGCCCTGTTTCGTGACTGGCAACTATCAGGCACCTGGTCACAGATCGAAGCCGCCCTCCAGACCCGGGCCGATGGCCAGGGGAAACTCGGATGGGACATCTCCGTCGACTCGACCACAAGCCGGGCGCACATCCACGCCGCCGGGGCCCGTCGAGATTCCTCCGAGCGCCTCGACGGTGAACCGGACAACCATGCCCTCGGCCGGTCCCGGGGCGGGTTCTCCACCAAGATCTACCTGGCCTGTGACCAGCATCTACAGACGGTGTCGTTCACGCTTACCGCCGGGCAGTCCGGCGATAGTCCGCAGCTGATCGAAGTCCTGGAACGAATCCGAGTGGCCCGCCCCGGGCCCGGTCGACCCCGCAGTCTGCCGGATCGGGTGCTGGCGGACAAGGCCTACTCCTCACAGGCAAACCGGTCCTACCTGCGGTGCCGGGGCATCACGACCACAATCCCGGTCAAAAAGGACCAGGTCGCGAACCGTCAGGCCAAAGGGTCTGCCGGTGGCCGGCCACCGGCCTTCGACGCAGAGGCCTACAAGGCCCGCAACGTCGTAGAACGCTGCTTCAACGCGCTCAAGCACAATCGCGGGGTGGCCACCCGCTACGACAAGCTCGCCGTCCGATTCCAGGCAGTCGTCCAGGTCGCGAACATTGACCGCTGGCTGAAACGACTTTCGTAACAGGGCCTAGTAGAGCTCCTCGGGATCCTGCTCCAATCCGTAGCGCAGCGCCGCGATGACGCCGGGTGCGACCTGCGGGCCGCCGCGCAGCTGGATTTCGTCCTGGGCGAAGGGGCCTGCGGCCTCGAGCTCTTCCTCGGTGGGACGCAGCTGCAGCAGGGTCTGTTCAATGCCTTCCTCGCGCAAGACGCCGGAGAAGAGGCGCGCCGGGCGTGGGGCGTCGGCTGGCGCCGACGCGACACTAGCCGACGCGTCGTTTGACGCGGTGTCGCGGAACTTAATCTCCTGGGCCAGGATGACGCCGGCGACCTCGGCGGGCCAGGCCAGGCGCGAGACGTAATCCGCGAGCTGCTCCGAGCCGGCCTCGATGTTGTCCGGCAGATCGTTTTGCACGACGAGGGTCAGCGGCGAGTCATCGAGGGAGTCGAGCGCGTCGACGAGCAGCTCGGAGGGCACGAGGGCGAAGAGGGTAGGGGCGGCGTCCCAGCCCTCCGCGTGGACGAATTCGACGGCCTCGCGCATGGCCTTATTGAGCGCCTGCTGATTGGGGGAGAGGGAACTCATTGATGACCTCATTCGTTAATGCTGTGTTACTTCCTTAAGCTGGAAGACTATACCGTTTGCTCATCTCTTCGATAACTGATTGGAGTTGGCGTTGTCCACCGGACTCACACGACCCAATGCCCCCATGCGACGGCCATCCCGGCTGTTGGCCTGGACCGTCACCATTCTTGGTCTCCTCTTCTTTGTAGGCCCGCTGCTCGTGGGCTTCTACACGGACTGGAAGTGGTTCGGTGCGATTGATTATCGCGGCGTCTTCACCACGACGGTGCTCGCACGCCTCGCGATCTTCTTCGTCACCGCGATCATCGCGGGACTCATCACGTGGGCCGCGGCGTGGTTCGTGTGGCGCGGACGTCCGGATGACCTGGACCTGGGTGATCTCAACTCGCCGGTCTACGCCTACCGCCAGTCCATTGAGAAGTCCATGGGCGCGTTCCTGCGCGTGCTGCCTCTCCTCATCGGCATCGTCGCCGGTTTCCTGGCCCAGTCCAACTGGCGTGCGGTCATGCTGTTTATCAACCGCCAGTCCTTCGGCGTGGACGATCCGCAGTTCCACATGGATCTGGGCTTCTACGCCTTCCAGCTGCCGGTCTACCAGTTTGTGATCTCCACGCTCTCGCTGCTCACCATGCTCGCGTTCCTCATCGCGCTCGTGGGCCACTACGTGCTGGGCGGCATCCGCATTGGCTCCCGCCCGGCGGGCGTGCGCGGCTCCGTCTCACCGGCGGCGCGCAAGCAGCTGGCGATTACCGGCGGCATCTGGATGCTCCTCGAGGTCGCTGGCTACTGGTTTGAGCGCTACGAGCTGCTGTACAGGGACAACTCCATCTTCACTGGTGCCTCCTACACCGATATCAATGCGTACCTGCCGGCGAAGATCATCCTCATGGTCATCGGCGTCTTCGTGGCCATCGCGTTCTTCATGGCCATCGTGATCAAGGACCTGCGCATTCCGGGCCTAGCCGTCGTGCTTATGCTCGTCTCCTCCGTCGTCATCGGCAACGTGTGGCCGGTGCTCATGCAGCGCTTCTCCGTCGACCCGAACCGTCAGGCGAAGGAAGCGGAATCGATTACGCGCAATATCGAGTCCACGAAGTATGCCTACGGCATTGGCGATGACAACGTGACCTACGAGAACAACTGGGGCGCGAAAGACGCGTCGGACGAGGCCGTGGCTTCGGACGAGGCGACGATCAATAACCTGCGCCTGCTCGACCCGGACATCCTGGGTGAGACCTTTACCCAGATGCAGCAGCTGCGCAACTTCTACGGCTTCCCGGACACGCTCGAGATGGACCGCTACGAGATCGACGGCGAGATGCGTGACTTCGTGGTCGCCGCCCGCGAGCTCGACCCCAACGCGCTGAGTGAAAACCAGCTCAACTGGATCAACCGCCACACCGTCTACACCCACGGCAACGGCTTCATCGCGGCCGAGGCCAACAAGGTAGACGAGGTCGCCCGCGACGCCGGCTCCACCCGTGGTGGCTACCCGGTCTTCACCGTCTCTGACCTCCAGACCAAGGCCGGCAAGGAGGCCGAGGGTGAGGGCGAGACCAAGGACGCCGAGTCCTCCCTGGGTATTAACGTCGAGGAGCCGCGCATCTACTTCGGCCCCGTCATCGCCTCGGCGCGCGACGGCCGCGATTACGCCATCGTGGGCAAGACCGGTAACGAGTCCGTCGAATACGACACGGACCAGTCCACCTACACCTACGAGGGCTCCGGCGGCGTCGGCATCGGCAATATTATCGACCGCACGGCGTACGCCCTTAAGTACGGCGAGATGAATTTCCTGCTCTCCGATCGCGTCGGTGCGGAGTCTAAGATCCTCTACGAGCGCGACCCGCGTCAGCGCGTCGAGGAAGTCGCCCCGTGGCTTACCACCGACTCGAAGACCTACCCGGCCGTCATCGACGGCCGTATCAAGTGGATCGTCGACGGCTACACCACGCTGTCCAACTTGCCGTACTCCCAGCGCACCTCGCTCGCGGATGAGACGCAGGACGCGCTCAGCCCCGACGGCACGACGCAGCGCCTCATCAACGACCGGGTGGGCTACATTCGCAACTCCGTGAAGGCCACCGTCGACGCGTATGACGGCTCGGTCTCCCTCTACGAGTTCGACACCGAAGACCCTGTCCTCAAGGCCTGGGAGGGCGTCTTCCCGGGCGTGGTGAAGCCCAGCGAGGAGATCTCTGAGGAGCTGCGCGCCCACTTCCGCTACCCGGAGGACATGTTCAAGGTCCAGCGAAACCTGCTGGCGCGCTACCACGTCTCTGACCCGGGCGTCTTCTTCAACAACGACGCGTTCTGGTCCGTCCCGCAGGATCCCAATGCCGCCGAGGGCACCAACGCTCTGTCTCAGCCGCCGTACTACGTCATGGCCGCTGATCCGGAGACGAAGAAGCCGAGCTTCCAGCTCATCACGACCTTCCGTGGTCTCAAGCGTGAGTTCCTCTCCGCCCACATGACCGCGTCCTCGGATCCAGAAAACTACGGCAAGATCACCGTCCGCGTCCTGCCCACGGACACGCAGACGCTCGGCCCCAAGCAGGCCCAGGACGCCATGATGTCCTCGGACCAGGTCGCCCGCGACCGCTCGCTGTGGGAGTCCACGAACCAGCTGCAGAACGGCAACCTCCTGGCCCTCCCAGTCGGCGACGGCGAGCTGCTCTACTTGGAGCCCATCTACTCCAAGCGTAAGAACCAGGAATCCGCGTTCCCCAAGCTCCTGCGCGTGCTTGTGTCCTACAAGGGCTCCATTGGTTACGCGCCCACCATCTCTGAGGCGCTCAGCCAGGTGGGCATCGACCCGAAGGCCGCTCAGGACATTGAAGAGATCGACGGTGATACCGGCTCCACCGATGCTTCGCCTTCCGATGCCCCCACCTCCGACGATGCCGACAAGGCAACCACCCCTTCGGCTCCGGCGTCCGCGCCGGCGAGCTCCAACGAGGGTGAGGCCATCAACGCCATCAACGACGCGCTCAAGGGCATCGAGGATGCCCGCGACGGCTCCCACGAGGAGTACGGCAAGGCCCTCGACAACCTCGACAAGGCGGTCAAGGAGTACCAGAGCCTCAACAAGTAAGCGCTACCCCGCGTGACACCATCGCCAGGGCTCCCTTTTATACGGGATGCCCTGGCGATTTTGTCT
This sequence comes from Corynebacterium sp. SA-MJD20WY100, assembly GCF_039822565.1. Lineage (NCBI taxonomy): Bacteria > Bacillati > Actinomycetota > Actinomycetes > Mycobacteriales > Corynebacteriaceae > Corynebacterium > Corynebacterium sp. SA-MJD20WY100. Next base: position 63,700 of record NZ_JBCJKS010000002.1, on the reverse strand, counting down.
AGTCGGAGACGGTATGTATAGTTATAGGAGTCGCCACGGAGGGCGCAAGCCTTCCAGTCGATAGTGAAACTCTTTGTTTCATGCGTCGCGGGGTGGAGCAGCTCGGTAGCTCGCTGGGCTCATAACCCAGAGGTCGTAGGTTCGAATCCTGCCCCCGCTACCAACTTCCGATTATCCTCTCGTCACCTTCGGGTGGGGAGAGGATTTTCTCGTATTCGGGCACAGTATTGGCCCGCGCTGCTGGTAGGTGAGTCCGGTAATGATAGCGTTCAGGCATGAATATGCTCTTGTTGTCCCTTAACGTGGGCGCGGTCCCAGCCTTCTTGGAGCAGTGCGTGGGTGGGCTCGCCCGGCCACTGCGCCTCGGATACATCACCGATGCAGCGGAGGGGATTCCTTTCGCGGCTGCGGAGCGCGCCGGTGTAGCAGAATTGGGCTTCGAGATCGTGGAGATTTCTGCTCGGAAGGCAACTGCCGCTTCCTTCGCCGAGGTGCTTGGCAGCCTCGATGCCGTGTATGTAGCAGGAGGGGAGACCTTTCTGTTGCTTGAGGCTTTGCGTTCCAACGGCACGGGGGATGTTCTTGCAGAGCGTGTGCGGGCGGGATTGCCTTACATAGGATGTAGCGCAGGTTCGATCATTACGGGGCAGTCGGTAACTCCGGCCGAGTTGATGGACAGCCGTGACGTTGCGCCCGGGCTAAGCAGCGATGACGGGCTTGGCCTCATCGATAAAGCGATCATTCCCCATGCAGACGGAAAGCTTCCACCGTATCCGGCCGAGTTGATTGCGCGCATCGTTGAGACTTACGGGGACAATTATCCGCTGTTGCTGCTGCGTGACGGTCAAGCGCTGCACGTCAGCGGCGCTGCGGCGGAAGTCATCCCTTCGCTGTGACAGACAGTGAGAGTTGATTCACCCAGTGTTTTCCTAGGGAACATTTCCTGATCATGGACCTCCGATACTTTGTTGAGGTTCGTGAAAAGTTAATCTTCCTGGAAAGCGGTCAATAGTGAAGAAGTTCAGGCTCCTCGCAGTACCAGTGGTGGCGTCGGCAGTGTTGTGCAGCAGCGTTGTGGCGGTAGGGGCCACAGAGGTTGAGGGCTCCCCAGTCGTGGTCAACGAAGTCGAGTCCAATGGCGACCCCATCGGTGATTTCGTTGAGTTAGCCAACAAGGACACCAATAATGCGGTGGACATCTCCGGTTGGAGCCTGGTGGATGATAAGGGCAAGAATCCCATTGTCCTACCGAAGGGCACTGAGATCGAATCCGGCGGCTACTACGTCATCTACACGGACGCGGTGGATCATGCCTCGACGAGCAACACCTATGGTGGGGTCGATCACTTCGGCCTTGGCAAGGATGACTCGGTGACACTTAGTGATGCTACTGGCACCGTAGTTGATTCCTATTCGTGGAAAGAACTGGGCAAGCACGCCGAGTACACCTATGGGCGCATTCCGGACATGGTTGGCCAGTTTGCGGAGACTGGGGCTTCGACGCCAGGAGCGCGCAATACTGCGGGTGCGGGCGATGAGGAGCCGGGCCCAGTGCCCAATGCGCAGCTTCCCTTCCACGATGTGGATATCAAGTCGGTGGACTTGGGTGGGGATTTTGCGGGTGAGGATATGTCCGGCGTCGATTTTGATGCGCAGGGCAACGCGTGGATTGCCAACAATGATAAGGGCCATATCTACCGGCTCAACCATGACGCGGCTACGGACCCCTACACGCTGGCGGGACAGTGGGCTACGGGCTATCCAGAAGGCGGCGGCGCACCGGACGCGGAAGGCATAGTCGCCGCGCGCAATGGCGACATCTACCTGGCCACCGAGCGTAACAACGAAAATAAGAAGGCCTCCCGGCCCTCGATTCTTCGATTTGCTAACCCCACTGACAAAGAGGGCACGCAGAACGCGCAGCAGGAGTGGGACCTATCGCAGTTCACCGGAGAAATTCAGCCCAATGGCGGCCTTGAGGCTCTCGCGCAGCTGGAGGACAACGTCTTCGCCGCCGGTGTCGAGGAGACCGGTGACATCCTCGTCGTCGATCTCAGCGAGGATCAACCGAAGCTCTTAGACCGTTATACCTCGCCCTTCGAGGGCGTAATGGCGCTGGATTACAACGCTGATTCCAAGCAGCTCAGCGTCCTCTGTGATGAGGTATGCGGGGGAGCTTCCCAGGTATTGAACTGGGATGGAGAGCGGCTGAGCGCGTCCGATGGAAAGATCTACGAGCGGCCGGAGAACATGGGCAACTTCGCAAATGAGGGTTTTGCCAGCCATACCAGCCAGCTCGAGTGCGAAGCCGGCGGTACTGTGCCAGTGACGAGTTACCTCTGGGCGGATGATGCCGCGACTGACGGTGTATCCCTGCGCTCCGCTCAGGTGCGCCACGGAGATTGCGAGTCCGATCAGACAGGGTCGTCTCACGGTTCTTCTTCCACTGACTTTTCTGCCGGTGGTATCGTGGGAGCCCTCGTCGCCGCGTTGGCAGGTGTGGGCTTGGTCGGCGCATTCGGTGCGATACTCCCGCAGCTTCTGAAGGCATTCCCAGCCCTTAAGGCTTTCTTCCGCCTTTAGTGCGGCACCACTTTTGACTGTGTTCTAAAAGGCAAGCTTCAACGCCCTCGCGTCCCATATGCGAGGGCGTTGATGCACCTCCGGAAGCTGTGGGCAACTACATAGAAGGGCCGCAGGATGCCCGTTTATGTGGGAAAATGCAACAAAACTTGTGCGGTGGGGGACTGTGAAGACTAATCGGATTTCCGTACGGTTTCTTAGCAATGACCTGCGGAGTACCGTAGAAGCCGTGCAGAAAACTCCGAGGAAATGGACACTCTCATGACCGCCCCCACTAAGGCACCAAAAGCCACACAAGTGCCCGAAACAACAGCGAAGCTGTATTTCAATTGGAAGAAGCTCCTCATCCCCCTCGTGGTCGGAGGAGTCATCGCGCTCATTCCGATTCCCGGCGACCTGGAGCCCCGCGCCTGGTACATGTTGGCACTCTTCGTAGCCACTATTGTGGCGATCATCGCCAAGGTTATGCCCATGGGTGCGGTGTGTTTGGTAGCGCTGACACTTTCCGGTTTGCTGGGACTGACGCCCATCAAAGCAGAGCAGGGCGATGTCGGAATGCTTTCCGGATTCGCCAACTCCACCATCTGGCTCATCGGCATCGCGATGTTCCTCTCCCGCGCCGTCATCAAAACTGGGCTAGGCCGGCGCATCGCGCTCTTCTTCATTTCCGTATTCGGCAAGAAGATGATCGGTGTGGCCTATGGATTCGCGCTTGCCGACGTCGTTATCGGCCCCGGCGTCCCCTCCGCCTCCGCGCGTGGCGGCGGCATCATGTACCCGATCATGCAGTCGGTGGCCTCAGCCTATGGATCTGAGGCTGGGCCTACTGCCCGCAAAGCTGGTGCGTTCTTAGCCATCGCCATCTCACAAATCGATGCCATTGTCTGTGCGATGTTCTTGACCGCCATGGCCGGCAACCCGATCATGCAGTCGATGGCCGCTGACTATGACGTGCACATCACTTGGACCTCGTGGTTTGTGGGGGCTGTCGTCCCCGGCATCGTGGCGCTCATCGCCATTCCTTTCTTCCTCTACAAGGTCTATCCGCCAGAGATCAAGGATTCTCCTGAGATCGCCCAGTTTGCCAAGAAAGAACTCAAGGAAATGGGCCACATTTCGCGGGCTGAGGCCATCTTGGCCGCGGACTTCGTGCTACTGCTCTTCCTGTGGGTCGTAGGGGATATGGTCTTCGGCATCAACGCCACCGTCTCCGCTTTCATTGGCCTGGTTATCCTCATGCTGGCCTCCATCATGACCTGGGATGACATCATCAAGGAAAAGGGCGCGTGGAATACCATCTTCTGGTTCGCCGTGCTGGTCATGATGGCTGGAGCTCTGAACACTTATGGTGTGGTCGATTGGATCGCAAGCTCCATCGCTGGCTCCATCGGCGGCCTGTCTTGGCAGCTCGGACTGTTCATCCTGATTCTGGTGTTCTTCTATACCCGTTATCTCTTTGCCTCTGCCACCGCGCATATCGCCGCGATGTACTCGGCCTTCCTCGCCACCGCGATTGCCTTGGGTGCTCCTCCCACCTTGGCGGCCATGGCATTGGCCTACACGGCCTTGCTCAACATGGGCCTGACTCAGTACTCGGGTGGCCCCGGCCCTGCGTTGTTCGGCTCCGGTTATAACTCGACTGGTCAGTGGTGGGGATATAGCTTCTTGTGCTCGATTCCTTCCCTCGTCATTTGGTTCGTCGTCGGAGGTCTGTGGTTCAAGGTTCTTGGCTGGTGGTAATGCTTTCGCTGCTTTAGCAGCCCACGTAGCTGGCCTAAGACCCCTCCGAAAAATGTGTCTGATTCTCGGGGTTGACGCAGACCAGGTGATACAAACCGTGAGTTTATTTCGCCGAAGACGTAATAAACCCGGTTGTGTCCTTTAGTGTGGTGTACGAGTTAGTGAAGTGTCCTGGGTTTTGTTCCTCGGCTTGTGCCTTGATTTCCATTATTTCTTGACCGGGGTGGTGTTCCCACAATTCGGTTTCGACTTCAGCCGGGGTGCGGTAGTCCAAGCTCTGGTGGAGCCGTGATTCGTTCCACCAGTTAACCCACGAGGCCCTACAGTGTTTCGAGGCACGGTGGGAGTGGCCTAGTGACGTCTTTTCTGGGGAATCCGATGGACAGTTAGCGGCGCGCCTCGATGGCGTCGATGACCTCGAGGAACTCCTCCGGCACCGTCTCGCGTGCGTGGTCGACGAAGCGCTGTGGCACCTCGAAGAACTGCTCCGCGACCGCGCCGGTGATAGCGCCCATGGTGTCTGCGTCGCCGCGCAGGTAAATCGTGTTGCGAATGGCGGACTCGAAGTCGTCCGCCTCGAGGAAAGCGATAAGGGACTCAGGGACGGTCTTCTGGCAGGAATCTTCGAAGCCATACCCGGCCGCGCGCAGACCGGCGCACGTCCGGGTGAGGTCGTAACCGTAGGCTCGCGAGATGTACTCGCGAATTTCTGCCGCTGGCGAGCCAGCGCGGGCAAGGTAGCCGGCCGCCGCGGTGGCTTGCGCGCCCTTGATGCCTTCCTCGTGGTTGTGGGTGACGGCCGCGGTGATGCGTGCGAGGTCCTCGGCTTCCTCGAGGCTCCGCGCATAATCGATGACGGCGGAGACGCGCATGGCGGCCCCGTTGCCCCACGAGTTATACGGCTCGCGGTTGCCGGAGCGCAGCCACTCGCTGAAGCGACCGCCATAGGCGCCCTTCGGCGTGGGGTACTTCGCGCCGTAACGATGGAAGGCATCGATAAGCGCCTCAGCGAGCGCCGCCTCCTCGGTGCCTGCCTCGAGCAATGCTGCACCCACGGCAACCGTGAGGATGGAGTCGTCCGTAAAGCTGGAACCCGACGGGAAGAGCTCGAAGTCATACGTGCTCACGGGGTTGAACTCGTAGTCGCTGCCTGCGATGTCTCCAATAATTGCGCCAATCATAGGGGCCTCCTTGAAGGTAGGGAATAGGGGAGTGTGCGGGAAGCGTGGCTGGCAAGGCCGTCGCGCGCACTGTGCCCTTTCATATTATTGCGAGGCGCGACACGGGGGCGTGGGCATTCGAACGACTGTTTCCGTTGCAGCTCTGCGGCCTGTGCATGCTTCTGTATACCTAAAAGTAAAATATTTGCAGACTGCTTGGTCTAAGGGTAATGATATAGGCAGTCTAATTTTAAGGAGTTCCTCTCATGTTCACCTCTCGCACCCGCCGTCGCGTTCTTGCTACTGCGCTTGTTGCTACAACCAGTTTCTCGATGGTTGCTTGCTCCAGCAGCTCCGAGGGCGATGATCAGACGGTGAAGGTCGCCACGTCTCCTGGACCATACTCCGAGCTGTTCAAGGAAGGCGTCGGCCCGGTTCTCGAGGGCGAGGGCTACAAGCTCGAGTACGTGGAGTTCACCGACCTGCAGCAGGCTGATGTCGCCGTGTCCGAAGGCTCTGCCGACCTCAACGTGGACCAGCACATCTCTTACATGGAAAACTTCAACAAGGAGACCAACTCGAACCTGGTCAATCTCACGGATATCCCCACGGTTCCGGCGGGCCTGTACTCGTCCACGCACAAGAGCCTCGACGAGGTGGCCGATGGCCAGACCGTGGGCGTTCCGCAGGATGCGTCCAACCAGTCGCGTGCCTTCCTCATGCTCGAGCAGGCTGGCTGGCTCAAGCTTAAAGAGGATGCGAACAAGTCCACGCTTACCACCAATGATGTGGCAGAAAACCCGCACAACCTGCAGATTAAGCCGATGGACTCCGCCACTATCCCGCGCTCCCTCGATGATCTGGATTGGGGCGTTATCCCGGGTTCCATCTCGTATTCCTCCGGCGTGGACACGAACCTGCAGCTCTTCCAGGAGACCCTGCGTCCCGAGTTGATCCTCCAAGCCGTGACCACTGAGGACAAGAAGGGCTCCGAGTGGGCCAAGGCCGTGGCCGAGGCGTACAAGTCGGACGAGTTCCACTCCTTCCTCGACAAGGAGAATGAGAACGGCTACTGGTTTGTTCCGGACTCCATCAAGTAAGACTGGGCAATTTCTTTTATGACAACGTCTTCTGCAGTATCTTTCCGCGGGCTGGGCAAGTCCTTCGCGGATAAGAATGGCGCGCCCGTCACGGCGCTTGAGAACATCACGTTCGATGTTCCCGAGGGGCAGATCTTCGGCGTCGTCGGTACCTCGGGTGCCGGCAAGTCGACTCTTCTGCGCATGATCAACGGCTTGGAGAAACCCACTACCGGCGTGGTGGAAACCCTGGGCAATGACATGAGCGCGATGTCGCTCAAGGGCCTCCGCGGACTGCGCCGCGAGGTGTCCATGGTCTTCCAGCATTTCAACCTGGTGGGCTCCAAGACGGTGGCAGAAAACGTTGCCATGCCGCTCATCTTGTCCAAGGTGCCCAAGGCGCAGATCACGCAACGCGTCACCGAAGTCCTTGAGCTCGTGGGCCTCGCCGACCGTGCCGATCACAAGCCCTCGCAGCTCTCCGGTGGCCAGCGTCAACGCGTGGGCATCGCTCGTTCGCTCGTGACCAACCCCAAGGTGTTGCTCTGCGATGAGCCGACCAGCGCCCTAGATCCGCTCACCACCTCGCAGATCCTCGATCTGCTGGTGAGTATCAACGAGTCGCTCAACCTCACCATCGTCATCATCACTCACCAGATGGACGTCATATCGCGCATCGCGGATTCTGTCGCAGTGCTTGAAGACGGCAAGCTCCTAGAAATTGGCCCCGTGGAGGAGATCTTCGCGCAGCCGCAGCAGCTGCTCACGCGACGTTTCGTCAACACGGTCATTCCGCAGGAACCGCCGGAGGACTTGGGCCCACACGCCATCCGCGTGGTCTATAGCCACGGCGCGGCGCGCACGCTGCTCCAAGATCTCAACGCGCAGGGCCTCAAAGCCCAGCTTGCAGCCGCCACTGACGCCAAGCTGCGCCGCACCTCGGTCGGTGCGATGGTTCTGGAGCTGGATTCGGAAGCGGACGCACAGCGCGCCCTCGGTGCCCTCGCCGGTGCCGAGCACCTCGACGCAACACTCGTGAAGGGAGCCACTCGTGGGTAATTCACAATCGGGTTGGATGGAAGCCTTTGACACGCGTGTCAGTATCCAGCAGTACATCAATGCCGCTGGTGAGACCGCCTACATGGTGGGCATCTCCATCGCACTGGGTGCCCTCCTCGGCATCCCCCTCGCGCTATTGCTCGTGCTCTACCGTCCCGGTGGACTGCGCGCGAACAAGTACATCTACGGCGTGACGAACGTTGTCGTGAACATCATTCGCTCCGTGCCGTTCATCATCTTGATGGTCGCCATCTTGCCGCTCACCAAGGCTCTCGTCGGCACCTCCATCGGCACGACGGCAGCACTCGTGCCGTTGACGCTCTACATCGCGCCGTTTATCGCGCGTCTTATCGAGACGTCACTCCTCGACGTCGACGAGGGCATCTCCGAGGCCGCCGAGTCCATGGGGGCGACGACGTGGCAAACCATCCGCCATTTCCTCTTACCGGAGGCCAAGTCCTCCATCATCCTGGCGCTTACGACGTCGACCGTCGGCCTTATCGGTGCGACCGCGATGGCCGGCACCATCGGCGGTGGCGGCGTTGGCGACCTCGCTATCTCTTATGGCTATCAGCAGTTCGACAGCTTCGCCATCATCGCGACCGTCGTCATCCTTGTGGTCGTCGTGCAGATTATCCAGTCCTTCGGCAACTGGCTCGCCCGCCGCGCCCGCGACTAGTCTGCACGCCTGTAGACCCAACAGATAGTGTCCGCGCGCTTCCCGATGCCCCATGCCAGCGCATCGCCATCTCCCCCAGCGCCGAGGTACACGACGAAGGAGCTATGAGCTTGCGGCGCCGCGCTCGCCCAGCGGCCATACCGTGTGCTCGCCGTCGTCCAGAACATCGTCACACCTGCGACGCAGATGGATGACCAGATTTTCCGGAACATTGTCCTCCGCGTCGGCGAAGAACCGCTCACCGGGGCGATGCTGAGCGAAGAGGACATCGCGTGTGGCCATGAGCGCCCCGTGCGCGCGCGATCCGTTTGGATCCGCGTTGCGCAGCACAGCAGCTCGACGCTCTGATTCAAGGTCGACGGTTGCTGGCATGAGATGGATATCTCCTTATGGCGCAGTTGCTTGATGTCTTCTTTCGCGCTGGTTACTGGGGTGCGTGTGTAACAGCGCTACGCCACCACCGCCAACCCATGCGTCACCAAAATCTTCGCAATCATCGCGGCGGGGTAGACGAGCGCATAGCCGAGGGACACGCGGGGGTCGGTATTCGTGCGGGTGTTGGCGAAGGCGAGGACGGCTGGCTGGGTTTGCGCGCCGGCGAGCACGCCGGAGGTCTTCGTGGCTCCCATGTGGAGCACGCGGCGCATGAGCAGCGCGACGCCCACGGCGACGGTGAGCGTGACGGCCGCTCCGAGGACGAGGATCTTCCACCAGGCGCCGCCGGTAAAGGCACCGGCGATCTGTCCGCCGGCGTTCGTGCCGGCTTGGGCGAGGAACATGAGGAGGCCGAACTCGGCAAGCACTGTGTTCGCGGAGTGGGGAAGTGCCGTGGGCAAGGAACCCACGCGGCCCAGGCGTGCCATGATGAGCGCGACGATGAGCACGCCCGCGGCCGCGCCCAGGCTAAACGAACCGCCGCCGGGCATGGGGATGGACAGCTCACCCAGGCCCACGCCGAGCGCCATGCCCAAGCCGAGCGAGATGGGGTTGATGTCAGTGAGCCCCTTGGAGGAGTCACCGAGGAACGCGGAGATCTCCTCCAAAGAGTCCGCGGGGCCGACGACACGAACGCGGTCGCCGAGCTCGACCACGAAGTCGGGGATCGCGACTTGGTCCTCGTCGGCGCGACGCACCCGTGAAATTCGTGCGCCCCAGCGCTCGGCAAGGGTGTCGTTGATCTGCGCGATGGTTTGACCTGCATGGAGGTGGCGGGAAATCGTAATGCGCCGGAAGTCGAGGTCGTGGCGGTCCTCGTTGAGAATCTGCGGGGACTCGCGGCCGACGGCTTCGGTGACGAGATGCAGGTATTCGGGCGAGCCGACGACGGTCACCACGTCGCCGGGATAGAGCACGTCAAAGTACTTCGGGATGATGATGTCATTCTGGCTCACCCGCCGCAGACGCGTGACCTGCACTTCGCTGTGGCCGGTCTCAAGAATCTCACCCACGGCCACGCCGCCCTCACGCGTGATTTGCACGTGCACGAGCGTGACCGGGCTCGTCGTATCGTCGTCCTCACCGGCCTTGCGCAGCACGAGCGTCGTCGCCGCGAGCATCCCGATGACCCCAAACAAATAGGCCACCGCATAGCCCACCGTCGCAGCACCACTGTCGCCCGTTGCTTCCGATGCCGCCGCCAGTGCCGGCGTGTTCGTAATGGCGCCTGCAAAGGTGCCCGCGATGGTCGTAGCGTCGAGCCCGAAGGCGTAGCGCCCCAAGGCCCAGGCGACGACGGCCGCGGCGAGGAAGACGCCGATCATCGCGCAGATGGGCCCACCCGCGCTGCGCAGCGATTGGAAGAACGTCACGCCCGAGTTATTGCCAATGCCAAACGCGAAGAGCACAAGGCCCAGCGTGCCGAGTACCGGCGGGAGGACGATCTCCACGCCGGAGGCCGCGCCCGCCGCCGAGACCGCGATGGCGAGGAAGAGCACCGCCGCCGCGCCCAGGCTGATGCTGCGGACCTTGATGCTGCCCAACGCCATCCCAATGCCGATGAGCAGTGCGACAAGCAACACGGGCTGTTCAGCCAGCAAGGAAATTACAGAGGTCACGACGGCACTTTCTCCCTGCACAGGGCAGGGCGGGAGTCTGGGTGTTCAAACGACCCATATCCTAACCCAGGCGACGCTGTGGGGGAGGGGGCATCGGAAAGCGGGGGCAACCGGGGCACGACGAGCGGCCCGCCGGTGACGGGATCGGCGATGACCACGGACTCGAGGCCGAAGACCTCGCGCAGCGAGTCGACCGTGATGACATCCTTCGGGGCACCCATCGCGATGAGCTGGCCGTCGCGCATGAGCGCTAGGTTATCCGAGTAGCGCGCTGCGAGCTCGAGCACGTCCACGCTGTGCGCGAGCTCAAGGTACGTCGTCGGCTCGTCGAGGAAGATAATGTCCGTGTCCTGCGCCAACACCATGGAGATCCACACGCGCTGGCGCTGGCCGCCGGAGAGCGAATCCACGGGGCGCTCGCGCAGGTCCGTAATCCCGGTGAGCTCCATGGCGTGCTTGACGGCCTCCGAATGCGACGACGGCCACTGCTGCAGCCACGTCTGGTGCGGGTGCCGCCCGCGCGCGACCAAGTCCTCGACCGTCACACCTGACGGCGTAATCGGTGCCTGCGGCAGCATGGAAATCTCCTGCCTCTCGCTCGGCGTGCAGCCGGTCGGCGCGGCGGACTGGCTGGCCATCGGCGGCGAGGGCACCGGCCCGTGGCTCAAGGGTAAGTACGACAACGCCCCGGAGATCCTCGGCACGACGGAGCTCAACTACGAGACCATCGCGGCCCTTAAGCCGAATCTCATCCTCGACGTCCGTTCCTCCGGCGACCAGGAGCGCTACGACACGCTTTCGGCCATCGCACCCGTCGTCGGCATTCCAGAGGGCGCCGATAACTGGCTCACCGACCGCGACACGCAGCTCGAGATAATCGGCCAGGCCCTGGGCAAGACCGACGAAGCGAAGACGCAACAGGAGGAGATCGACAAGCGCATTTCCGACATCGCTGTTGAGCACCCTGGCTGGGCTGACAAGACGGTCGCCGTCGTCGCGAAGAAGAGACCGCCCCAGGCCTTTCGCTCGGCACCGTCGATGCCACCAACTTCGCGCTCGACAAGCTCGTCCCCGAGCTCGAGAAGGCCGCCCCGGAGGCTTATCCCCGCGCCGAACAAGGCGCGGGGCTTCGGTGTGAAATGACCACAACGCCCGAATAAGAACCGAAAATTTCGATTTTTCGGTCCTTATTCGGGCGTTGTGGCTAACGCATGGCTAGAAGAAGCGGTTGTACAGGCCGTGGAGCGGCTTGGGCAGCCAGCTCGGCGCGTGGTCTCCCTCTCGAATGGTCGTGGCGGCATACCCCACGCCGAGCGCCGCGAGCAGCGCTGCGAGCGTGCCCACGACTGCCGCGACGATGCCGCCCGTCGACGAGCCACACTTCTCGCTCGATCCCTTGCCCGAGCCGTCGCACGTGTCGGCCTTCGGGTCGACCTCGTTGCTGGGCTTGGCTGCCGGCGTCACGGTCGTCGTGATCGTTGTCGGCACGGGCTCGACCTTCGTCGAGGTCACGACCTCAGGGGTCGGGCCTTCCTTGGTCGACGTGACGACCTTGGTGACCTGAGCCGTCGTGGTCACGGTCGTCTCCACCGGCTCGTGCGGCGCAGACGACGGGGCCGGCTCAGCAGGCTCGGAGGAGGGCGCGGGCTCGGATGGAGCGGAAGACGGGGCGGAAGTGGGGGACGACGGGGAGGAGGGGGCATCGGAAATCTCGGCGCGGTCGTTGTTAGTGAGCGAGACCTTGTCGACGACCGACGGGTCGTTGGCGTTGTACGTGGTGAAGGTGAGCTTGTCGCCGGTGACGTCGACCTTCATATAATCCTCGGTGTGGTCCTGACGCCACAGGGCGGTAGACGGGTGCTGGAGGGTTGTATCGATGGTCTCGAAGCGGGCCTTGGGGTACTTCTTGCCGTCCTCGCCCTGGAAGTCGTAGTACTTGCCGCCGCCGGCGGTGGTCGTGGTGAGGTAGAGGACCTCGCCGTCGTTGGGTTCGAGGACGTCGCCGCGCTTGGCTTCGGCCTCGACCGGGTTGAGGCCGTTCATGAGGTGTGTGCGGGTGTAGATGTGGTCGTGGCCGCCGAGGACGGCGTCGACGTCGAGCCTTTCGGCCTGGAGCCAGGGACGGAGTATTTCTATCGCTTCCGGGTGACCTCCGGCGATCATTCCGGGACGGAGTCCCCCGTGGGACGCACGAAGACCGCTCCTTCCTTTAATGCCACCCCAGAGTCGCTCACCTTCGCCGTGGCCTCGTGTGCGAACTGGGAATCCGGTTTCTTCGCGGCGTACCGCGATATGGCGGAGCGCGGGCAGTCGGGCGAGCTCGACTTCGTGGCCTTCCTCGGTGACTATATCTATGAGTACGGCACGGGGGAGTACCACGGAAAATCTGGCGTCGCCCGTCCGCACTACCCGTCGTGGGAAATCGTCACCCTCGAGGACTACCGCATGCGCTACGGCCGCTACCACACGGACGCGAACCTCCAGGCCGCGCACGCCTCTGCGCCGTGGGTCGTGACGTGGGACGACCACGACTCCGCCAACGACGCGTTTAACGCGGGCGCGCAGAACCACACCGACGGCTTCGCCGAAGGCCAGTGGGACTGGCGCTACAACCAGGCCCTGCAGGCGTATTATGAGTGGATGCCGCTGCGTCGCCCCAAGCTTTCGGAAGAGGGCCACCTCTACCGCAGCCTTCGCTTTGGCACGCTCATGGAGCTCACCATGATGGACCTGCGTAGCTACCGCGACGCGGAGACGACCGCCGCGAACTACGCGAATCCCGAGCGCACCATGCTGGGCAGTGAGCAGTACGCGTGGCTCCAGGACACCATCTCCCTGTCCGAGGCGACGTGGATGGTCATGGGCAACTCCGTCATGATCGCCCCCATGCGCATCCTCACCATCCCCGGCAACGACGAGGCCAACGAGGCCCTGCGCAACGCCAAGGGCACGACCACCGGCTTTGCCATGAACGCCGACCAGTGGGACGGTTTCACCGCGGACCGCGACCGCCTCCTCAAGCTGCTGGCAGAACGCGAGGGCAACTCTTTCTTCATCACCGGCGACATTCACAGTGAGTGGGCGAACTCCATCTTCTACGGCGACGAGGAGGTTGCCTGCGAGATGGTCACCACGTCCATTTCCGCGCCCAACGTGGACGAAATCCTCACCGAATACACCGGCATCTACCATCCGGAAGACAATTCGACCTCGCAGCTCGTCGAGTCCGCCATCCGCGACGCCAACCCCTGGGTCAAGCACGTCGATTATGACGCCCACGGCTACGCCGTCGCCCGGCTCACCGCCGAAGATGTCGAGATGCGTTATTACCGGGTCTCCGACGTCGAGGACCCCGCAGCGAGCGTGTCCCTGGGACTCACCAAGACGTGGGCGCCGGGGCAAGGTTTTACCTCTTAACCTAGGCCTTTGTGCGCGGGGGTACCCGGAGTCTGGAAAACAGGTAACGGCTTGGACACAGTCACTACGACGTTAGGTATTCTGCGCCGCGCGCGTGTCATGATGAGACGGTTCGTCCTCATCCCCAACGTGAATAAGGAGCCCTTTTTATGCTTCATCTTTCGCGCCTTAAGAAAGTCCTCGTGGGTGCGACTTTCGCAGGTGCGTTCTTCTTTGCTGCCCCCGCAGCCACTGCCGCGACGGCCGACCCTGCCGCCGCGCTTTCCGATGCCGCCTCCTCCCTCAATGCCGCATTCAACAGCGCCGTCGACACCGCGCTTGCCGATGCCCCCGCTGAGGTCCAGGAGCACGTCTCCACCGCCCAGCGCCAGGCCGAAACGCAGGCCGCCGCTGTGCACAACCAGGTGCAGACGCAGGTCGCGCAGTACGCGGAGACCGTGGGCGCCGCCCCGGCCGGTGGCGCTGACGAAAGCGGCCAACCGCTGACCAATCCGAACCCGATTGGCCTGCAGCAGATTGAGGAGGCCACGCAGCCCGAGTTCCGTCCGGCCGCCGTGGATCCCAACTACGTGTGGAAGAACGACACGTTCTCCAAGGTCGCCGCGATGAAGCCCGAGGCGGACTTCGTGCTGCACCGCGTGCCGGGCTCGTACTACGACGCCCCGCGGATTCCGGAGGAGTCCAACCGCGCGATGAACCGCGACCACTCGCTCTACGGCCCGGGCACGCCCATTTACATCGGCCAGGACACGATGTGCACGCTCACGGTCGCTGGCCATGACGCCGCTGGCCGCGCCGTGGGCATTACCGCCGGCCACTGCGGCACCGTGGGCGAGCAGGTCAGCTCTGCCGACTCCTGGCAGGTCGGTCCCACGGGCACCGTCGTGGATAAAAACGAGTCCATGGACTACTCCGTCATCGAGTTCAACGACAAGGCGGAGGTCTCCAAGTCCTACAACGGGGTCACCGCGCACGGCGTGGGCGGCACCGTCGCGCCGGGCGAGGTCGCGTGCAAGCGCGGCCTAGCCACCGGCACCACGTGCGGCATGGTGTTGCTCAACAACAACGGCCCGGTCCAAGTCAACCAGGTCTGCGCCATGGTGGGCGACTCCGGTGCGCCGCTGTTCAAGCGCGGCCGCGTGGTCGGCCTCATCACCGGCGGCACCGGCCCGGTCTCGTGCCGCACGCCGTGGCAGGGTGCGCTGCACTCGCCCACGGAGGCGACGAACCTCGACGCCGTCGTCGCTGACATGAACCGCCGCGGCGGCGTGGGCTCCGGCTTCACGGTCGCTTAACCCGCGCACAGCGAGGGGCACCAGCAGGATGCTGGTGCCCCTTCGGCGATCCGGCCAGGTTGGCGGTGTGGCGGGCTACTGCTCGTGGAAGTAGCCCATGACGGTCGTGTGGAGGTGGCCGTTCGTCGCCACGGCGGAGCCGCCAGCGGGGGAGTCCACGCCGTCGAGGGAGGTGAACGTGCCGCCGGCCTCCTTGACGAGGAGGTACGGGGCCGCGAGATCCCAGAGGGACACCTCGGGTTCGGCGGCGACGTCCACGGCGCCTTCGGCGAGCAGGCAGTAGTTCCAGAAGTCGCCGTAGCCGCGCAGGCGCCAGGCGTTATCGGTCATGGCGATGAGCTCCTCGCGCAGGTCGGCCTCGAGCCAGCCGGAGAGCGAGGACATGGCGATGGAGGCGTCACCGATCTTGTCCACGCCGGAGACGCGCAGGCGGCGCTTCTCGCCGCCGAAGACGCGGTAGGCGCCGGAGCCCTCGCAGGCGAACCAGCGGCGGCGCAGGGCCGGGGCAGAGATGACGGCGACGATGGGCTGACCGTCCTCGAGCAGCGCGATGAGCGTGGCCCACACGGGCACGCCGCGCACGTAGTTCTTCGTGCCGTCGATGGGGTCGATGACCCACTGGCGGCCGGACATGATCTGCTCGCCGCCGAATTCCTCGCCGAGGACCTCGTCCTTGGGGCGGGCCTTGGCGAGCTCGGCGCGCAGGAGCTTTTCGCAGGCAAGGTCTGCGTCGGAGACCGGGGTCATGTCCGGCTTGGACTTCACGTTGAGGTCAGCGGCCTCGAAGCGGGACATGGTGAGCTGATCGGCGTGACCCGCCAGTTCAAGGGCCAGACCTAAGTCTTCTTTGTGCTTACCCACGGAGGGCCTCCTCGATTGCGTCGACTGCGTCTTTATTGCCGGCGATGGACCATTCCACGCCGCCCGCGGATACCTTACGCGCAACTCCGCCGGATCCTTCAACCAAGGCCTTGCCGGGCAGCCAATCCCAGTCCGCGACGGAGTGCTGCATCCACGCGCCCCACGTGCCGTCCGCGATGGAGGCCAGGTCGATGGAACCCGCGCCGAGCATGCGCACCGACGCGAAACGCGAGGCCACGCGCTGCCACGCATCCCGGATGTCCGGGTCCTGCATGGACGTGGGATGTAGGTAGGTCGCCAGCGCAATCTGGTCCGGCAGACCGGCCTGCATGTGCACCGGCTTGTTGTCGCGGGTGGTGGGGGTGTCGCGGCCGCCACACCACGTGTAGCCCATGGCGGGGCGGTGGACGGCGCCGAGGATGACCCCGGCGGCATCGGAAAGCGAGAGGGCGCTGCACCAATAATCAGAGCCCGACGCAAAGTTGTAGGTGCCGTCGACCGGATCGATATGCCACACGCGGCCCGACGTTGATGGGCGGGAGGCGCCCTCTTCACCGACAATGCCATCCTCCGGGCGGACCGTCGCGAGGATTTCGGAGACGAACTTTTCGGCCGAGCGGTCCGCGTCCGTGACGACGTCCGAGACAGAAGTCTTCTGGTCGACGCTCACGCCCTGCTCGCGCAGGCGCCAGGCCCAGCGGCCCGCGTTGTAGACGAGTGCCTGGGCCAGATGATGGTCAGAATCGTCCGCGTGCGCGACGATAAACGTCTTGATGAGCGCCGCGGTCATCTCTTCGAGAGAAGGCTGGGAAGTCATAAGTCCACATTGTCCCCCTTAATGCGTGGCAATGCGAATTAGAGGGCTAAACTGGGGCGCTATGCGACCCGAGACTTCCGCCACGATTGACCAGCTAAGCGCGACCCTGACCTCCATCGAGAAGGTCATGGACCCCGAGACGCTGCGCGAGACCGTGCGCGAACTCGAGGCTACGGCGGGCGACCCCTCGTTGTGGGACGACCCGGCGCACGCACAGCAAGTGACGACCAAGCTCTCGGCGGCGCAGGCCAAGCTGCGGCGCTTGGGTGAGCTGCGTGGGCGTCTCGACGACCTGCCCGTCATGTACGAGCTGGCGGAGGAAGAGGGCGACGCCTCGGTGGCGGACGAGGAGCTCGCTTCTGTGCAGGCGGCCATTGAGTCGCTGGAGGTCACGACCATGCTCTCCGGCGACTACGACGACCGTGAGGCTGTTATTAATATCCGCTCCGGCGCCGGCGGCGTCGATGCCGCCGATTGGGCGGAGATGCTCATGCGCATGTACACGCGTTGGGCGGATAAGCACGGCCACAAGGTCGATGTCTACGACATCTCTTATGCGGAAGAGGCGGGCATTAAGTCCGCGACCTTCGTGGTGCACGGCGAGTACATGTACGGCCAGCTCTCGGTCGAGCAGGGCACGCACCGCCTGGTGCGTATCTCACCCTTCGATTCGCAGGCGCGCCGCCAGACGTCGTTCGCTGAGGTCGAAGTCCTGCCCGTCGTGGAGCAGACCGACCATATCGACGTGCCGGATTCGGACCTGCGCGTGGACGTCTACCGCTCCTCGGGCCCGGGCGGCCAGTCCGTGAACACGACGGACTCTGCGGTGCGATTGACCCACCTTCCTACGGGCATCGTGGTGACGTGCCAGAACGAGAAGTCCCAGATTCAGAACAAGGCGTCCGCGCTGCGCGTGCTCCAGGCCAAGCTGCTTGAGCGCAAGCGGCAGGAAGAGCGCGCCGCAATGGACGCGCTGGGCGCTGGCGGCAACGCGTCGTGGGGCAACCAGATGCGCAACTACGTGCTGCATCCGTACCAGATGGTCAAGGACCTGCGCACCAACTATGAGGTGGGCGACCCGCAGAAGGTCCTCGACGGGGATATCGACGGGTTCCTTGAGGCGGCGATCCGCTGGCGTATGGCCACGGAGCGCGCAGCCGAGTAATCGGGGGCGTGTGGCGGTGAAATAGCGGGTCGTCCGCGTGCGCGCGACAGAATACAGGAATCCTGGGTGGGGTGCCAGGATCCCGCCGCGCAGCCTGTGGATAACTAGTTTTGTCGTTATGGTTATCCACAGATTGTGACGCTGTGCTGGGGCGTGCCATTGCGCGGGGTTGACAAGGCTTCGTAGCGTGTGAGGCATGACAACTTCTCTCATCGACGACTACAAGCGCCACAACGTCGACTCTCTCAAGTCCGTGCGCGGGATGACGCGCAAGCAGCTGTGGGATGCGGGCATTAACAACATTGATGCGTCGCTGTTCTTGCGGTTGGCTAAGGTGTACTGGGAGTCGGGCCATGCGCGTATTGACGAGGCGCGGGCGGCTGCGCGTGCGCGCAACCACGGGTTGCGGGTGCTGGAGAAGATCGAGAATTTGGCGCAGAAATCCGATAGGCCGAATGACCTGCGGGTGATTTTGTGTGGCACGCTCGAGGGCGAGCTGGAGAAAGTCGCGGCCAAGCACATTACAAGGCCGAAGCCGGTTAACGAGGCGTCGGTGGCGTTTGGCAAGGACGGGCGCAACCGGCTGATTGTGCGCTCGGACGAGGGGTGGCTCATGGACTTTATCAATGGGCTCCCCGGCGTGGCTGAGGGCGGCCTGGAGGCGGTCTACGGGGGCTTGAAGCAGCATGCGACGGGGGAGGTGAAGCTCGCGGCGCCGCGGAAGATGGTGCACATTATCGTGCCGTTGCCTGTGATGGCGCAGTTGATTCAGGGCAATACGGAAGACATTAAGGTCCGGGCGTTGGATGGAACGTGGCGTACAGGCGAGGACATTATGGCTGAGTTGCTGGAGGGCATTGGGCTGGCGACGTTTGTTAACGCCCGCAATGAGCCGGTGAAGCAGTACCGGTTGCAGCGGTACTTTAGCGCGGCGCAGAAGGAGTTGGCCGCGGCGGTGCAGCATGTGTGTCAGGATCCGGAGTGTCACCGGCCGTTTAACTTGTTGCAGGCGGACCATCTGCTGGCGTGGTCGAAGGGTGGGGAGACGAATATCGACAACATCCTCATGCTCTGCGAGTATCACAACATGAAGAAACGGGATGGGGACGTCTATTACAAAGACGCTAAGGGTAGGTTCTGGAAGCGCCGGGAGTTCGGGCCGGATCTGCCCTGCACCAATAACTAGAAAAACCACGAAACCCGCCCCGAGGGGCGGGCACTTCGGCATGTCGTTTTAGCTTGCCGGGTAGGTCATCGGGGCGCCGGGGCCCAGAGGTATGCCGATGAGGTACCAGATGACGAAGAAGATGAACCAGCCCACGAGCATGGAAATCGAGTAGGGCAGGGACAGTGACATGAGCGTGCCCACGCCGGATCGCTTGTAATAGCGCTGGAGGAACGTGAGCGCGAGCGCGAAGTACGGCGACATCGGCGTAATGATATTCGTCGGGGAGTCGCCGATACGGAAGAGCATCTGCGCGACCTCGGGGGCGACGGAGACGTACATGAGCATCGGCACGACGACCGGTGCCATGAGCGCCCACTGTGCGGAACCGGACGTGATGAAGAGGTTGAGCAGCGCGACCATGAGCACGAGGCCGGCGAACATGAGCACCGGCGGCAGGTCCCAGGCCTGGAGCAACTCGGAGCCCTTAATTGCGGTGTACACACCCAGGTTGGACCAGCTAAACCACGCGAGGAACTGTGCGACCATGAAGAAGAGCACGATCATAGGCAGCAGGGTTTCGATGCCCTTAGCCATGAAATCCGGGAAGTCCGAGGCCTCCTTCACCGTGCCGACCACGATGCCGTAGACCGCGCCGGCCAGGAAGAACGCCAGCGCGATGGGCACCGCGATAGCCTTGATGAGCGGCGACTCCATGAACACGCCATCCGGCCCAGCGAACGGCGAGCCCGGGATGAAGATGAGCGCGAAGAACGCGATGAGGAAGGCCACCAGCGCGGCACCCGCGGCCTTGAGGCCCTTGGCTTCGAGCGGGTGGAGGGCGAGCTTCTCCTCGTCGTCCGAGAAGTCGTACTCGTCATCGTCGGACGCGTTGGGCACCGACGACGAGAAATCCAGTTCTTGGGTCTCCAAATTGTCGTGGTCGACGAGCTCGCGCGCTTTGCGCACGATGAAGAACTCCGTCACCGCCGTGATGATGAGCGACAGGACAATCGCGGACGGCACCACGAAGAAGATATTCGCCAGCGCATTGACCTCGTACTCCGCGTCGACAATCTGCGCGGCGGACGTCGAAATGCCCGCGAGCAGCAGGTCCGTGATGTTCAAAATGAGCGACGCGTTAAAGCCTGCTGACGATGCCGCGAACGCCACCATCGCACCCACGATGGGGGAGCGACCGACCGCGTGGAAGGCGGTGGCACCTAACGGGATAAGGATGACATAGATGGCATCGGAAGCAACGGAGCCTGTCACACCCGTGAGCGCAACGACGAAAGTCAACATCTTGGGGCTCACGCGTGCGACCATGGCGCGCACGAGTGCGGACAGCAGGCCCGATTGCTCCGCGACGGCCACGCCGAGCATGACCGCGAGGATAACACCCAGCGGCGGGAAGGACGTGAAGTTGGTGACGGCCTCCGTCACCATCTTCGATAGGCCCTCCGCGTTGAGGAGATTCGTCACCTTGATCGGCTCGCCCGACTGCGGGTCCGTGGCCTGCAGGCCCGCGAGCGAGCCGAGCCACGAGCTCACCGCCACGACGCCAGCGAGGATGACGAAGAGCCAGAACGGATTAGGCAGCTTGTTGCCGATCTTTTCGATCGTGCCGAGGAATCCGCCAGGCGACTGATGCTCAGGCGGCGCCTGCGTTTGTGATTCGGACATGTTCTCGGCCTTTCTTGTTGACAATTGGGGTCGGGATCGTACGTTCGGATCAGTGTGTAATGGTACACAGGCCCGCCACCTGTGCGAACTCGGCCACAAGCGCAGTCTGTGAAAAGCCTGCCTATCCACGCGGAAGCTGCAGGAATGAAACTAATGTTGCTAGAGTTTCCCCTGTGATCACCTTCGAGAATGTAACCAAGGTCTATAAGGCGTCCGCCAGGCCCGCCCTAGGCGACGTCTCCTTCACGATCGAGGACGGTGAGTTCGTCTTCCTCATCGGCCCGTCCGGCTCCGGCAAGTCCACCTTCCTGGAACTGCTCGTCCGCGAGACGAACCTGACCCACGGCGACATCTATTTCGGCGACTTCCACGTCAATGCTTTGAAGGGCCGCCAGATTAACCGTCTGCGCCAGTCTATCGGCTACGTCTTCCAGGATTTCCGCCTGCTGCCCAAGCTTAACGTCTACGACAACGTGGCGTTCGCGCTCGAGGTTATCGGCAAGTCGAAGAAGGAGATTAAGGAGGCGGTGCCCGAGGTGCTCGACCTCGTGGGTCTCGACTCCAAGGCGCACCGCCTTCCCAATGAGCTCTCCGGCGGCGAGCAGCAGCGCGTGGCCATCGCCCGCGCCTTCGTCAACAAGCCGGCGCTTGTCCTTGCCGACGAGCCCACGGGCAACCTCGACCCGGCCACGGCCCAAGACATCATGACGCTGCTCGCGCAGATCAACCGCACGGGCACGACCGTCATCATGTCCACGCACAACGCGCGCACCGTCAACGAGATGCGCCGCCGCGTGCTCGAACTCAACAATGGCAAGCTCGTCCGCGACGACGAGCACGGCGTCTACGGGGAGGCCATCTAATGCGACTCGGATATGTTCTGCGCGAAGCCTTCCGGGGGCTCGGACGCAACCTCACCATGACCATCGCGCTCGTCATCACGACGGCGATTTCCGTCGGCCTGCTCGTCGCTGGCGTGCTCGTCACACAGATGACCGAAGACACCAAGGACATCTACCTCGAGAAGGTCGAGGTCATGGTCCAGCTCGACGAGCCCACGTCCGCGAATGACACGACCTGTGAGCATGGCGCCTGCGCCGACATAAAGAAGAAGCTCGAGGCTGACGACGGCGTCGAGTCCGTCACCTACCGCAACCGCGAGGAGTCGTACAAGCGTTTCGTCGAGGTCTTTCAGGAGACCGACCCGCTGCTCGTCGAAGAGACCTCCCCGGACGCGCTGCCCGCCGCCCTCCACGTGCGCCTCGTCGATCCCACGGATACCTCCGCCATCGACGCCATCGCGAACGACCCCGGCGTCGACACCATCGTCGATCAAGGCGACGAGGTCCGCTCCGCGACCTCCAACCTCGACACCATCCGCAACGCGACCTTCATCCTGGCACTCGTCCAGGCCATCGCCGCCATCTTCCTCATCGCGAACATGGTGCAGATCGCCGCGTTCAACCGCTCGCGCGAGATGTCGATTATGCGCATGGTCGGCGCGACCCGCTGGTTTACCAACGCCCCCTTCGTCTTCGAGGCCGTCCTCGCCGTGCTCTTCGGCACCGTTCTCGCCGGCGTGGGCGTCTATCTGGGCAAGAACTTCGTCCTTGACCCGTCGTTGAAGAACCTCTACTCCTCCCAGCTGCTGGCGCCCATCCGGGACTCGGATATCTGGGTCGCCATTCCCATCATCGGCGCGGTGGCCATCGTCTTCGCCGCCCTTGCCGCCTGGGTTACCTTGCGCGCCTACGTGCGCAAGTAGCTTCCCGATGCCCCCTTGCACCCCGCGGCTGCCCGCCGCGGGGTTCGCTTGTTTTAGGGCTGGCTTGTAGGCGCCGGTACAATAGGATGGATTATGGCGAAGAAAGCAAAGAAGAAGAAAGCGGTCGACAATAACTCGACCCTGGCGACCAACCGCCGCGCTCGCCACGACTTTAAAATCCTGGACACGTACGAGTGCGGCATGGTGCTTGTCGGCACCGAGATTAAGTCCATGCGCGAGGGCAAAATCTCGCTCGTCGACGCGTTCGCGACCATCGATGACGGCGAGGTCTACGTGCGCAACCTCCACATCCCGGAGTATTCCTATGGCTCGTGGACGAACCACTCGCCCAAGCGCACCCGCAAGCTGCTGCTGCACCGCCGGGAGATTGACAAGCTCATGGGCCAGGTCCGCGACGGCAATAAGACGCTCATCCCGCTGCGCGTCTACTTGAAGGACGGCCGCGCGAAGCTGGAGCTTGGCCTGGCGCAGGGTAAGCAGGACTACGACAAGCGCGAGGCCATCAAGCGCCGCGACCAGGATCGCGAGATTACCCGCGAGCTGGGACGCCGCATCAAGGGCATCAACGCCTAAAACGCGCGTAGCCTGGGGCCCATGATGTACACGGCTAAGGCAAACGACGTCATTAAAGGCGAAGAGAAGACTCACGGTGTGACGGTCCTCGTCGACCGTCTATGGCCGCGCGGTATCTCCAAGGACAAGCTGGCCCCGGATTACTGGTTCAAGGAGGTCGCGCCCAGCCCCGGCCTGCGCAAATGGTGGAACCATGACGAGGATTCTTTCGACGAGTTTAAGAAACGCTATCGCGCCGAGCTCGAAGAAAACGACTCCGAGGACATGGACGAGCTGCGACAACTCGCCAAGGACGGCGATGTCACGCTGCTCTTCGCCGCGAAGGACCGCGAGGTCAACCACGCGGTGGTGCTGGCGGACTACCTGCAGTAAAAGGCGGCATTCATGGATCGCTCTTTTGACCTCGCTGCGTTCGTCGCGAAGATGGACGAGCTGATTAACCGCTATGTGGCGCCGGATCAGGGACTGCCGCCCGAAGACGTCAGCGTGTGGGCGGCGTGGTACACCCAGGACTTCGTCTATCTCATCATCGAGGCACAGCGAGGCGGGACGACATATATCGGTTACGAAGTGGACTTCGGGCGAGCCCACAGGGACGTCTCGGCGGAAGTAGAGACCGCTGTTCATGCTTGGGGTGACCAGATGGCAGGTGACTCATTCGTTGGTGTTGTCCCGTTTGATTCCTCCGATGTCATTTACTGGTGGGATGCTCGGTGGGTGGCCAAGGACGTCCCGCGAACATTAGCCGACATCGACGGCGCGGTAGAGGCGGCATCGGAAAGCTGGTTGCTGGAATAGGCCTACGTGGGGTAGCGTTATACGAACTGTAGAGAGCGCACAATCCCGCTCTACTGCAATGCATGGGGTTGATATGGTTTCGACTTCGTACATTGAGCCAGGGGAAGCGTGCCGGTGCAGGCTAGAGACCACCGTTAAGCGTCGTAGCAACCAATAAACGCAGAGAAGAACTCTCAGCGTGACTTCGCCCTCGCTGCCTAATTCCAGCGACGCGAGTCTGTCAGCCCGGGTTTAGTTCCTGACCCGGATCCTGGCATCGACTAAGGAACTTGCTCCGCCGGCTTGTCGTTCGGCTGGCGGGGGACTTTCAGAGCGACTGGGCCCATCATCCGGAACGAGTTTGCCCGAGCCGGAGGGCCGAGTAGAGATCCTGTGCGAACTGCGCACGGAGAAGCCCTGGCGAGGTGACGAAGGACCCGGGTTCAATTCCCGGCAGCTCCACCGAAAGCGAGCCCCAGACTGAGAAGGTCTGGGGCTCGCTTCTTTTGTTCCGGTCAGCGATAGATCGTGTCGCGCCTTCCAACAGCAAAAACCTCGATCGTGATGGTTGATCCGTGAATGAGCGCGAGGATTCGATAGGCGCCGACACGGTAGCGCCATTCGCCAGATCGATCGCCTGTGAGGCCTTTGCCGAAAGCACGCGGCTCGGCACAGCCTTCGAGATGGGTTTTCATCCAATTAAGCAGAAGCCGCGCATCGAACTGGTCCATCTTCTTGAGTTGTTTCCGAGCCGAGGCGGTGAGCTTAACGCTGTAGCTAGGGCCGTTGGCTGACATTAATCAAGCTCTTCGAGGACATCATTGATGCTAAAACGCTGTCCGTCATCGGCTTCGATGGCGGCTCGAAGTTCCTGAAGGTCGGCATGGTCTTCGATTTTTTCTAGCATTGCGCTTCGGGCGAATTCCGAGATCGTTGTGCCTTCGAATCTGACATACTTGTGGACGAGCTCGGCGTCTTCGTCGCTCATGCGTACGGTCATAGTTGTCATTCGATTCTCCCTTCTCTTCAGCGCTCTGAATACATCGTATTCACCCCTCGGGAATGCGGCAAGGGGGCTTTCCGCCTCGATGTGCTCACAATTAGGATGCACAGGTCGCTTGTACCATCGCTGCCGGGCGACATTCAGGTGAAGGTGTCCGAGGGTTGTAAAGGTCCCAAGAAACATCATGAAGTGTGTGCTAACTTACGAGCGGGTTCAGACCCATACCGACCACCACAATCTCTGACTGAATGGAAGCCACTATGCTCAAGCGAACAATTTCGTCATGCATTGCCGTGGCCATCTCAGCGGCAGGTGTGCAATCTGCTCAGGCTGCAGCTCCTGGAAACGCCTTCGCAAGTGTCAAGGAGTAGGTGGGATCTAGCTTGAGTCTTCAAAAGATCCTGTGGATTTGCGCAGGTATTGCCACGCTGATCGTGGGCGCCGGAAGCGGGGTCCATTGGGTGCTCAGTGCCGCTCTTTTCTTTATTGCTGCCGTGCCAACAGTACGGTTCATTGCTGCAAAATCGGAACTAGCAGGCGGACGCGTGGCTATCGGTGTGCTTGCCGCCTGCGTGGCTGTTGGCTTTTTCTTTCCGCTCGTCCTGCCACTCGCTTATATCGGATACGTGGCATGGACGTGGTATTCGATTGCATCCGGTGATGAAGGCGTGGCTGCCGCGCTGGGATAATCGCTGGGTTGAATTCCAGGCAGCCTTGTTTCATTTGTTTTGTTGGCGGCCCACGTTGATGGAGGGCCCGGATCCAACTTGTTGTTTGAGAAGGAGACCTTGAGGACGTCTGAGACGGAGAAGGTCGGGCCCTCAACGCGGTGGGCGGCGGTGAGGATCCATTCCGGCGCGATGGCCGTGCCGGTGCACTTGTGCGGTGTGCCGTCCGGGGTGGCGTAGGTATGTGCCTGGACGAGGTCGGCGCTCCGATAAATCGCCACGTCATACGCCACGCCGTGGCGGAAAGTTTTTCTTTATGCTGTGGAGGCATGGAGATTTCAAATTCGCTGCGCCAGCAACTCAACCACTGGATCCTTCCGGGATTCATGCCCTTGGACGAGGTCCACGAAGCCGTGGACGACAACGAACTCAAAGATGTGTACTCGGATGATGATCCGCACGCGGCCGCCGAGCAGGTGTGGAAAGAACGCAAGGCCCAAGAGCCGGAGTGGGAGCATCCCACCGATTACGACCGGGTGCAGGCTGCGTTCGATGAAATGGAAGACCAGGGGCTCGTGACGGGAATGAGCCTTGGATTCGATGTCAGTGACTGTAACGAGCTGCTCGGGGAGGAACGCACTCTGATTGATGTGCCGGAGGGGGAGTATCCCTACCGTGAATGGGCATCGTGTGGCTTCCACATGCAGGATGCCGAGGGACTGGCGTACGAGCCGACGGAGCTTTATCTGGTCTTCGGCGCGTGGGCGCCGGGCCCGCCGATTGCTGGTGAAGTCGACGCCGAGAAGCTGCGCAGAGGCCACCCCGAGCGAAAGGACGAGTGGGCGCGGATGGACGCTGCGCTGGGGCGGTTCCTCGTGGACATTCTTAAGCGCCACGACCTCGAGGTGGAGTGGGACGGCGACCCGCGCGGGCGGATTCAGCTGCTCAATCTCACGTGGCGCAAGCCGCTGCCGACTGAAGGTGCCTAAGCCATCAGAAACGCATGGAGGAGATTTGCACATTCGTGGGAAAATTGTGTGCCCCAGAGAGGATTCGAACCTCCGACACCGGCTTTAGGAGAGCCGTGCTCTATCCCCTGAGCTACTGGGGCGGGGTGATATTTTCCTCCTCACTGGAGGGGGTAATCACGGAAGTTTAGACTACCAGCACCGCCCGCGCTGTCCCTAAATCGGATAACTTGTTGAGTATGGTTAACGATCCCAATGTGAGGTTTCACGATGTCCAGCGCCGCGAAATTGTCACCGAGCTGGTGACGAAGGAAGGCGTGAAGACGCTGGCCGTGGAAAAGACGGTGCCGGGTGGTTCAACCGAGCGCATCCTGCTGCTCAATAAGGTGGACGCGCAGCGCCTGAAGACGGCGCTTGAGGAGTACCTCAACACCGTCTACGCGTCCGAGATTTCCGGCATGGCGGGCACGCTGTCGCCGGCTGATATGGTCGAGCTTTTCGGCGAAGACGACGAGTAATCGGGCGTGGTGTCGCGATGCGTCTTAGCGCGCCGCGACGAAGGCCGCGAAGTCGGCGAGAACCTGCTTGAAGAGCGCCTTGTAATGGGCGGAATCTGTGGGGGAGGCAAGGCCCTTGACCTCAGCGGCGACGGTGGTCTTGCCGGGCGTGCGGGACTGGATGTTCATGGACACGCTGGCCGAGGATCCGTCCGGCGCGGTGGGGCTCGTGGCCGTCACGCGCCAGTAGTTCCACTTGGCCGTCTCGCTGATGCGTGGCTCGCCGTCGAGGACCAGCGGGAGTCGCCCTGATTCGGGGGCAGCGAACTCGGCCCAGGCGGCGGCGATATCGGCCTGCGCGCCGGGGACGGTCTTTGAGGCATTCGCGCCGAAGGAGCCGTCGCAGCGCTCGCCGGGGACGCGGCGGCCGATGTGCTGCTCAAAAGAGACGGCTACGCCTTGGGCCCACCATTCCAGGTTCTTGCCCTTGAGGACGCCGTCCGGCTGGGCGGCGAGGGTGGCGCGGAGGTGGGAGAGGGCGGCATCGGCAAGCTGGGTGTGGTTGTGGGCTGGGTCGAGGAGCTCCACCCATTCTTCGCCCTGGATGCCCGTGGAACGGGCTACGGTATCCCAGGTCGCCATTTACGCGGTGAGCTCGGCGTACTTCGCGCGAACCTCGGAGGCCGGCGGGTTGGTGACGTGCGTGCCATCAGAGTAGAGGACGGTGGGGACAATGCGGTTGCCGTCGTTGACGGACTTAATCCACTCGTTGATGTCCTCGGTGCCTTCGGCCTCCGCGTCAACGAGGTCGTACGGGGTCTCCGAGCGGTCCAGGTTCTTGCGCAGCTTGGCGCAGAACGGGCACCAATCGGCGTAGAAAATAGTAACGGGTGCGTTGGTCTCAGGGGTCTGGACAGTCATGCGGAGATCTTCCTTTCGTAGGTGAGGAACTTGTATTTCAACGGCAGATCGCTGGGCGGTATTCCCGGCAGCTCCAGGTGGCCCTTCTCGGACGTAAGCCAACCGGTTTCGGCCGTGAGCGAGAAGTGCGCGGGGATGTCGGGGGCGAAGACGGCGTCCTCGCCATAGGCGTCGGCGACATTGGCGTCCATGAGGGTGATTTCCACGCGCTCGACTTGGCCCAGCGTCGCGGCGTAGACCTGGCCGCCGCCGATGATCCAGGCCTCATGCGGAGCGTGCTGAAGGTCGCGGAGGACCTCCGCGCCAGCGGACCACTGGCCGGGCAGCTGGCGCGAGAGGATGTAATTATCGCGGCCGGGCAGTGGGCGGAACGTGGGGTTGAGCGACTGCCACGTCTTGCGGCCCATGACGACGGGCGCGCCGAGGGTGACCTCCTTAAAGTGGGCGAGGTCTTCTGGCACGTGCCAGGGCATGGTGACGCCGTTGCCAATGCAGCCGTCGAGCGACTGTGCCCAAATCGCGCCCCACATTAGACGGACACCGGAGCCTTGATCGCGGGGTGCGGGTCGTAGCCCTCGAGCTCGAAGTCGGTGAAGTCGTAGTCGAAGAGGCTGGCGGCTTT
Organism: Corynebacterium sp. SA-MJD20WY100; assembly: GCF_039822565.1. Taxonomy (NCBI): domain Bacteria; kingdom Bacillati; phylum Actinomycetota; class Actinomycetes; order Mycobacteriales; family Corynebacteriaceae; genus Corynebacterium; species Corynebacterium sp. SA-MJD20WY100. The sequence continues at coordinate 35,125 of NZ_JBCJKS010000002.1, read as the reverse complement.
GTTGAGCTTGAGCTGCGGGTACGGGCGCGGTTCGCGAGTGAGCTGTTCCTTGACCTGCTCGACGTGGTCGTTGTAGATGTGGCAGTCGCCGCCGGTCCAGATGAGGTCGCCCACCTCAAGGCCGGCCTGCTGGGCAAACATGTGCGCCAGGGCCGCGTAGGACGCGAGGTTAAACGGCACGCCCAGGAACATGTCCGCGGAGCGCTGGTAGACCTGCAGGCTGAGCTTGCCGTCGGCGACATAGAGCTGGAAGAGCAGGTGGCACGGCATGAGCGCCATCTGGTCGAGCTCCGCGACGTTCCAGGCAGAGACGATGTTGCGGCGGGAGTCCGGGTTGTTCTTGAGCGTGTCCAACGCGCCTTGAATCTGGTCGATGTGGCTTCCGTCCGGGGTGGGCCAGGAACGCCACTGCACGCCGTAGACGGGGCCGAGCTCGCCGTTCTCATCGGCCCATTCGTTCCAGATGCGGATGTTATTTTCCTGGAGCCATTTGACGTTCGAGTCGCCCTTCAAGAACCACAGCAGCTCGCCGATGACCCCGTGGAAATAGACCTTCTTTGTGGTCAGCAGTGGGAAGGACTCCGCCAGGTTGTAGCGCAGCTGCGCGCCGAAAATGGAGCGCGTGCCCGTGCCGGTGCGGTCGCCTTTGGGCGTGCCTTCCTCGAGGATGCGGCGCAGGAGGTCTTCATACGGGGTGTCGATCATGCCCAACAGTCTAACGTGTTGTGGCAAAACGAAAGCCCCATCCCAGTTCAACTGGGACAGGGCGTGCGGAAGGCGTTTAGTTGTACCCGCCGTTGGCCTCCGCGAACTCGGCGGCCGCGGCGAGGACCTCGTCCTTGATCTCCGGGCGGCAGATGACCAGGTCCGGGATGAAGGTGTCTTCGTTGTTGAAGGTGATGGGGGAGCCATCGAGGCGTGAGCAGTGCAGGCCTGCGGCGCGGGCCACGCCCACAGGTGCCGCCTGGTCCCACTCGTACTGGCCACCGGCATGGATATAGCCGTCAAAGTCGCCGAGGAGGACGTGCATGGCCTTCGCGCCCGCAGAGCCGACTCCCACGGTCTCGTAGCCCATCTTCTCCGCGATAAAGCCGGCGACCTGCGGCGGGCGGTTGCGGGAGACCACGAACTTCTTCGACATGGGGCCGGTCACGGCGCGCACGTCCGAGGACTTGAACGTCACGCCCAGGTCCGGCATGCCCACGGCGGCGTGCTCCGGAACGCCGTTGATGACGAGGGCGATGTGGATGGCCCAGTCCTGGCGGCCGGTGGAGAATTCCTTCGTGCCGTCGATGGGGTCGACGATCCACACGCGGTCCTTCTTCAGACGGGACATGTCATCCGTGGCCTCTTCGGAGAGGAAACCATCGTCGGGGCGGTGCTGCTCGAGGACGCGGGAAATCCATTCCTGCGCGAGGACGTCACCAGCGTCACCCAGCTCAAGGCCACGCAGCAAACCGCTGATGCGCACGCCTTTAAGGATTTCGCCGACGCCTTCAGCGATGTGGTTGGTAAGACGAGAATCTGTAAGTTCGCGGGTCATAGGAATTAGCCTACCTTGCCATGTCGGGAGCCGCGCTACAGTGAAGGAATGACTGACGCCGTCCTCGCTCAATTCCGGCCCGCCGTCCGGGGCTGGTTTGAGGATGTCTTTGCCCGCCCCACCGACGTCCAGGAGCAGGCCTGGCGCGCCATTGCTGCCGATGCCCACGCGCTCGTCGTCGCCCCTACCGGTTCCGGTAAAACCCTCGCGGCATTCCTCTGGGCGCTCAATAACTTGGTCGAGCGCGAGGGCCAGACGGCGCTGCCGCTTCCCGGCGCGGCGTCGGCTGGCGCCGCCGCCGGAAGTCATGGAGGAGTGAAAGTCCTCTATATCTCGCCGCTCAAGGCACTCGGCGTGGACGTGGAAAATAACCTGCGCGCGCCCTTGGCGGGCATCGCGCGCGTGGCGGAGCGCCTGGGCGAGGAGGTTCCGGATATCACGGTGGGCGTGCGCTCGGGCGATACACCGCAGGCTGAGCGCAACCGGCAGGTGCGCCGCCCGCCGGACGTGCTCATCACGACGCCGGAGTCGGCCTACCTCATGCTCACGTCCAAGGCAGCGGGCATCTTAAAGAGCGTGGATACCGTCATCATCGATGAGATTCACGCGCTTGCTGGTACGAAGCGCGGCGTGCACCTCGCGCTGACCCTGGAACGCCTGGCGCAGGTCGCCGGTGAATTCCAACGCATCGGGCTGTCGGCCACGGTGCGCCCGCGTGAGGCTGTCGCGAACTTTCTGGGCGGCGGGCGCCCGGTGGAGATCATCGCGCCGCCGGCGGAGAAGCGCTGGGACCTCACTATTCACGTGCCGGTCGAAGACATGTCGGACCTACCGGTGCCGGAGGCCGGCTCGACGATCGGCGAGATGACCGTCGACGACCCGCTGGGGATAACCGGTGGTCCGCTGCCTGAGCCGCGGTCGGATTCCGGGCTGGGGCGCCAGGGCATCGACGCCGGGCCCAACGAGTCCGCGCTGCCCACGGCGAAGTCCATCTGGCCGTTTATCGAGGACGAGCTCTACACAGAGATCATGGCGCACCGCTCGACGCTCGTCTTCGTGAACTCGCGCCGCACGGCAGAGCGCGTAACGAGCAGGCTCAACGAGCTCTACGCGGCGGAGTACGATCCGGACTCGCTGTCGCCGGCATCGCGTCGTCCGCCGTCTCAGCTCATGGCGCAGTCGGACGTCGCGGGCAAGGCCCCGGCGGTCATTGCGCGCGCCCACCACGGCTCCGTGTCCAAGGACGAGCGCGCCATGACGGAGACGATGCTCAAGGAGGGCACGCTCAAGGCGGTTGTGGCGACGAGCTCGCTGGAGCTCGGCATCGACATGGGCGCGGTGGAGCTCGTGGTGCAGGTGGAATCACCGCCATCGGTGGCCTCTGGCCTGCAACGCGTGGGCCGTGCGGGGCATGCGGTAGGGGCGGTATCGGCAGGCTCGTTTTACCCCAAACATCGGGCGGACCTGCTGCAATCCGCAGTGACGGTGCGGCGCATGCGCGAAGGGCTTATCGAGGAGCTGAAAACCCCACGCAACCCGCTCGACGTCCTTACACAACAGACCGTCGCGGCTGTCGCGGCGGCGGGCGAGGACGGCCTCGACGCGGACGAGTGGTACGAGACTGTCCGCCGCGCCTGGCCTTACCGGGACCTGGCACGGGAGGTCTTCGACTCCGTCCTCGACCTGGCCTCGGGCGTGTATCCCTCGACGGATTTCTCGGAGCTCAAGCCCCGCGTCGTCTATGACCGGATCACGGGCATGCTCACCCCGCGCCCGGGCGCGCAGCGCGTGGCCGTGACCAGTGGCGGCACCATTCCGGACCGCGGCATGTTCGGCGTCTTCCTAGTCGGCGGCGCGGAAGGCGGCGCGCCCCGGCGCGTGGGTGAGCTCGACGAAGAGATGGTGTATGAATCCCGCGTCGGCGATATCTTTACGTTGGGCGCCACGAGCTGGCGGATTGAGAACATCACCCGTGACCAGGTGCAGGTCACGCCTGCGCCGGGGCATACCGGACGCCTGCCGTTTTGGAACGGCGACGCCGCCGGCCGCCCGTACGAGCTGGGCAAGGCCTTGGGCGCCTTCCGCCGCGAGGCCTACTCAGACCCGTCGCTCATTATTGACGCGGACGAGTGGGCGCGCGATAACCTGTTGGCTTATCTGCGAGAGCAGGAGGACGCGACGGGGATTATCCCGGACGAGAAGACGCTGCTGCTTGAGCGCTTCAAGGACGAAGTGGGGGACTGGCGGCTGGTCCTTCACACGCCGTTCGGCCGTCCCGTCAATGCGGCGTGGGCGCTTGCCGTGGGCGCGCGGGTGGCGGAGCGAACCTGCATGGATCCGCAGGCGGTCTCCGGCGATGACGGCATCGTGCTGCGCCTGCCCGAGGGCGAGGAAGCCCCGGATGCGTCCCTTTTTGCCTTCGATGCCGACGAGATCGCGGATATCGTGACGGAACAGGTAGGCGGCTCCGCGCTGTTCGCCTCCCGCTTCCGCGAGTGCTCGGCCCGCGCGCTGCTTCTGCCGCGCCGGAACCCCGGCAAGCGCGCCCCGCTGTGGCAGCAGCGCCAGCGCGCGGAGCAGCTGCTCGACGTCGCCCGGAAGTACCCCTCGTTCCCCATCATCTTGGAGACCGTCCGCGAGTGCCTCCAGGACGTCTATGACCTGCCGGCGCTCACGGAGCTCATGCGGGACCTGGGCCACCGGCGCGTGCGCATCGCGGAGGTCACCGTCGAGCAGCCCTCGCCGTTCGCGTCCTCGCTGCTGTTTAACTACACGGGCGCGTTTATGTATGAGGGCGATTCTCCTTTGGCGGAGAAGCGCGCAGCCGCCCTAGCGCTTGACCCTGCGCTGCTCGCGAAGCTGCTGGGCACGGTGGAGCTGCGCGAGCTGCTCGACCCGGAGATCATCGCGGAGGTCGACGCTCAGCTGCAGCGCCGCACCCCGGAGCGCCGCGCGAAGACCACAGAGCAGGTCGCAGATTTGCTGCGCGTGCTGGGGCCCATCCCGGTCGCTGAACTCGGCGAGCATGCCTCGGTGCCGATGACGGCACTCGACGCTCTGGGTTCGCGCATCATGCGCGTACGCATTGGCGGGCGCGAGCACCTCGCGCAGTCTCTCGATGCCCCCTTACTCCGCGATGGCTTGGGCGTCCCCGTCCCGCCGGGCATCCCGGCGCAGCAGGCGACGATCACCGACGCCTTGGAGCAGCTCCTGTCGCGCTGGGCGCGCACCCGCGGCCCGTTTACCCTGCGCGAGGCTGCCGATGCCTTCGGTCTCTCCGTCTCCGCTACCTTCGCCGTTGTCTCTTCGTTGGACAGCGTGTTGGAAGGGCACTACCGCCAGGGCGTCGAGGAAACCGAGTACGTGGCCAGCGAGGTGCTGCGCGTTATCCGATCGCGCTCCCTGGCTGCGGCTCGCGCGGCGACGGAACCGGTCACGCCCGCGACCTATGGACGCTTCCTACCGGACTGGCAGCAAGTGGCACCGGTGGGGCAGCAGCCCCCGTTGCGTGGCGCCGACGGCGTGTTTGCCGTTATCGAACAGCTCGCTGGGGTGCGTCTGCCCGCCAGCGCCTGGGAATCCCTTGTTTTGCCCGCGCGTGTGGGGGATTATTCCCCGCGGCACTTGGACGAGCTCACGTCCTCGGGCGAGGTTCTCATCCTCGGCGCGGGCAAGGCCGGCGCGTCCGACCCGTGGATCATGCTGTTGCCCGCGGACTACGCGGCGCAGCTGGCTCCGCAGCCGGGCGAGTTCGGTCCGTCCATGCTCCAGCAGTCGGTGCTCGACGTGCTCGCACGTGGCGGCGGGTTCCTTTTTGCTGATTTGCTGGCGGAAGTTCCCGGTAGCCTGGCGGCTCCCGGAGAGCTACGAGAGGCACTCTGGCAGCTCGTCGAGGCTGGGCTCGTCGCGCCGGATTCCTTTGCACCGATTCGCGCGCATCTTTCCGGTGGATCTCGCTCCGCGGCGGCGCACCGTTCCAAGCGCCGGCCGAGCCGTTCGCGCCTGCGCATGGGGCGCACGTCCTTTGCCCAGTCGCAGCGTGCCACCTCGACCCCGCCGGACGTGGCGGGGCGCTGGGCGCTGGCGGTGCCGGCGGCATCGGAAGCAACGGCTCGCTCTTTGGCACACGGCGAGGCTTGGCTTGACCGCTACGGCGTGGTCACGCGCGGGAGCGTCGTCGCTGAAGATGTGCTGGGCGGCTTCGCGCTGGCGTATAAGGTGCTTTCCGGCTTCGAGGAGTCCGGCAAGGCCATGCGTGGCTACGTCATTGACGGCCTGGGTGCGGCGCAGTTCTCGACGCCTGCTGTCATCGACCGCCTGCGCGGGCTCGCGGATTCACCGGACGTGACCGGCTGGCCGTCGGGCACGCAGGAGCCGCAGACTTACCTGCTCGCCGCGGCGGATCCGGCGAACCCCTACGGTGCGGCGTTGCCGTGGCCGGAGACGGAGGGCTCGCCCACGCGCGCGGCGGGTGCTTTGGTGGTGCTCGTGGACGGCCTGCCCGTCGCGCACCTCACGCGTGGCGGCAAGACGCTGACGACGTTCCCGGTGCCCGCAGGCATCGATGGCGGCGAGGTCGTGGGCTATGTCGTGGCGGCGCTTACTGAGGCCGTCGCATCTGGGCGCCTCTCGCCGCTCACCATCGAAAAGGCCAACGGGGCCTCGGTCTTTGAGACCCCGTTGGCGAATCAGCTGCGCGAGCACGGCGCAGGGATTACTCCGAAGGGCGTGCGGATTTCTGGCAAGCTTTCGACCTCCGTGGCGCCGAGCCGACGGGGCCGGTCGCTGTCCGATGCGCTGGAGTCCGTGCCGGAGCCTGAACCCTCTGATGGTGCTGCCGACGCGGGGCGTGAAGGCTGGCGGTCCGCGCCGGGTGGATTCCGGCCGCGTGGGTATCGGCGCTAGGGATACGACTGGTGCTGCAGAACGTCCTGGCTTTGGTTTTGTTGCGTTTTGGGGCTGGTGTGGCGGCGTGAAGCGCCATAAACCCAAAGCTGGGTGAGCGGCGGAGCGTGGATACCAGTGCTAGACGATCTCCTTGGCAACCTGCTGCTGGTAGTGCTTTCCCCATTCGTCCATGGCGTCAAGGATGGGGCGCATGGACTGGCCGAGCGGAGTAAGCGAGTACTCGACGCGGGGCGGGACTTCGGCGAAGACCTCGCGGTGGACGAGGCCCGTGTCTTCCATCTCGCGCAGGTTGGACGTGAGGACCTTCTGGCTAATGCCGGTCACGGAGCGTCGCAGCTCGTTAAAACGCATGGTGCCGTCGAGCAGATCGCGCAGGATCATGGCGCGCCAGCGGTTGGACAGAAGCGTGAGTGTCGTCTCGACGGGGCAGGCGGGCAAAGAAGTAAGCGGCTGTTTCATGGCTGTGACCTTTATGGTTTCTTTTTGGTGCCTAGAGCACTTTTGGGTTCCTACTTCCCAAAAGTTACCACATGCGCGTAAGATTGGCTTCAACGTTAAAGTTAAGCCTACTGAAGGAGAACTCCCATGAAGATTGCAGTCATTGCGGCCAACGGCAAGGCCGGCCAGCTCATCGTCAAGGAAGCACAGGCTGCAGGCCACGAGGTCACCGCCATCGTGCGTGGCGAGAACCGCTCCGCCGCAACGAACGTCATTACACGCGACATTATGGACATCACGGCGGAGGACCTCGCTGGCTTCGACGCTGTCGTCGACGCCTTCGGCACCGTTACCCCGGAGACGCTGCCGCTGCACACCAAGTCCGTGGCGCACCTAGGTGACGTGCTCGCCGGTTCTGATGCTCGTCTCTACGTTGTAGGCGGCGCCGGTTCCATGGTCGTGGACGATAAGGGCACCAAGCTGCTCGAGACCCCGGACTTCCCGGATATGTTCGTGCCGCTGGCTTCCGCACAGTCGGAGCAGCTCGATTACCTGCGTACGCGCGGTGACTTCAACTGGACCTTCGTGTCCCCGGCCGCCGAGTTCGACGCTGAGGGTGAGCGCACCGGCGCGTTCGAGATCATTGAGTCCGACGCGTTTACTGTTGACGCCAACGGCAACAATGAGATTTCCTACGCTGACTACGCCGTGGGCATGGTCGCGCTCATCGAGGCTGGCTCCAACAACCATAATCGCGTGAATATCCGCCACTAGGCTTCCTCGCATGCGCCCCAGTGCCACTTCGGTGGCGCTGGGGTTTCGTGCTGTCTGGGGGAGGACCCCAGTTTTGGTGCTATTTCTGTAGAAGAGTAGGAATGAAAGCAAGACCGCTTTCTGCGGCCGCACTACGAACCACTAAGAGGAGAACCCACCATGCGTCTCAAGCGTCAACTGCCCCAAGTCTCAGAACTAAAGAACCTCATGCGCTTTGAGCGGCCGACTCTCGACCGTCGCGCCGCGCGCCTTGCGGAGGCCGCCGACGTGTGGGATCTCCGGAAGATTGCCAAGCGTCGCATCCCTAAGGCGGCCTTCGACTATGTGGACGGCGCCGCGCGCGACGAGGTTACCTATGACGAATCGCGGGAGACCTTCCGTTCCATTCGCCTGCTGCCTAACGTGCTCACGGGTGCCACGGAGCTCGACCTGTCCGTCGACATTGCGGGTGGGCGTTCCGCGCTGCCGTTCGGCATTGCGCCGACCGGGTTTACGCGCTTTATGCATGCTGAGGGTGAGGATGCTGGGGCATCGGCAGCAACGGCGGCGGGTATCCCGTTCACGCTGTCGACAATGGGTACTCGCTCAGTGGAGGAGGTCGAGCGGGCCTCCGGACGCGGGCGCCGCTGGTTCCAGCTCTACCTGTGGAAGGACCGCGCGGCCAGCGCGGAGTTGCTGCGTCGCGCGGCGGCGAGTAGCTACGACACGCTCGTCGTCACTGTCGATACCCCGGTCGCGGGCCAGCGCCTGCGCGATACACGCAACGGCATGCGCATCCCGCCGCGGCTCACCGCCGGCACGGTTCTTGACGCCGCATGGCGCCCGGAGTGGTGGTTCAACTTCCTCACGACGGACCCGGTCACCTTCGCGTCGCTGACCTCGACCACGGGTACTTTGGGCGAGCTCGTCAACACGATGTTCGACCCGGGTCTCAACTTCGATGACCTGGCGTGGATTCGCGAGCAGTGGGACGGAAAGATGCTCGTCAAGGGCATCGTCAACCCTGCTGACGCTCGCAAGGTCATCGAGCTCGGCGCCGATGGCGTGGTGGTCTCCTCGCACGGCGGCCGCCAGCTCGACCGCGTGGTCAATACGCTGCGTGCTCTCGAAGCCATCCGTGCGGAGCTCGGCCCCGACGCCGAGATCGTCTACGACTCCGGCATCATGTCCGGCACCGATATCGCGATTGCCCTGGCACTCGGCGCGAACTTCGTCCTCATCGGCCGCGCCTATCTCTACGGTCTCATGGCGGGCGGGCGCGAAGGCGTCGACCGCACCATCGAGCTGCTCACCTCCGAACTGGAGACTGCCTGCACGCTGCTCGGCGTGTCCTCTGTGTGCGACCTGAAGCGCGAGCATGTCATCACGCCGTGGGAGCGTGGGGCGTCGGTGCCGCGGATTGCCTCCGAACGCGCTTAGGCGGGGCGAAAACAGATAAGTCGATTCCTGGCAGCGGCGGCAGAGCCGCTGCCAGGGCATGGTTTAGTCTTGCTCGTTGGGATCGTTGTCCGCGTCTTCCTTGGTCTGGTGGAAGGTGCCCTTGACGTGATCCGGGGCGGCGTAGATGGAGTACAGCTTCACGGTCTCCTCGCCTTCATTGACAAAGTTGTGCCACTTGCCTGCGGGCACGAAGATCGCTAAATCGTCTTCGACCTCTTGGTCGATGTCGAGGTTGTCCTCAGACTCGCCAATCATGATGCGGCCGCGGCCGGCTTCGAGTCGCAAGAACTGGTCATGGTCCTCGTGCACTTCGGCGCCGATTTCGCCACCGGCGGGGATAGCCATCACCGTCATTTGTAGAAATTGACCGGTCCACAGCGTGTCGCGGAAGGCTTCGTTTTCTACTGTCGTGGCCTCGATATCGAGAACGTAGGGATTCGGTCCGTGGTCGGTGCGCAGTTCAGACATTATTTCCTCCTTGTAGTCGATGTTCGCTGTCCACGGTACGCGGGTGCTCGCAGAAGCAAGCAGGCGTCGGACAAGGCGTAAACTTGTACGACGTCAATCTGCCGCGGGGAGTCACAGTTGGAGGTGCTGCATGCCTGAGGGTGATTCCGTCCTGCAGCTGGCCGAACGCATGCAGTTCATGGTGGGCCGCAAAGTGACTAAGACCTCGGTGCGGGTGCCGCGCTATGCGCTCGCGCGCTTTGACGCGATGGAGTGCGTGGCCGTGTGGCCCTATGGCAAGCATCTCTTCATGGAATTCGCGGGCGACGAGGACGAGCCGCTCATCCTGCATACGCACCTGAAGATGGAAGGCCAGTGGCACATCCATTACGCCGGGGACACGTGGCGCGCTCCCGGGCATACCGCGCGTGTGGTGCTGCAGCTGGCCAACGAGCCGCGCGATATCGAGGTCGTCGGTCATACTCTCGGGTTCGTGGAGGTCTATCCGGAGTCGGATTACCTAGGGCGCATCGCGCATCTGGGCCCAGACATCCTCGACCCGGACTGGGAGACAAATGGCGGGCGCGAGGAGGCGATCCGGCGCATCGAGGCACGGCCCGACCGTCCCATCGGTGCGGCGCTGCTCGATCAGAAGAATGTCGCGGGCATTGGCAACGAGTACCGTGCAGAGGCCTGCTTTATCGCGGGCATGCATCCCGCGGAGCGTGTCGGCGACGTCGACGTCGAGAAGATCGTGGACGTCTCGCGGAAGAGCATGTGGGCCAATCGGTTCTCGCTCATTCGCGTCACCACGGGGGTACGCCGCGCCGGGGAGACGACGTACGTTTTCGGACGCAATAACGCACGCTGCCGGCGGTGCGGAACACCCATTGAAAAAGGGGTGCTGGGCGGCGTCGATGCCGGTGGCGACGAAGGGGAGCTGGAGCGCATTATCTGGTGGTGCCCGCATTGCCAGCTGGGCCCGCGCGGCGCGTAGGCGCTAGCCCCGCCCGCAGAAGATGCTTGACATCGTGAAGGAGACAACACTACTCTTCACTTAAAGTCATAATGACCTTAACTAAAAGTGGAGGTGAGCGGCCCATGAGCGACTGGCAGAAACTCAACGTCGCGGAGCGGCGGCGGCAGTCGCCGCGCGTCGCCGTGTCCACCGTGGCCTTTGCGCTGCGGCCACCGGCGCATGCGCGTGCCCACGCCAAAGACGAGGAGCAGGGCCTGTGGCTTCCCCTCGTGCGCCGCGTGCGTGCACCCTTCAAAGATGCGTGGGCGCTGCCCGGCGGGCCCACCGCCTGGAACCAGACGCTCACGCAGACCGCGCACGCGACCCTTGTGGCAGCCACGCGCATCGAGCCTAGCTACCTGGAGCAGCTCTACTCCTTCGGCTCGGTCGAACGCAGCGCGGATGCCGAGCGCCTTGTCACCATCGCCTATTGGGCGCAGTACAGCGCGCGCGATGCCGCAGGCGCCACCGCCGCGGCCGGGGAGGACGCCAACGTCGCGTGGTTCCGCGCCGACGCCCTGCCGGATCTCGCCTTCGACCACGGGGAGATCATCGCGACGGCGCTCACAAGGCTGCGCTCGCGCACGGCGTATGCCGCCGTGGCGCACCGCTTCCTCGACCCCGAGTTCACGCTCGCGCAACTGCGCGAAGTCCACGAGATCATCCTCGGCCACCCGTTGGATCCGGCGAATTTCCGAAGACAGATGCTGGCGTCGAAGACGTTGGAAGAAACCGGCCACTCCCTGGCGGGCGTGAAGCATCGACCCGCAAAAACCTACAGATACCGCCCCGAAGAAGACTAGAAAGAAGACCACCATGCCCAGCGTGCGCGAACTCATCAGGCTTGCCGCAAAGGACGAAGCCTGCGGCACCGATCTTGCCCAAGACCCGTGGGCGCTTAATCAGGACTCGAGCTACGGCCCGGGCGCCTCCATCGCGGACCCGTTCCCTGTAGATGCGCCGCACCAGAGCGCACTGCCGGAGCGCTACACCCAAGCCAGCCCCGAGGAACTCGACGCCATGATCGCCGCGGCGAAGGAAACTTTGGGCGAACGCGTGAAGATCCTCGGGCACTTCTACCAGCGCGACGAGGTCGTGACATACGCAGACTTCGTGGGCGACTCCTTCAACCTGGCGAAAGCCGCGAAGGCGCATCCGGAAGCAGACGCCTTCGTCTTCTGCGGCGTGCACTTCATGGCGGAGACCGCAGATATCCTCTCGGGCGCGGACCAGGCTGTCATCCTGCCTAATCTCGCTGCGGGGTGCTCCATGGCGGATATGGCAACGCTCGCGCAGGTCGAGCGCGCTTGGACTGACATCACGGCGGCCATCGAGGCGCCCGTCCCGGTGACGTACATGAACTCGGCCGCGAATATCAAGGCCTTCTGCGGCCGCAACGGAGGCATCGTGTGCACCTCCTCGAACGCCACGACGGTCCTCGAGTGGGCCTTCGAGCAGGGCCAGCGCGTGCTCTTCCTGCCGGATCAGCATCTGGGCCGCAATTCCGCGCACGTCATGGGCATCCCGGACGAGGAGATCGTGCTGTGGAACCCGCGGAAGGGCCTCACCCCGGAGGAGCTCGAGCGCGCTCGCGTCATCGTGTGGGATGGTTTCTGCTCCGTGCACAAGCGCTTTACCGTCGCTCAGATTGAGCGCGCCCGCGCCGAGTTCCCCGGCGTGCGCGTCATCGTCCACCCCGAGTGCCCGGCACCCGTCGTGCAGGCTGCCGATGCCGCCGGTTCCACCGAGCTCATTCGCCGCGAGGTCGCAGCCTCCCGGCCGGGCGACGTGCTCGCCATCGGCACGGAGATCAACCTCGTCAGTCGCCTCGCCGCGCAGTACCCGGACCGCACCATCTTCTGCCTCGACCCGGTGGTCTGCCCGTGCTCGACGATGTACCGCATCCATCCGGCCTACCTCGCGTGGACCCTCGAGTCCCTCGTCGCTGGCGAGATACCCAACCGCATCACGGTCGACGACGCGGTGGCAGCCGATGCCCGCGTCGCCCTCGAACGCATGCTCGCCGCCCGTCCGAAGGTGGCTTAGATGCGTCACGTTCTCGTTGTCGGCTCCGGCGTTGCGGGCATGAGCGCGGCGCTTGCCGCCCACGCCGCGGGCGCACACGTCACGCTCGCCTATCCTGGCCCCTCCATTCAGGGAAGCGCGGGCAGCACGCAGCTTGCCCAAGGCGGAATTGCAGCGGCCCTCGCCCCGGCGGATACCTGGCAGTCGCACCTCGCCGATACCTTGGCCGCGGGTGCAGGTCTCGTCGACGAGTGCGCCGCCCGCGAGCTCGTGCGCCGCGGCCGGGGGCGCGTCCGTGCGCTGCTCGACGCAGGTTTCCCTGCCGACCGCCACGGTGACGGGAGGCTGGACCAAGGACTGGAGGCCGCGCATGCCTTCTCGCGCATTATCCATGCGGGCGGCGACCGCACAGGCGCGTCGCTCCATGAGTTCCTGCGCGGCGAGATCGCGCGAACCCCTGGGATCACCCAGCTACCGGAGTGCGCGCTGCATTCGCTCGTCCTGCGCGACGGCGTCGTGACCGGCGCGAAAACGAACCGGGGCATCCTGCTTGGCGATGCCGTCGTCCTCGCCACCGGCGGATATTGCGGGGTATACCCGCGCTCGACCGGCGCGCCCAGAGCCACCGGCCAAGGCCTTCTCGCCGCCGCGCGGGCCGGTGCGCTCGTCGCGGACATGGAATTCGTGCAGTTCCATCCCACGGTGCTCGAAGGCACGCGCCACCTCATCTCCGAGGCCGTGCGCGGCGCCGGTGCCGTGCTTCGCGACGACGCGGGCCGGCGCTTTATGCTCGACGTGGACCCGCGCGGGGAGCTCGCGCCGCGTGACGTCGTGGCGGCTGCCATCTTTCGTGCGCAGAATGCGACGGGTGGGCATATCTGGCTCGACGCCACGGCCGTCGAGGGCAACGAGCCTGGTCGCCTCGCGGCTGAATTTCCCGGCATCTCCTGCATGCTCGCTGCCGCAGGCTATGACTGGACGCGCGAACCCGTGCCCGTCGCGCCAGCCGCGCACTATTCAATGGGCGGCGTCGCCACGGATATCCATGGACGCACGAGCGTGCCGGGACTCTACGCCGCTGGCGAGGTCGCGAATACTGGCGTGCACGGCGCTAACCGCTTGGCCTCGAATTCGCTGCTTGAAGGCCTCGTCTTTGGCGACGCAGCAGGCCACGCGGCCGCCGCAGATCCCACCGCGGCCGCAAGCGGAGAGTGGCGCTTCGACGATTCGCGACTGCAGGGTGCCGTCATGGACGTCGCCCCAGCCGCCCCAGCCGCCCCAGCCGCCCCGGCCACACGGGCCGGCAACGGCACGCTGGCTGACGCCCAGCATGCCATCGCGGCAGGCCTTGGCATCGAGCGCGATGGGGAGGGCATTCGCGACGCCGCCGCCACCTTGGCGACCGTGACGGATGAGACGGCGGCGGACGTGGTGGGCATCGGAAAGCTCATCGCCGCGGGCGCACTGGAGCGCACCGAGTCGCGTGGCGCCCATCAACGCACCGATTATCCGCACACCGACCCGCGTCAGGTACACGCCCGCGCGCAGCGACTGAAAGCTGAGGTCACCGCATGCTAACTTCCGAGACCATCCGTACTGCGGTCGCCGCGGCCCTGCGCGAGGATGCGCCGTGGGGCGATACCACGGCCGAGGCCGCGATCCCGGCGGAGGCAACGCTGCGCGTGGCCGTCGTCGCGCGTGAGCCCGGCATCTTCGCCGGTGGTGCCGTCATCGAAGAAGTCTTCCGCCAGGTGAGCGTCGCCGTGGCGGAGCTCGCTCCTGAGGGCACGCGCTTTGCCGCGGGCGAGCGCCTGGCCGTGGTGGAGGGACCGGCGCGGGCAATTCTCACGGCAGAGCGCACGGCGCTCAACTTCGCACAACGCATGAGCGCTATTGCGACCCTCACCGCGCGCTTCGTGGAGCTCGCGGGACCTGCACGCATCGCAGATACCCGCAAGACGACGCCGGGCCTGCGCGCATTCGAAAAGCACGCGGTGCGCGTGGGCGGCGGGACGAACCACCGCTTCGGGCTCTCGGACGCGGTGATGGTGAAGGATAACCATCTGGCGGCGCTCGGCGTGGCGCAGGCTTCGGCCACGGAATTGACGGCGGCGCTGCGCGGACTGCGCGAGCGGGTGGGACATACAACGTCGATCATCGTGGAGGTCGACCGCCTGGACCAGGTCGAGGCCGTTGTGAACGCGGGCGTCGACACGATCTTGCTTGATAACTTCACGCTCGCGGATGTACGGGCGGCGGTGGAGCTCATCGCAGGCCGTGTGATCGTGGAGGCGAGCGGTAACGTCACTCTCGAGACGGCTGCAGAGATCGCGGCGACGGGCGTGGATGTCATTTCCGTCGGCGCAATCACTCACAGCGCGGGCGTGCTCGACTTGGGGCTCGACGAGCTGTGATGTACCTCGATGCCGCGGCGACGGCGCCGCTGCGCCCCGAGGCGCGCGCCGCGATGGAGCGCGTGTGGGACGCAGGGCAGGCGAATGCCTCGAGCCTGCATGCCGCGGGCGCGGCGGCGCGCCGGGAACTCGAGCATGCGCGGGAGACGGTCGCCGCAACTTTCGGCGTGGCGCCGGAAGGCGTGGTCTTTACCTCGGGCGGGACCGAGTCGAATAACTTAGGCGTCCTCGGTCTGGCGCTGGCGCACCCACGCGGGCGCCGGATTGTGACGACGCGCATTGAGCATTCCGCAGTGGCGCAGTCGGTCGCCTACCTGGAGCGCATGCACGGCTTCGCGGTCGACTATGCGGACGTCGACGCGACGGGACGCGTGGAGATGGGGGAGCTGGCGCTGGAGACGACGCTCGTTGCGATAGGCGCGGCGAACTCGGATATCGGAACCGTGCAGGACGTCGCTGCGGTGGTGGAGCGCGCTCACGCGGTGGGGGCGCTGGTCCACCTCGATGCGGTTCAAGCCGCGGTCGCGTTGCCCTTTAGCCTTGCGGCGGACGGGTGGCCGGGACCGGGACCGGATGCGGTGGCGCTGGCCTCCCACAAATTTGGCGGCCCGCAGGGCGTGGGCGCGCTGCTTCTGCAGCGGGCGGTGGAGCTTGAGCCGTTGCTCCATGGCGGCGCTCAGGAAGGAGGGCGGCGCGCCGGGACGGAGAATGTTGCAGGCATTGCAGGATTTGCGGCGGCCGTGGCGGCGCACCGGCGTGACGTCGCACAGCGCGCGGTGGTGCTCATGAACAGCCGGGATGCGCTCATCGCCGCGGTGCTGGAGCGGGTGCCGAGTGCGCGGCTCACGGGGCACCCGGAGGAACGTCTGCCTGGACATGCCTCGTTTGTCGTCGACGGCGTCTCCGGCGACGCGCTGCTGGTGGCTCTGGACGCGGCGGGAGTGGCGGCATCGGCAGGCTCAGCGTGCGGGCAGGGGACCTCGCCGGTGCTGACGGCCTTGGGCCTGAACGAGGAGGAAGCCCTGCGCTTTAGCTTGTCGCGGCCGCTGGAGGAGCGGGAAATTGCGCTCATTACCGGGGTGATGGCGCGAGAG
Organism: Corynebacterium sp. SA-MJD20WY100; assembly: GCF_039822565.1. Lineage (NCBI taxonomy): Bacteria > Bacillati > Actinomycetota > Actinomycetes > Mycobacteriales > Corynebacteriaceae > Corynebacterium > Corynebacterium sp. SA-MJD20WY100. Next base: position 19,024 of record NZ_JBCJKS010000002.1, on the reverse strand, counting down.
GTCGCGCGTTATGCGGGGAGCTGATCCTCGACATAGGTCTGGCGAGACGCGAAGTAGCCGGCGACGAGGGTAACGAGGCCGATGGCGGCCATCACCGCGAGGGGAATGAAGAAGGAGCCGGTCGCCTCGTGTGCCGCGCCGGTGAGCAGGGGACCGAGCGAGGCAAAGGTGTAGCCCACACCCTGGCCGAAAGAGGTGAGCGCGGTGGCGCCCTCGAGGGTGCGTGCCCTGATATTGACGAGCACCATGCCCATGGGGAAGATGACGGTACCGACGGCGGCGAGCGTGACCCAGAGCCACGGCGCTGCGAGCGGGGCGAAAGCAAGGCCCAACAGCGCGGCAGAAAAGAAGACCGCGGACATGATGACGACGGGGAAGACGTTGGCCAAACGACCTGCCAGCCACGGGCCGACGAGTGTGACAGGAATGCCCAGCGCGCTGAAGATGGCGAGCATATTCGCCCCATACTGCGCGGTCTGGCCAGCGTTGGTGAAGATCTGCGGGATGAACGTCATCATCGTGTAGGCCACCAGCGAATTGGAGCCGAACATGAAGGCCAGACCGACGCCGATGGTGGTGCGCCACACCGGCAGACGGAAGTTGGGCTCGGGCGCGGTGTCGATGGGGTTCGGGCCGCGGTGGATGAGCAGCGGCATCCAACTCACTGCCGCGATGGCGGCGAGCACACCCCAGGAGCCAAGCGAAATCTGCCAGCCGGGCAGGCCCATGTTCTCCGCCCAGTCCATCATGGGCACGGCGACAATGGGTGCTGTGGCGAGCATGATCTGACTCGACATCATGAAGGTGAGCGACATGCTGGGCACGTGACGCGGGAAGTATTCGCGCACGACAAGTGGCATGGTCGCGTTGAGGATGCCGATGGCAAACAGCGCGATGAGTGAGCCGACGAGCAACAGCCACTCGTTGGGATAGACGACGCGCAGCAGCTGGCCCACGGCGGTAAGCCCGAGCGAGAGGAGCATCATCTCGCTGAGCGTGAAGCGTTCCTTGATGCGGGGGAGTACGAACGCCGATGCCGCGAACATTGCCGTGGGTACCGTGCCGATGATGCCAACCATGGTTCCGCTCATGCCGGTGGAGGCTTGGATCTCCGGAATGAGTGGGGAGATCGCCGTGATGACGGAGCGCAAATTCACCGCGGTCAGGATGATAGCGATGAGTGCAGTGATGCGCGGATAGCGGATGTTCTTTGGCGGGGTAGGTGTGCTCATGACGGTGCTTAATCTTAGGCGCTGGTGACGCTGGCGGCGATCCGAGCGTTCCACCCCCGCGCCCTGCAGGTCTGTGCGGCTAGGCTGGGGCTCATGAAGACGATTCTCAACGTGATTTGGTTTATCTCCGGCGGCTTCCTGCTCGCCTTGGGCTACTTCCTGGCAGGCATCCTCGCCTGCATCTTCGTGGTCACCATCCCCATGGGCGTGGCCTCGTTCCGCATGGCACGCTTTGCCCTGTGGCCCTTTGGCAAGACCGTCGTGCAGCCTGCCCGAGGCACCGGCGGCATGTCGGCCGTCTCCAACGTGGTGTGGTTTCTCGTTGCAGGTCTCTGGCTGGCCATCGGCCACGTCGCCACCGCGCTCGCGCAGACCGTGACCATCGTGGGTATCCCGGTGGCCCTGGCTAACCTCAAGATGATCCCGGTGACCTGCTTCCCGTTCGGCCGCAAGATCGTGGACTCGGATGAAATCCCGCACGGCTGGGAGCCCATGATCAAGCTCTAAGAGTTTTCTCCAGAAACCGGTTTTCGGCAGCGGAAATGGGATAGGCTGAGGATAACCTAATTTTCATTTTTACAAGGAGTTCGTCATGCCTGGTTTTAGCCAGGATAAGCTGCAACAGCTCGCCGGCCCTGCCGCCGCGGTGGTCGCGCTCATCATCACGCTGATCGCCTCCCTCGTGCCGGGACTCGGCTCAAGCGCCCCGACCGAGACGAAGGGCACCGTCATCTTCACCGTCGTGGACCGCGCCGGCCTTCCCATGCGGTGTTCCTACACGAGCACGTGGCCGGAGATCCAGACCAAGGAACTCAAATTCACCGCGGAGAACGGCACCGTGGGCTTCGACGCCCCAGCCGGCACCACCGTGGACGTGACCTTCAACTGCCCGGCCGGCAAGGCCACTGCCAGCGCCACCGCACCGGAGAACGGCGTCGCACAGAAGAAGGTCACTGTGGACGGCTTTGCGTTGAGCTCGAAGGAAGAGGGATCGAGCGCAGCGTAAACACAGTTCAAACTGGAAATGTAGGGACGTCACGGTTGATGTGGGCGTCCCTCTTTCTTATAGACACCTCCGCGCGCACCGAGGGTAAAAGTCTCGATGACGAATTGTCCTTGGTCAACGGTGTACACCACGTGGTACCTTCCCACGCGGATGCGATAGCCCTCTCGCCTTTGGAGTTTCTCGTAGCCCGTGGGGGCACGGATCAGTCTCGAGAGCATCGATGGCATCCTGCAGGGCGGAGTACGCAGCGGGATTACCGCGGCGAATTGGGCCTCACTATTGATGAAAGTCGCTTTACCGGGAAGCGGACGATCGTTACCCGCAATGGGAAACGCGTTGCGGCAATCGTTCCCGTCAGTGATCTAGAAAGGCTTGAGGAGTTCGCATCCTTCCTTTGCTGGTCATTGCGACGTTCTATGTAAGCCAGGTGACAGGCTGGGGCGGGGTGGCGTCCTCTAAATGAGGTAAGGCGTGCCGTAGAGCGAGGTGACTTCGGACGGAGTGATTCTCAACGTCGTGGGGTACATGGCGTTCTACTTCGTCCTCGTGTTGCCTCTCTTCTTGGTCCGCAGGCACTTGTGGGATAAGAAGCAGCAGGACCCGTCCCAATCCTAAAAAGAAACTCTCAGTTCCACCGCGATGGTGAACTGAGAGTTTCTCCTTTGCGCGCTACTGGCGAGGACGAAACGCGCGATGTAGTCTTAGCGGTTCTGGCGGTACCAGCGCACGAGCTCGTCGGTGGAGGTGTCGCCGGAGTTGACCTCTTCCTTACCGGAGACAGCCGGGGCCAGGTCATTCGCCTGCTGCTTGCCCAGCTCCACGCCCCACTGGTCGAAGGAGTTGATGTGCCAGATCATGCCCTCCGTGAACACGATGTGCTCGTAGAGGGCGATGAGCGCGCCGAGGGCGTGCGGGGTGAGCTCCTCGGCGACCAGCGTGGTGGTGGGGCGGTTGCCCGGCATGACCTTGTGGGGGACGACCTCGGGGTCGACGCCTTCGTTGGCGATCTCCTCGGCGGTCTTACCAAAAGCCAGGACCTTGGTCTGCGCGAAGAAGTTGCCCATGAGCAGGTCGTGCATGGAACCCGAACCGTCCGCCGTGGGGAAGTCCTCACGCGGGCGGGCAAAGCCAATAAAGTCAGCCGGGATGAGGTGAGTGCCCTGGTGCATGAGCTGGAAGAAGGCATGCTGGCCGTTGGTGCCCGGCTCGCCGAAGTAAATCTCGCCGGTGTTGTAGTCCACATCCTTGCCGCCGCGGCACACGGACTTGCCGTTGGACTCCATGGTCAGCTGCTGCAGGTACGCAGGGAAGCGGGCGAGATCCTGGGAGTAGGGGAGCACGGCGTGCGTCTGCGCACCCAGGAAGTCGGTGTACCAGACGCCGAGCAGACCCATGAGGACCGGAACGTTCTCCTCGAGCGGCGCGGTGCGGAAGTGCTTATCCATGGCATGCATGCCAGCGAGGAACTCGCGGAAGTTCTCCGGGCCGATGGCGGCCATGAGCGACAGGCCAATGGCGGAGTCAACGGAGTAGCGGCCGCCCACCCAGTTCCAGAATCCAAACATGTTCGCGGTATCGATGCCGAACTCGGCGACCTTCTCCGCGTTGGTGGACACGGCGACGAAGTGCTTGGCGATGGCCTCGGTATCGCCGTCGTAGGCCTCGAGCATCCAGCGGCGTGCCGCGTGGGCGTTGGTGAGGGTTTCCTGCGTGGTGAAGGTCTTGGAGGCGACGATAAACAGGGTGGTCTCCGGATCGAGATCCGCGAGGTTGGCCGCCATATCGGAGGGGTCGACGTTGGAGACGAAGCGCGCCTCAATATCGCCGGCGAGGTAGGTGCGCAGTGCCTTGTAGGCCATGGCCGGGCCGAGGTCCGAGCCGCCAATACCGATATTGACGACGGTCTTAATCTTCTTACCGGAGTGGCCGGTCCAGGAGCCGTTGTGCAGGGAGGCGACGAAGCCTTCCATGCGGTTGAGCACTTCCTGGACATCGGCGTCCACGTCCTGGCCATCGACGGTGAGCGTGGTGCCCGCCGGAGCACGCAGTGCGGTATGGAGGACGGCACGGTCCTCGGTGGAGTTGAGGTGCTCGCCCGCAAACATCTTGTCGCGGGAAGACTCGATGCCCGCCGCGTGGGCCATGTCGAGGAGCGCGTCACGCACAGCGTCGTCGATGAGGTTCTTCGACAGATCGACGTGCCAGCCAGCGGCGTCGAACGTCCAGTTCTTCGTGCGGTTGGGATCTGTGGCGAAGAGCTCACGCAGATTCGGGCGCGGAGCTGCGGCGAGCTCGGTGAGAGCGTTCCACTGAGGGTTCGACGTAATGGACATAAGGCGGTGCCTTCCTTCGCTTATTCAGGCGGGGTCTTTTACGTCTTCCTACCGTAGTCCAAAAGTTTCACGCACGAGCGGGCAAAGATAGCGAAAGATGGTGCCCGATCGGGGATTTTCGCCACAGTGCTCGTGTCTAGCCCAGGCGCCCGCGGCCCATGCGTAGCAACGCTGACGCAATGGCAGGGCCTTCCTCGCCCAGCTCATCGCGGAATTGGTTGATGATCTGCACCTCGCGGGTGTGGACCAGGCGCGTGCCGCCGGAGCTCATGCGCGTGCGCCCGATGGCTTGGGAGACCTGTTGGCGGCGCTTGGCGGCGTCGAGGATGATCCGGTCCATGCGGTTGATCTCCTCGCGGTAGCGCTGGATCTCCGCGTCGGAGAGGGGATCGTCCGTGCCGGACGGCATGCGGACGTCAAAGTCAGACTCGACGTTCGGGGTGGTCGTGCCGGTTTCAGGGATGTCGGTGCCCTCGGGCAAATCGGTACCGGAGTTAGTGTCAGCGCTCATGCGCTCATAATGTAGTCGCGGACACACCAAAAGCCAAGCATAGGGGCGGGTGTTTGGGCGTGGGGAACGACTCGTGTCGGCGCCTGCTAGTACGGTTGTAAGCCATCATGGATAACGCGTCTCCTTTTAACTCGAACCCTGCCGCGACGTCGGACTCCGGCTCCACGCCCAATGCCGGCCAGAATCCCTTTGGCGGAGATAGCGCCGCGCGTGCGTCCCAGGCACCCGTGCCGGGCTTCCGTCCGCGCACCCAGGGCGGTTTCGGCGCGCCCGCGGGCGCTGCAGAGGCCGCCGATAACGGCCAGCCAGCGGGGGAGGACCCGCTCGTTGCGGGTCTCAACCCCCAGCAGAAAGAAGCCGTGGAGCACATCGGTGCGCCGCTGCTCATTGTGGCCGGCGCGGGCTCAGGCAAGACGGCGGTGCTTACGCGCCGCATCGCGTACCTCATGCATCGCCGCGGCGTGCAGCCGTGGCAGATCCTCGCCATCACGTTTACCAACAAGGCGGCGGCGGAAATGAAAGAGCGCGTGGGGCAGCTCGTAGGTCCCGTTGCGGAGCGCATGTGGGTCTCCACGTTCCACTCCATCTGTGTGCGCATCCTGCGCCAGAACGCGCAGCTTGTGCCGGGGCTGAACACGAACTTCACGATCTACGACGGCGACGACGCGCGCCGGCTGCTCACCATGATTGCCAAGGACATGCAGCTGGACCTGAAGAAATACACCGGCCGCGTCCTCGCTAACCAGATTTCGAATCACAAGAATGAGCTCGTCGGTCCGGAGGAGGCGCTCGCGGAGGCCTCGAAGACGAAGAACCCGTTCGATACAACAGTCGCGCAGGTCTTCGCCGAGTACCAGCGCCGCCTGCGCGCGGCCAACGCCGTGGACTTCGATGACCTCATTGGTGAGGTCGTGCGCATCTTCACCCAGCACCCGCAGGTGGTGGATTTCTATCGTCGGCGTTTCCGCCATGTGCTCATTGACGAGTATCAGGACACCAACCACGCGCAGTACCGTCTCGTCTCCGCGTTGGTCGGCGATGGCGTGGCACCCAATCCGGAACTGTGCGTCGTAGGCGACTCGGACCAATCCATCTACGCCTTCCGTGGGGCGACCATTCGCAATATCGAGGAATTCGAGCGCGACTACCCGCAGGCGCGCACCATTCTGCTCGAGCAGAACTACCGCTCGACGCAGAATATCCTCAACGCCGCGAACGCCGTCATCGCGCAGAACGAGCACCGCCGCGAGAAGAACCTGTGGACCGCCCACGGTGAGGGTGCCAAGATCATCGGTTACGTCGCGGACAACGAGCACGATGAGGCCCGGTTCATCGCCCAGGAGATCGACCAGCTCGCGGATAGCGGACGCAACTACTCCGATATCGCGGTCATGTACCGCACGAACAACGCGTCGCGCGCGGTGGAGGATATTTTCATGCGCTCGGGCATCCCGTACAAGGTGGTCGGCGGCACGCGCTTCTACGAGCGTCGTGAGATCCGCGATATCGTGGCCTACCTGCGCATCATGGATAACCCGGATGACACGGTGAGCCTGCGCCGCATTATCAACGTGCCTAAGCGTGCGATCGGCGACGCAGCCCAGGGCCACATTGCGGTCCATGCGGACAATATGGGGGTGAGCTTTGGCCGCGCGCTTGTCGATGCCGCCGTGGACAAGGTCCCAGGCCTCGGCGCCCGTGCACGCAACGCGGTGGGGCGCTTCAATGAGATGATGGATGGCCTGCGCGCACAGCTGCCGGGCATGACCAATGAGGTGACAGGGCAGCCAGATCTGGGCGAGCTCATCACGGCGATCCTCGAGGCGACGGGATATAAAGAACAGCTCGAGCAGTCGAATGATCCACAGGATGGTGCGCGCCTCGATAACCTCAACGAGTTGGTGTCCGTCGCGCGCGAGTTCTCCTCGGAGGCCGCGAACCAGATGGCGTTTATGGATGACGACGATAAGGACTTGCTCGCGCAGGCCCAAGAAGAAGGAGAAGCCGCGCCGGGTTCCCTGCAAGCCTTCCTGGAGAAGGTCTCGCTGGTCGCTGACGCGGATCAGATTCCGGACTCCGAACAGGGAGTCGTGACACTCATGACGCTGCATACCGCCAAGGGCTTGGAGTTCCCAGTCGTCTTCCTCACCGGCTGGGAGGACGGCCAATTCCCGCACATGCGCTCCCTCGGAGACCCGAAGGAACTGAGCGAAGAACGCCGTCTGGCGTATGTCGGCATCACGCGTGCCCGTGAGCAGCTGTATCTCACTCGAGCAATTCTGCGTTCGTCGTGGGGCAATCCTTTAACGAACCCGGCCAGCCGCTTCCTCGGCGAGATCCCGGAGGATCTCATCGACTGGCGCCGTGAAGAGCCCGATTCCAGTTTGTCCAGCTCTGGTCACGGAGCTGGAGCGTGGGGCAGTGGTGGAGACGATTATTCTTATGGCCGCAGCTTCGGCCGTGACTGGTCGGGATACGGGAGCAGCCGCGGTGGCGGCTCGCGTGGCTCCGGGTCGTCCGCGTCTTCCCCAACGCAGCGGCGCCGTGAACCGTCCTCGTCCATGCCAAAGAACAAGAATCTTCACCTTGAGGTCGGCGACCGCGTCAACCATGCCAAGTACGGACTCGGCAAGGTGGTGGCCGCCAGTGGCACCGGCGCTCGCGCGACGGTGACCATTGATTTCGGCTCGGCGGGCACGGTCCGACTCATGCTCATCGGTGGTGTGCCGATGGAAAAGCTTTAGACCGTGCCCGGTAAGCCGGGCTGCAACTAGAAGTTGATGCCCTGCTCAGCGAACCAGGCCTGCGGATCCACCGGCGTGGTGCCGTCCGGGTGAATCTCGAAGTGCAGGTGCGGGCCGGTGGACTGTCCCTCGCTGCCGATGGACGCAATCTGCTGGCCGGCGCTCACGCGCTCACCCACGCCCACGAGTAGGGAGCTGGCCTGCATGTGGCCGTAGACCGACACGGAGCCGTCGTCGTGCTGGACGCGAATCCAGTTGCCGAAGCCCTGTGCGGGGCCCGAGCTGATGACGGTGCCGTCCATGACGGAGACAATCGGTGTGCCAATCGGGTTGGCGATGTCGATGCCGTTGTGCATTGCACCCCAGCGCTGGCCGAAGCCGGAGGTGTAGGTACCCGAGGTCGGGAAGACCACCGTGGCACCGGAGGCCGTGCGGCCGCGCATGCTCGTGTTGAGCGTGCTCGTACCCGTCGACGGAGCGAAAGCCTCAGACAGGCCCGGCACGATGGACGGGTCCAGCACGATGTTGAGCTCGTTGGTCTCTGCTTTGTAATCGATAGTCGGCACAACGCCCTCGTTGAGGACGCCGTTCGCCGCCTGAGCAAAGCCGATGGCGGCGCCCAGGAGGCCAGCACCGTCCACGGTTCCGTTCGACTCCGACTGGGACGACCCTTGCGAGACGTTGAAGGAGGCAACCGGGGTGTGCGCCGTGGCGGCCGGGGCGACGCCGAGCGCCGCGATGAGCGCGGCGGCGGCGAGGCCCGTGCGGTGGGTGCGCTTCATAAAAAGAGTCCTTTTCGAGTTGGACAAATTCCAAAAAAATTACTGCCAGTGGCCGTCGGCGTGTCGCTCCACGATTTCCGGCCACGTTATGGCAACGGAATAAAAGCTATCCCGTGGGGCCGCCATTGGCAACACCTCAAAATATGCAGGTAAATGCCCCAAGTTCGAAAACTATTCGAACATGCCAGCGTGTTACACGTGTTACTGATGTGAAAGGTGTTACAACTGTGAAGTCTCGGTTTAGCGAACGGGGGTAGGGGGTGGGGGTGACTCAATATCGTCTTTGTAACATTTGGCATCCTTCCAGCTCATCGGCTTCTTTGAACGCTGCATGCACAAGAAATCCCTGCGCACGCGAGAGTGTGCAGGGAAATTCTGTGGGCATCGGCGTGTCGCTACCGCGCGCCCTGTGGCGAGCCTGCGATGGCGCCTGCGTGCTAAACGAGCGAGCGCTCGGCCTCGCGTCCTGGAAGCAGATCGGCTCGGTCGCGTCCCTGTGCGTCGAGCCGTGGGCGGTGGACCCACCACGCGAGTGCCGCCGTGACGAGGGGAACGACCACGCCGACGGCCATCATGAGCCACGACGGTTGGTAGTACGGAAGGCTGCCCCATCGGTACACCTCACCCGCAATGGTGTGGGCGTCGCGGGTAGTGGAGAAGAAGGCGCCCACATGTCCGGCGAGGATGCCCGTCCACAGTCCCAGGGCGGCGACGAGTCCCGCCTGCAGGGCCGCGACCTTGGCGGCGAAGCCGGGAGCTGCGCCAAGCGAGGCGAAGACTCGGGACTCGCGACGAATGCCGGCGGCGGCGAGCGCGATGACGAGTGCCAACGCGATGAAGGACAGACCTGCGACTGCGGCGGCGAACGGCCATGTCGGCGGATTGTAGGACCTGTAGACCGCGGAGGAATACCCGTACGCCAGGGGAGCAGGGGAGTTGCCTTCCTCATCCCAGCCATAAATGTCCTCACGAATGGTGTTGTCCTGGCGGCGCGTGATGGGGTCATCGGTAAGCAAGGCAGTACCGGCATAGATGACCTTGACTCCTAGCTCACGCGCGGCATCCTCGCTCACGAGGGTGAGCGGCCCAGCGTGGAGCGGCAGAGCCTCCGCTACGGGAAGCTCCTTGCGTGCTTCTTTCGTTGCTTCCTCCCATGCGTAGCTACCGTCATCGGCAGTCTCGACGGCGTCGTAGCGCTTGGACACGACCTCAGTGGTCTTCGCGTCGGCCAAGCCGTGTCCCTTGTTGATGACCACGCCGCCGGCGCGCAGCGTTGCCGCCGCACGGTCGCGATCCTCGGGTGAGTCGAACTTAATAAGCGAGAACAGATCCTCGATGGTGTCCTGGGACGCGACGATGAGACGGTTGCCCAGGGGCGACTCGGAGGTATATGAAGTGGTGCCAGCCAGCGTGGACAGGCAGGCACGCGCGGCGTCCGGATCGATGTCGGTTGTGCGCCCCTGCGCGTCGGCATACACCACGGCGCTCGGGTCATCGGTGAACGCAGTGGCGCACTCCGCGGCCGCGGGAACATACAGCTGCGTCGAGCTGTCGTCTGGGTCGTAAGGTTCACGCCGCGCGTCCGCATCGAGTGCGTAGACGTCGACTTCCTTGGTTGGGCCGAGGTGTGGCGCGATGCGACCGATGCCCTCGCGGGCAGCCTCCTGGGAGTCCGCATCGACAAAGGCGACATTGCTCGGCGTGTACGTCGCGGCTATGGCCTGGCCTTGGGCATCATCGGTGCGCATCGAGACGACACCACCCACCACGAGCGTGGTGAGCGCGGCGATGGCCGCCACAGCGGGCAGCGTGTGGAGCGAGCGGCGCGTGAGCCCGCGGCCGGCGGTGCGCAGCGCGACGGGAGCGCGGCGTGTAGTGCGCGCGACCCAGAAGACGAGCGCCGGGATGCTTAAGGTCATTGCCACGAGACCGACGAAGACGATGATGACCCACCAGTCTTCCCTGGAGGCATAGTGGCGGCGTCCTGGGGTGTGGGCGAACCATAGGACGAGAGCGCCAATGGTCGTGAGTACAAGCAGGGCCGGCCCGCATGCCATCCACCAGCGCCAGCGAACCATGCGGTCAGGCGTGCCGCCCGCCAGAGCTCCAGCGAGTGAATTACGCGCGGTGAGATAGGCGGGCACCGCGGCTGCGGTGATCGAGCCGAGTACGGCGACAAGCCACGCGACGCCGATGTTTATCCACGGGATGTGCACGCTCCACCCGGGGCTCGCGATAGCCCACCATGCCCAGCCGATGCTGCCGCCGAGGACCACGCCGAGCGTGGCGCCGATGGCACCGGCGAAGAGCGCGAAGACCAAGACCGCGGCCGCGATGTGCCAGCGCGACGCACCCTGGGCGGAGAGCATCGCGAACAGTCGCGTGTGGCGAGCGAGCGCCAGCGAGAACACGGGCGAAATAAACAGAACGATAAGCAGTGCGAAGACCGCGTAGAATGCCAGCGCGCTGAGGATTGCCAGCGCAATCTGGCCCGGTGTCCAGCCGGCCCAGGCCGTCGTCGCGGCACTCGCGTGGTCCGGATTGATCTCAGGGGCGTCGGCCGGCGGATGCTTGGCCAAGTCGTTGCTTAGCAGCATGCCGCCGCGCGCGTTGACGTATTCGACATCGGCCCACGAGATCTCCCCGCGCGGCCGGTAGAGCCACGTCACCGTGGCTTCCGCATTGGTCTGGAGGTCGACCTCGCGGTCGTAGAGCGCGCCGTCGATGACGAGCGATTGATAGGAAGGCGAGATCGCAGCGACGGTGAGCGTGCGCGTCGTTCCATCGGACAGAGCCGTGGTGACGGAATCGCCGACAGAGATATCCATCGACTCCGCGGAGAACTTGTCGAGGAAGATCTCATCAGGCCCCAGCGATGTAGGGAGATCCTCAGGCAGGAAGTCCGGGGAAAGCTGCACGATGGGAGAGTAGTACGTACCCGTCGGCGAGGTATCTGCGCCCTTCGCAACGTCTACGGTGAACTCCAGCTGGCGACCAATCTCGATGGAGTCGGGGACGACGGCCTCGGCATCGGAATACGCGGTGGGCGTGCGCTGAGCGCCGGTGCACGAGCCCGAGTACACGCCCGGTTCCTGCTCGCAGGTCACGCCTTCGATGGCGAGTTGTTCACCAATCGCGGGACTGGCAAGACGCCCGCTGCCGGAGGCGTCGTTAATGGCCAGCGCAACGACGGCTGCGATGGGCAGCGCGATGAGCAACACCGCGGCGATGAGCCGTCCGGGCGCGCGGAACATGTCGCGCCGGGTGGCGCGGGTGGCGGCGGCAAGAGAAGACATTATTTCTCCTCCTGCCCCGGGCGCACGGCCTGTGGCGCGCCCGGTTCGCTGAGGCGGCCATCGCGGACCATGACGACGCGGTCGGCCCACGCGGCGAAGCGTGGCTCGTGCGTAACGAGGAGTCCGGAGGCACCGGCGTCAATGCGCGCGCGCAGGACGTTCATCACGTCCTCGCCCGTGGCGGTATCAAGCGCGCCCGTGGGCTCGTCCGCGAGGAGGACGCGGCGCGGGCCAATGAGCGCACGCGCGATGGCGACGCGCTGGGCCTGGCCGCCGGAGATTTCCTCGGGGTAGCGATCGGCAAACCCTGCGCCGTCGAGGCCGACCTCGGAGAGGGCGGCATCGGCAAGCTCGCGGCAGCGGGAGGGGGACTCTCCGTCGAGCTCAAGCGGCAGCGTGACATTCTCGCCGACGGTGAGCGTGGAGACAAGATTGAAGTTCTGGAAAACGAAGCCCAAGTGCTTGCGGCGAGCCTGGGCGGCGCGACGCGCGGAGAAGTCCGCGGTGTCGACGCCCTCGATGAGCACGCGACCGGAGGTGGGGCGTAGGAGGAGGCCTGCGACATTGAGCAATGTCGACTTACCGGATCCGGAGGGGCCCATGACGGCGACGAGCTCGCCGGGGTGTAGCTCGAGCGAAGCGAAGTCGAGTGCAGTGACTTGGCGGGCGCCGGTGCCGAAGACGCACGTGACGTCCTGGAGCTCGAGGGGGAGCGGAGAGGCGGCATTCATCGGTGTTCATCCTCCTGTGCGTGGGTGGAAAGGGAAGCGAGCGCTTCGACGCGGTCGAGCCAGCGCAGTGTGGCTTCGAGCTCGAAGATGCGTTTCTCTGAAGCGAGACGGTGAGCGCTGCGCACCTGGGGCATGTCGCGCTGTGCGGCGGTGAGCTCACGGACGGCCTGGAGCGTGGCGAAGCGTTGGTTATCGAGGAGCGAGACGAGATCGATCTCGGGACGGTGTGCGGCGAGCGCGACTTTGATGACGAGCTCGTCGCGGTCAGCCGCCGGCGGGAGGACGGGCGCGTTGAACCAGCGGTGCAGTTCTGCGCGGCCTTCCTCTGTGATGGCGTACTGATCGGCCTTGCGCCCAGTGGGGCCGGTGGTGGTGCCCGACTGAGCGATGAGCTCGTCGCGCTCCAACCGGGTGAGCGTTTGGGCGACCTGTCCGATGTTGAGAGTGGATCCCGTTTCTTCCGCGTAGCCATGCTGCAGGGCGCTCGCGCTCGCCGGCGCGGCGGCGAGCAGGGCCAATAGTGAGTGTTTCACTGACATGACGGTCCTTCACGAAAGCGGTATGTGTACTGGTTATAGAGTTGGTTACTGGGTAACTCTAGGGGTAGATTACTGGGTAACCATTGGGCTATCAATGGCACTTGTGTTCGGTAATGCGATGTGGGGGTTTGTATAAATGCGCATGAGCGAGCTTCGTTTCGGGCTGTTTGAGCGGCACGTTGTTACCCCCGTTTGACACTAAAGTCGTGAATCTCCCCGGAGTAAAGCGGTGAAGCGGGGTGGTTCAGGGTGAAAATACTGACACGTCCACACGCGGCATGTGCATAAAAGTGATTTAACACACAGCTGCGGTCAGGGTCTTGTGTGGCCCTCTTTGTCTGTGATTGGGCGGGCCGAGGGGCCTGAATGTTCGGTGGCCATGGCTGCGTGCGGTGCTGTGGGAAGGGGTGAAAACGCCGAGTGCCCGCCTCCGTGAAGGAGGCGGGCACTCGGCGAAAGTAGAAGTGTGAGGCGCTTATTTAGACGTTGATACCGCGCTCGGCGAGCCATGCGGCCGGGTCGACCGGGGTCGTGCCGTCCGGGTGGATCTCGAAGTGGAGGTGGGAACCGGTGGAGAAGCCCAGGGAACCCATGCCAGCGATCTTCTGGCCAGCGGTGACGTGCTCGCCGACGGCGACGTCGAGGGTCTGCATGTGGCCGTAGACGGACACGGAGCCGTCCTCGTGCTTGATGCGGATCCACTGGCCGTAGCCGGAAGCCGGGCCCGAGTCGATGACGGTGCCGTCCATGACGGCGAGGATCGGGGTGCCCAGGGAGTTGGCGATATCGATGCCGTAGTGGAAGGAGCCCCAGCGCGGGCCGAACGGCGAGGTGAAAGCGCCCTCGGCCGGGCGAGCGACAGATGGCGCACGAGCCGCTTCATCGGCAGCGTGGCGGGCCTCGGATGCCTGGATGGCGGTGTTGAGCTGCTCGTCCAGGTTGGACACCGGCTTGACCTCGGCAAGGTTGAGGACCTGCGGGGCGGTGGTGATGGCGGTCATTGCGTCATCGGCAGACTGCTGCAGCTGCTCCTGAGCGTCGCCCAGCGGGTTGGTCGTAGCGGCGAGCTTGACGTCCTGAGTCTCGGAACCGGACTGCAGCTGTGCGGCCGTGGCGCCACCAACACCTGCGGATGAGACGGCACCCGCGGCGACGGTGAAGAGCGCGATGCGGCCCTTTGCGGTCTGTGCGGTAGCGATCTTGCGGTGGCGGCCGGAGCCGGCGCGCTGAGTCGTGCTTCGCATCTAATTTCTTCTTTCTTGTCCTTCATTCGTTACCAGGCGCGAAACGTTACGATGCGCCCTGTAGGTTTACGAATTTGTGACCTACTTGTTATCAACGAAAGGTAACAATAGCGTCTCGATGAGGGCTGGGCAAGCCGCTTGAGCAGTTCTTAGTCGATTCTTAGCAATCCGCCGTCGCGATGGTAGCAATCTGATAGAAGCCTGTGTCGTATCTTTAGGGCGCATTCCGAACGGAAATTTCGTGTTTGATTACCCCCACCGCCGAGTCTCAACCTCTTCTTTACCCTTATATATAAGGAATAGAAAACGGGCGTCGCTCGTCGTGCCACCCGCGGCCCGCCGCTGGGTCGTGGCAAAGTGTTTTCCATCATGAGCAAGAACACCAGCCCCACCTCGCGCAGTCCTCGCCGCACGCATGCCACACCGGCCGCCGCCCGTGTCGCCTCCCGTGTGAGCGCCCGGAGCAAGGATAAGCAGGCCGCCGCCCCTCGCACCCTCGGTGCCCGCATCCGCCGGATGTTTTTTGCCGTCGCGCTTCCCGATGCCCTCGTGGCCGGCGTCATCATCGCCGTCGCCCTTGCGCTCGTGTTGCTCACCGGTTCGCCCGCGGCGTGGCTGCCCACCGCCATCGCCGAAGGGTGGATGGTTTCCACGCTCGGCTCGGCCAGCGCCGACGGAATCTCCATCGGCGTCGTTCCCGCGTTGCCAGCCTGCCTGCTCTTTGTCATGCTCGCCACGCGTGTGCATTCCTTGGTGAAGAAGCGGGTGAGCGTCAAGGACCTCCTTATTCTGTTGGGCTGCCTTATCGCGGTGCCCACCCTCCTCACGCTCATCGCGTGGTTCATGCTCTGGGATGCGGGCAAGGTCTATGACGTGGCGCCGCCGAGCCTGTTCACCACGCTGCCGCGCGTGTGGATCCTGCATCTCGCCGCCATGGCGGTGGGCATGGGGCCGCGTCTCTGGCGCGCGCTGGCTCGCCGCTACGGCGTGCCGCGCGTTGTTGTCGAAGCAGCGTCGACGGCGGGCCGCGTGCTCATCGGGTTCGCCACCGTGGCCGCACTCGTCTTCCTCGTCCTCTTTATCGTGCGCTTTGACGCGCAAGCCGCCATGCTCGCCGAATATCCGCAGCTGCCCGGTGTGGGCCTGGCGGGGCTTATCGCGCTGTCCATTCTTTATGTCCCTAACGCGATCGTCGCGACAGGCGCCGTGTTGCTCGGCTCCGAGTTCCACCTCGGCACCGCGAGCGTGAGTCTCTTCGATACAGTGCTCGTGCCTCTGCCGCCTCTGCCAATCCTGGCCGCCGTTCCCGCGCACTCCGCGTCCTGGGCCGTGGGCCTGCTCGCGCTGCCTGCCCTCGTTGCCGTTGCACTCTTTCTCCGTGCCCGCCCGAGCTTCGCCCACGCCGTACTCGCCGGCGTTTGGGCGGCATTCGGAGTGGTGCTCGCGTGCTACTTCACGTCCGGCGCCCTGGGCTACTACGGGCATGTCGGCCCCATGCTCTGGCTTGCGGCTGGCTTGGCCTTCCTGTGGACGGCCGTGCCCGGCCTCCTCGTTGCCGCCGGCTACTACTTCTTCGACCGCCGCGCCGCGGGTGCTGCTGTGGCGGAAGCGGACGAGGCATCCTCTGACGCGGAGTCGGTCATTGACGAAAGCGAAGTAGAGTCTGACTCCGCCGAGCTCGACGCAGAGTCGGAGGATTCGGCTGGCGATGCAGAAGCCGACGAAGCTGAGTCTGCTGAGACAGTCGATGAGGTCGCGGAAGATACCGATGCAAGCGATGGCGTCGCGGATTCGAAAGACGACGAGGCTTTCGGTGACGAGGTGAAAACCGACGCTGAACTCCACGCGGACGCGGAAGCTGACTCTGGCGCTGAGCCGGAGTCTGTTGATGACGCCGAAAGCCGGTCCGATGGAGAGGTCGAGGCCGAGGCCGAGGATCAGCGTGGCACGTCCGGGTCTGAGACCGCGGAAGTCACCGGTAAGAACGATGATGCGAGGGACAACGAGCCAGAAGTCGATGCTGCCGAGGACGAAGTCCTTGAAGGCGAGCTTCTCGACGTCGAGTCCTCTGATGATGAGGCCTTAGAAGGCGAGATCATCGAGGGCGAGATTGTCACTGATGAGGGCGCTGCGGAGGATAGAGACGCGGACACACAACGTTAGGCGGTGAAAAATTCCGCCATTGGGGTGTGACCGGCTACTCTATGTGTGTGACTTCGACACGTATCGCACCGCTTGAGATCGTTGTACTCGTCTCCGGCACCGGCTCACTGCTTCAGAACATCCTCGACCATCAAGACGACTCGTATCGTGTCGTCAAAGTTGTGGCCGACAAAGAATGTCAGGGCATCGAGCGAGCCGCCGCGGCTGGCATCCCCACGGAAGTGGTGGCGCTGGCCGAGGACCGCGAAGAATGGAACCACCGCCTGGTGGCTGCCGTAGGCAGCCCGGACGCGGTGGTTTCTGCCGGTTTTATGCGGATTTTGGGCGCGGCTTTCCTGGAGCGCTTCGAAGGGCGCACCATCAACACGCACCCGGCGCTGCTCCCGGCGTTCCCGGGCGCGCACGCCGTGCGCGACGCGCTGGCCTACGGGGTCAAAGTCACCGGTTCTACCGTCCATTTCGTCGACGCTGGTGTGGACACCGGCCGTATTATCGCCCAACGGCCCGTCATGGTCGAGCGCGGCGATGATGAAGCCGGCCTGCATGAGCGCATCAAAGTAGTTGAGCGCAAGCTCATCGTCGAGGTCCTGCGCGCAGCGCGCGTGGACGGCGACGCCCTTTCCATCGATCTCTAACACCGATCTTTATTACAAGGAAGATTTCACACAACCTATGACTGACGCCAAGCAGATCAAGCGTGCGCTTATCAGCGTCTACGACAAGACTGGACTCGAAGACTTGGCCCGTGCGCTCGACGCCGCGGGCGTGGAGATTGTCTCCACTGGCTCGACCGCGCAGAAGATTGCGGATCTGGGTATTGACGTGACCCCGGTGGAGAAGCTCACCGGCTTCCCGGAGTGCCTCGAAGGTCGCGTCAAGACCCTGCACCCGAAGGTCCACGCTGGCATCCTGGCCGATACCCGCAAGCCGGATCACCTCACACAGCTCGAGGAGCTTGGCGTTGAGGCTTTCCAGCTCGTCGTTGTCAACCTCTACCCGTTCCGTGAGACCGTTGCGTCCGGTGCTGACTTCGATGGCTGCGTCGAGCAGATCGACATCGGAGGCCCGTCCATGGTGCGCGCCGCCGCAAAGAACCACCCGTCCGTCGCCGTTGTCGTCGACCCGTCGCGTTACGCTGACGTCGCCGAGGCCGTGAAGAACGGTGGCTTCTCCCTCGAGGAGCGCCGCGCGCTTGCTCGTGACGCCTTCCTGCACACCGCTGACTACGACGCGGCCGTTTCCGCATGGTTCGTGGACCAGCTCACCGAGGGCGGCGCCACCACGACGCTGCGCTACGGCGAGAACTCCCACCAGTCCGCGACCGTTACCCGCGATGGCTCTGGCAAGGGCCTGGCCAACGCGGAGCAGCTGGGCGGCAAGGAGATGTCCTACAACAACTACCAGGATGCTGATGCCGCGTGGCGCGCCGCCTGGGATCACGAGCGTCCGTGTGTTGCCATCATCAAGCACGCCAACCCGTGCGGCATCGCCGTGTCTGATGAGTCCATCGCTGCGGCACACCGCGCCGCGCATGCGTGCGACCCGCTCTCCGCATTCGGCGGCGTCATCGCCGTCAACCGCGAGGTCACCAAAGAGATGGCCAAGCAGGTCAAGGACATCTTCACCGAGGTCATCGTCGCTCCATCCTACGAGGACGGCGCCGTGGAGATCCTCAAGGAGAAGAAGAACCTCCGCATCCTCGTTGCCGAGTACGAGGCTCCGGCAGAAGAAATCAAGCACATCTCCGGCGGCGTCCTGTGCCAGGAGCCGGATACTTACCAGGCCGAGGGCGATAAGCCGGAGAACTGGACGCTGGCCTGCGGTGAGCCGCTCAACGACGCTGACCTCGCCGAGCTTGAGTTCGCATGGCGCTCCGTGCGCTCTGTGAAGTCCAACGCCATCCTGCTGTCCAAGAACAACGCCTCCGTGGGCGTGGGCATGGGCCAGGTCAATCGCGTTGACTCCGCCAAGCTGGCCGTCGAGCGCGCCAACACCCTCGGCGAGGGTGAGCAGCGTGCCCGCGGCGCATTCGCGGCATCGGATGCTTTCTTCCCGTTCCCGGACGGCCTGGAGGTCCTCACCAACGCTGGCGTCAAGGCTGTCGTGCAGCCGGGCGGTTCGATTCGTGACGAGCAGGTCATCGAGGCTGCCAAGGCAGCCGGCGTGACCATGTACCTCACCGGTACCCGCCACTTCTTCCACTAATCCGCATTCCGGACTAGCGGTGTGATGTCTAGTGACTTCTTGGACTCGGAGTCCATTGACTTTTTGGACTCGGAGTCCAATTAGTTTTTTGACGCGGAGTCCAGGAAGTTTATGGACAGGATGTCTAACGACTTTTTGGACTCCGGCTTCTTGAGAATGTGGGGATGGCAATTCCCATTACTCTCCGCAAGAAGATAGCGGATTTCGACCCCATCCGTGAGGGCATCACGGTCCAGCA